>WRBL01000020.1 GCA_009784565.1 Streptosporangiales bacterium | reverse complement strand
GTCAGGTCAGGTCAGGTCGCGTCGAAGTCGAAGGGCGGGGGCTCGTCCTTCGGGAGGGTATCGGTGGCCGCTTTCCCGTTGGGGATGGTGGCGCCGTTAGCGGCGGCGGCGGATCCGTTCGCGACGCTGCCGTTGGCCGCGGGGACCGTGCCGTTAACCGGGTCCGGTTCGTCGAGCAGGTGCTTCTGCACAAAACGGCGGGGGTTCAGGTCCTCGAAATCGAAATCCTGAAACTCCGGGCCGAGCCCTTCCCGCAGGTCGGACTTGGCCCCCTCGGCGATACGCCTCAGGTCGCGCAGGGCCTTTCCGGCCTGCGCGGCGACCCTGGGCAGCTCATTCGGCCCGAAGACCACCAGGGCGATCACCGCCAGGACCAGTAGCTTGGTGATGGAAAGGTCAAACACGCTCAGCTCTCCGTAAGGAAATTGACCGTCCTCGGAGAGACGATCACACCCACTACCACTTTAAACGTTCCGCAGGCCCGGGGCGAGTTACGGCTCGGTCAACGGAATGGGTCCAGCACCGAAACCAGGCGGTCGAAGCCCCGGCCCATCCGGCCCAGGATCCCCGGGGGCGCCGCCGGGGACCCGCTTGGCGGCAGCGCTCGCACTACCGCGTCCACGGTCGGCGGCGGCGCGTTCGACACCAGGGTATAGACAAAACCGCGGCCCGACATCGTCACCTCATGCTGAGCCGCGTACACCAGGTGCCCCGAGACCCGTTCCGCCCGCCAGCCTGGCATCTTCCGCGGAAGAGAGCCCCGTTCGACGAACAGCGACACCGCGAGCAGCCCGTCCGAGAACCCGAAGTCGGCCACCCGCCCGCTCGACGTCCGGGCCCGTGACGCCGCGTACAGCGACAGATTCCCGGGAAGCGTGCGCGGGACCCGGAAGCCCGATCCGTTCAGTTCGGACAGGAGGCGTACCGGGGACGCCACCGTCGCCCACCCCGTGCTGCCCGGCCCCGCGGCCGCCTTCGGGATCGTCGTCGTGGCGAACCTCACGCGCGTGAACCGCTCGTCGCTGACCACTCCCGCCGACGCCCCGTAGAGGTCCCGGCGCAGGGGCAGCCGCGTCTTCGCGTCCAGCCAGTACCGTGCGGCCGTGCTCCCGTCAGCCCGCCGTACCGCCACGATCAGCGCGGAGTGTCCCACCGTGGTGCCGGTGCCGAGGTACACCGGCACATACCGGTTCTCCAACAGGCCGACCATCGTCGTGGTGACCCCGAAAACGCCTTCCGTGGCCCGGCCGTCGCTGTCGTAGGCCTGCTCCGGCCGGCCGCTCCCGGCCTGCATCACCGTCACGCCGCCGCGGTGCCACACCCGGGCCACCATCGTGCCCGGCCCGGTCATGGTGGTGTCGGCGATCGACTCCACGCCCTGGTAGGCCGCCGTGCGGCCCGCCGCGGCGGCCTGCCGCAGCAGGGCCGCTCCCCGGGCCCGCGCCCGGGCCTGAGCCTGGGTGACGATGGCCGGTACCTCCGCCCGCGCGTTCGGCTCGGGCAGGCCGGAGGGCACGGGCAGGCCGGACACCGTCTGGACCGAGGACGCGGCGCTCTCATGCTGGTAATGGCCGAGCACGGCTAGCGCGGTGAGGGCACCGGGCACGCTGATCGTCGCGACGATACTCAGCAGCAGCGCCGGACGGCGCGGCACTGACCTCATGGCCTGCGGACTGGCACCCGCGCCGCTGACTGGTGGGGGCGGACGGCGGACCCCTCCGAACGCGAAGGCTCGGGGAACGGCACGTCACCGGAGGTGGTGGCATGCTGCACGCTGAACATCTCGGTCTGCGGGACCACGTCCGGTCCCGGCCGGGTCCCCGGCTGGCCTCCGCCCATGCCGAACGCCGCGGCCCCCACCCCGCCGACCACCGCCAGCGAGAGGGCGCCCCAGACGAAGTAGCGGCGGCGGCCCGGCGACAGCCGGGTATCCGCGGCGACGTCAAGATACTCGGGCGGCTGTCCCGCCACCGCGAGCAGTTTCGAGGTCAGCTCGGCGTGGCCGGCGCCCCCGCCGAGACCCCTCAGCTGGCTCTTCAGGGCCCGGAGCGCGGCCGCGTCGCCCCGGCACCGCTCGCAGGCGGCCAGGTGCGCGTTGGCCCGGTCCAGGTCAGTGCCGGTCAGCTCTCCGTCCACCAGGGCGGAGAGATTGTCTCCCAGATGACTCACGGCTCACCCGCCCGCCATCTCACGCTGCGCCTCGCGCGGGGCCCGGGTCCGCTGGCGGTGCGCGAGCGCCGCCCGCAGCTGGGCCCGGCCCCGGTGGATACGGCTGCGGACCGTGCCGAGCTTCACCCCGAGCGTGGCCGCGATCTCCTCGTAGGAGAACCCCTCGATGTCGCAGAGCACTACCGCGGCCCGGTAGTCCGGGGGCAGCGCCGCCAGCGCGGCCTGGATGTCTCCGTCCAGATGGCGTTCGTCCCATGCCTGGGCGGGTGACAGCTCGCTCCCGGGCAGGCGCTGCGCGACGTCGTCGCCCAGGCCCTCGAACCGGATGCGCTGCCGGCGCCGGGCGCCGTCCAGGAACAGGTTGGTGGTGATCCGGTGCAGCCAGCCCTCGAACGTGCCCGGCGTGTAGCTCGACAGGGAGCGGAACACGCGGACGAAGACCTCCTGCGTGAGATCTTCCGCGTCATGCTGGTTGCCGGTGAGCCGGTAGGCGAGACGATAGACCCGCGTCGAATGCGCGCGCACGATCTCTTCCCAGCTGGGAAGCTCCCACTGAGCCTCGTGAAGCTGCGCGCCTTGCGGCTGGGCGGACTCGGGTGCCAAGGGCTCCTCCACCGGTGGGCCTGTCTCGCTCGGGTGAATAGTTAACGATCGGCGGGCGCTCCATGTTCCACCCGTGAAGCATTTTGGCTAGGCTCTCGCCTGAGGAAACACCAGCTCGAAGGGGGCAAGGTCATCGACACTCACTACGCGGACGATAACTTCGGTTTCGCCGTGGAGGACGAGCCCCTGCTCACCGCCCGGTCGAACGCCGACGACATCGGGGGGACCGAGCCGGTCCAGCCCGCCACCGGGGCGGCCCTGCGCTTTCTGGCGACCGCCATCAACGCGCGGGCGGTGGTGGAGGTCGGCACCGGCTGCGGCAGTTCCGGGATCTGGCTGCTGCGCGGAATGCGGACTGGCGGCGTGCTGACCAGCGTGGACACCGAGCCGGAGTACCAGCGCCTGGCCCGCAAGGCGTTCACCCAGGCGGGCTTCGCCACGAACCAGGCCCGGCTGATACTCGGCCGGGCCAACGACGTCCTGCCCCGCCTGTCCGACGGCGGCTACGACCTGGTGTTCTGCGACGCGGACGTCTCGTCCGGCCCGGAATACCTGTCCGAGGGGCTGCGACTGCTCCGGGTCGGGGGTCTCATCGTCTTCGATGACGCTTTCTCTCCCGTTCCCGGCTCCGACTCCGATGAACTCGCCGAGCTGATCAGGAACGACGAGGGCCTCGTTCCGTTGCTGCTTCCGATCGCGGGCGGGCTGCTGGCCGCGGTCAAACGGTAAACGCGACTGCCTGCCGCCCATGCTTGCAGGACGGCCCTGACGGCACGACGGCACTTGACGGCACGACGGCAGGCGTGGCGCGCCCTATCCGATAACGCTCTTCAACTCTTCGCCTAGTGCCGCGGCCTCGTCGGCCGTCAGCTCAACGACAAGCCTGCCGCCGCCTTCAAGAGGGACGCGCATCACGATGCCACGGCCCTCCTTGGTCACCTCGAGCGGGCCATCGCCCGTCCGCGGCTTCATCGCCGCCATCCTGCATCCCCTTTCGTTACGCATCCGCTTTCATACACGTATCAACGCGTTCCTGCGGAAGCCGCGCCTGCCTGCTTCCCAGTGCCGCCGAGCGGAACCGGCCAAGCCACAACCGTGTCGATCCGTCGCCCTATTATCCCGTGTTCAGGCGCAGAATGGTAATGATCGGGTACGTGTGCCGCCGTTCAACTCCCCGAAAGTAGCTCCGCGACCGCCGATCATGCGACGTAAAGCTATTAAGTGACTACCAAGAGGCATTTTCCCGTCCAGACACGCAAAAAAGCCCGGTCCGCATGACGCGGCCGGGCGTGATGGGTGGAGGTGGCGGGAATCGAACCCGCGTCCTTCAGCACCTCACTAGGGCTTCTCCGAGCGCAGCCTGCTGTGCTTTTCTCAGCCCCGGCGATCACGCAGGCAAGTCGCCGACGGGCTCAGTCACTGTTTGATGTCCTAGCCGACCCCGTGACCGGGCCGACCAGTAAAGCCTTCTAGCTGATGCCAGGATCCGGGCCGAAGGCGCTCCCGGGCTGACAGCCTCATATTACTTAAGCCGCAAGGGCGAAAGTGGAGGCAGTGCGCTTAGAGTTGGCACTTATAGGTTTGCGGTCGCAGTATTAACGAGGTTACAACCGCCGTCCTCGGCTCGCTTCCCCTAGATCAACTACCGAAGTCGAAACCGTTCACCCCCCTGTTTAGTTGTCAGCGGCCCGCGCGAGGCGTGCCGCCTGCGTTGACCATACTGCATGAACGCCATGACGCCAACGTAAATTCCCTCAGGCCGGGGAGCGACCGGACTTCCCGGGCGCGGCCGCGCGGCCCGGACGTGAGAATGGCCCCCGTAGGCGCTGGCGGTGGCCGAAACGCGCCCACGGGGGCCGACCGGCAGGGTCGGAGCCGGTCTGGAAGTCCGGGCCTCCCCCGAGATGAGGCCCGGCTCTCACGACGACTGGGCCGCAACCCCCCAAGCGAGCCACAGTCACATGTAAAGACGTCGGCCGGTGACGCAAAGGTTGCTTCCCGTGGCCAGAATTTCAGTAAATTTTTTGGCAACCGGCTGCGGACTGCTCCGGCAGCTGTTAGATGCGCCGGATTGTCCGCCTATACGCCGGGTGGGTCAGTGCACCTGGGACAGGAACGCGCCCGCCAGGGAGGCGGCGGCCTGCTGGGGCGTGTTCCCGGCCTGCAGGACGGCGACCGCCGTCGTGCCCCGGTAGCCCACGAACCAGCTCAGGAAGCCGTGCTGCCCGTTCCGGGTCACGCCCGCCTGCCCGTAGACCGGGGCGCCGGGCGAGCCCGCCGTCTTCGCCGTCCCGGACAGGACCGCGCCGCGCATCATCTGGCGAAGTCCGGTGAGCTGCTCCGGCGACAGCGGCGGCTGGGACGGTGCGGCCTGCGAGCCGCCGGGAACGAGGACCGGGGCGTGCCCGGTACCCGAGTCGACCTCGGCCGCCACCGCGGCCATGCCCAGCGGGCTCATCAGCACGCCGCTGGTCCCGGTGACCTGCGAGGCCAGGCCCGCTCCCGCGGACGCGGACTGGGCCGAGCCGGGGAACGCCTGCACGGGCAGGTCCCAGTCGCCTCCGATCCCGAAAGCCTTTTCCGACGCCGCGAGCTGCTGCGGGGTCAGCTTCGCCGCCATGCTGGCGAACGCGGTCCCGCAGCCCCGGGCGAAGTCGGAGGCGAGGGTCGCGGGTGCCTTCTGCCCGGTGTAGGTGAACGTCTGGCCGCCGATCGCCTCGCTGCTGTTGCACGGCATCGGCGTCCCGGGCTGCATCCCGGCGTTCATCATCGCCGCCGCGGACACGATGCTGAACGCCATGCCCGGAGCGATCCTTGTGTTCAGCGGTCCTCCCGCCGGCAACGGCACGGGGCCGTCATGCGTGGCCAGGGCCTTGATGTCGCCGGTCCCGGAGTCGACCGCGATGATCTCGCCGGAGTTCGGGCGGCTGGCGAGCGCCCGGGTGGCGGCCGCCTGGTCGCCGCTGTCCAGGGTGGTCTTCACCGGGGTCCCGGCATGGGCCGGGGCCGTCCACAGGGTGGACAGTTCCTTGCCCGCGGAGTTGACCACGACGACCGAGGCCGCCGGCGTACCGGCCAGCGTGTCCTGGTAGGTCTGCTCAAGCCCGCCCAGGCCCATCGTGTTACCCGGCTCGTAGGCGACTCCGGCGGCCTGCAGGGCGGATGAGTTCTCCGTCCCGACGCTCCCGGTCAGCGCCCCGGCTCCGGTGGTGCCGGAGACGAACAGGCGTTCCTTCTTGACCTGGCCGCCCACTCCCGGAACCGCGGACAGGCGAGGCCACAGCGTCTTGAAGGTCGCCGGGTCCACGGTCAGGAGAGACAGGAACTGACCGGGCGGGGCGGCCCGGACCTCGCCCAGGACCTGCTTGGGATCCAGCTGCGCGATGCCGCTGAACGCCCGCACCGTCTTGGCCATGCTGGTCAGGCGGCCCGGGATCACGCCGATGTGGTAGGCGGGCGTCTCCGGCACGAGCGACTGGCCCGCGGAGTCGGTGACCGGCGCGCGCTGCGGGTAGGAGGCGGTCACGGCCAGCCGGTCCCCCGGGCCGAGGCTGGGATTGATCACGCCGGGCGACCAGTTGACGAACCAGTTGCCGTTCTTGGAGATCAGGCCCAGGTGCCCGGTGTAGTTCCACTGGTGGCGCCCCTGGTCGACGTCGACGGTCGCCTTGAAGGTCGCCGAGGCGGTGTCTCCGTGCTGCCGGACCGGCCCGAGGGACAAGAACGTGGCGCTGGAGTTGAGGTCGCTGTAGGCGGACGACAGCTGCGCCGCCACGACGGACCTCGAACCCGTGGTAAAGGCCGCCGCCTGCTGGTAGTTGCCCTGCTGCCAGTCGAGCAGGAAAGCCTGGACCGTGGACTCCGGGGACCCCTGCTTGCCGAAGCCGGTGAGGAATCCGGCGGTGATCACCCCGGCGACGCCGATCAGCGCCCCGGCGAGCTTGGCCTTACGGGGCACCAGCGGGCGCCGGGCGGGCGCGGCCGGCTTGCGGTGCCCGCCGTTGCGCGGCGGCGCGGCTGGCGCGGGAGCGGGCGCGGGACCCGGCGCTGGCATCTCCGCCGGCGCCGGCGTTTCCACGGGCTCCGGCGTCTCCACCAGCGACGGCATCTTCGCCGCTTCCGCCGCTGTCTCGGGCGCCGGCGTCTCCTCCGGCGACGGTGTCTCCGTCGGCAGCGCTATCTTCCCCGGGACCGGCACGAACCCGTGCTCGGTCACCGCGGGCGGCGGGCCCTCTCCCGGCAACGGCGCGTGCCCCGCCCGCTGCACGGGTTCATCGCCCGGCGGCACGGTGCCGCCCGGCGGGCCGTAGCCGACGGGTGCCCCGGCACCCCATTCACGCGACCGCGCGGTCATCGTCCGCCTCCGGACTTATCGTCGTCGCCGTAGGGCACGCTCGACCTCTCTGGCGGCATCTCGCTTAGCCAGATCCTGCCTCTTATCGTATGTCCGTTTTCCGCGGGCAACTGCGAGCTCCACTTTGACTTTGCCGTCCTTGAAGTACAGCGACAGCGGGACCAGTGTGAGCCCCTGCTCCGTGGTCTTCCGGATCAGGCGCTCTATTTCCCCCCGGTGCAAGAGCAGCTTCCTGGTCCGCGTCGGCGTGTGGTTGGTCCACGTGCCCATCGCGTACTCCGGGATATGAACGTTATGCAGCCAGACTTCCCCGTCTGACACCAGCGCGAACCCGTCCGCGAGCGACGCGCGGCCGGCCCTCAGTGACTTCACTTCGGTGCCGGTCAGCGCGAGGCCCGCCTCGTAGACGTCCTCTATGGCGTAGTCATGCCGGGCCCGTCGGTTCCGGGCGATGACCTTGTTGTTGCCGTCGTTCTTCTCTTTGGCCACACGTCAACCCTAGATCCGAAGGTATCTGCGCAGCGTCACGAAGGAGGTCACGCCACACAGGACAATCGCGACCAGCATCGCGAGTCCGATGACTTCCACCAGGTCCATCGTCGAGAGACCGACGTTGTAGCTGAAGTACTGCTGCAACTCATTCAGCAGCAGCGACTTGACGCCGATGAGCAAGACGGACGCGATGACCCAGCCGATCAGCCCGGCGATGATGCCTTCCAGGAGGAACGGCATCTGGATATACAAGTTGGACGCGCCGACCAGTCTCATGATGCCGGTCTCCCGCCTTCGGTTGAAGGCCGAGAGCCGGATGGTGTTGCCGACCAGCAAGACCGCCGCCACGATGAGGATCAGCGCGACGATGAAGACGCCGTTCTGCAAGCCGCCGAGCAGTTTGTAGAACTTGTTCAGGATGGTCATCTCGTCGATGACCGAGTCCACTCCCGCCTTGCCGGTGACGGCGCTGGCGACCACGTTGTAATCGGTGGACGGGTTCTTGAGTTTCACCTCGAACGAGGACGGCATCTCGTTCTGCGACACCGTGTTGACGTACGAGGAGTCGTTGGCGAAGTACTGCTTGAACAGGGAGTACGCCTGCTGCTGGGACTGGTACTTCGCGTACTGAACCTGCGGCATCGAGCTCAGCGTCTGCCTGATGCCGTCGACCTGCGCGGGTGTCGCCGCCCCCTTGCAGTTCTGGTTGGCGCTGTTCGCGGTGCAGAGGTACACCGAAATCTCGACCCGGCTCTGCCAGTACGACTTTGTCTGGTTGACCTGCTGGATGAACAGCACGCCGGTCCCGAGCATGGACAGGCTGATGGCCACCACCACGATGAGCGCGACCGTCATGGTGAGGTTCCGGCGCAGTCCGATCCAGATCTCCTGGAGCACGAAGTTCGAACGCATACTGGCCTTATCTCATCCTTCGGTAGTTCTGTGTGGTCACGTGACGCGCACCGTAAGAGGGCGGTAAGGAGGCAGGGGCATGGCCCGGCCGCCGCTCCAGCGGTCACCGCGCGGCAGGGGCCGCTAGTAGCTGTTCTGTCCGTAGACTCCGCGAACCTGGTCACGGATGATCTTGCCGTACTCGACCTCGATGACGCGCTTGCGCATCGAGTCCACGATGGCCGCGTCGTGCGTGGCCATCACGACCGTGGTCCCGGTGCGGTTAATGCGGTCGAGCACCTTCATGATGCCGATCGAGGTCGCGGGGTCGATGTTCCCGGTTGGCTCGTCGGCCAGCAGGATCATCGGCCGGTTGACGAACGCCCGGGCCACGGCGACTCGCTGCTGCTCGCCGCCCGACAGTTCGTTGGGCATCCGGTCGTGCTTGCCCTCCAGGCCGACGAGGTCGATGACCTCGGGCACGACCCGGCGGATGAAGCGCCGGTTCTTGCCGATGACCTCGAGCGCGAACGCGACGTTCTGGTAGACGTTCTTGTTCGGCAGCAGGCGGAAGTCCTGGAACACGCAGCCGATCCGGCGCCGCAGGTGCGGCACCTTCCAGTTGGCGATGCGGGCCAGGTCCTTGCCTGCCACGTGGATCTGGCCTCCGGTCGGCCGCTCTTCCTTGAGGATCAGGCGCAGGAAGGTCGACTTGCCCGACCCGGACGGCCCGACCAGGAAGACGAACTCACCCTTGTCGATCGACAAGTTGACGTTCTCCAGCGCAGCCCGGTTCTGGTGCGGGTAGGTCTTGGAGACGTTGTCAAAGTTGATCACGGGACCATCACTAAGATCTCGACGAAGACGGAGATTGCCGACGCACGGGCCAGCCCGGTGCGCGAGCGTCCGCCACGGGGGGGTATTTCCGGCCTAGCCGGGCAACCTGGGGGTAACCTGGGTTGGCCAGGGAACAGTCTAGGGGGAAAAAAGCAGGCAAGGCTGCAGATCACGCCAAGTGGACCCGGGCACTGCTACCAGAAGGGGTACAAATGAGCTGTGAGCACCTGATCTGCGCGAACTGCAACGGCCCGGTCGTGGAGGGTCGCTGCGCGGCTTGCCGCGAGGCGAAGGCACGCGTACATCATCACCCCTCCGGCTTGACTCCGCAGGTCCTCATCGCGATCGCGCTGATCGCCGTCCTGTGCCTGCTGCTGGCGGCCCACGTGCTTCCCTAGAACCTCAAACCCGTTAGGTCCTAACGGGTTTGAGGTTCTTCTCCCGTGCCTACTTTTCCTCGGCTTCGCTCTTGCGCAGCCAGCGGATCTCGGCATCGATGAAGTCATCGATCTCCCCGTCGAGGACGGTCTCGGCCTGCGAGGTCTCGTGGCCTGTCCGCTGGTCCTTGACCATCTGGTACGGGTAGAGCACGTAGTTCCGGATCTGCGAGCCCCAGGCCCGCCGGCCGTCGCCCTTGAGCGCGGCCAGTTCCTCCGCCTCCTGCTCCCGGCGGCGCTCCAGCAGCTTGGCCTGGAGCACCGCCAGTGCCGAGGCCTTGTTCTGAATCTGGCTCCGCTCGTTCTGGCAGGAGACCACGATGCCGGTGGGCAGGTGGGTAATGCGGACCGCGGAGTCGGTGGTGTTGACGCCCTGGCCGCCCGGGCCGGAGGAGCGGTACACGTCCACCCGGATCTCGTCGTCGGGAATCTCGACGTGGTCGGTCGTCTCGACCACCGGGACGACGTCCACCCCCGCGAACGAGGTCTGGCGGCGGCCCTGGTTGTCGTACTTGGAGATGCGGACCATCCGGTGCGTGCCCTGCTCGCCGCGGAGCGTGCCGTAGGCGTACGGGGCCTTGACCGCGAACGTGGTCGACTTGATTCCGGCCTCGCCATAGGAGACCTCGTAGACCTCGGAGGGGTACTTGTGCCGCTCGGCCCAGCGCAGGTACATGCGCTGCAGGTTCCCCGCGAAGTCCTCCGCGTCCGCACCCCCCGCCTGGGAGTTGATTGTGATAAGCGCCTCACGGCTGTCGTATTCGCCCGACAGCAGGGTGCGCACCTCAAGCCCGTCGATATCCTTACGGAGCCCGGCGAGTTCGGTGAGCCCTTCGTTGCGCGCTTCCTCGCGTGCCGACGGTTCGGTCTCCTCGTCCGCAAGCTCGAACAGCGTCTCGGCGTCGGACAGGCGCTGCCGCAGGTTGTCCAGTCGTGACAACTCGCCCTCCAGATGGGAGAGCCTGCGCGTCACCTGCTGGGCCCGTGTCTGGTCTTCCCACAGGGTCGGGTCCGCGGACTGCTCGCGCAGATCCGCCGCCTCGGTGCGCATCGCGTCCGGTTCGAGTACGGCTTCGATGGTGTCGAGCTTCGACGACAGTTCCGAGAGCTCATCGGCGGGATCGGTGGCTGTCATGCCCGAAAGCCTATATCCCTGTGAGCGCCCGGTGGCAAAGAGCGCCACCATACCCGGCCCCTTCGGGCCGGCGGCACCGCGGGCGCGCACTGAACGCCGACGAGTCGTTTATTACTGTGGGTAAGGACAGAACGACCCGGGGATGCCGCTGAAGGGCTAGGCCTGACAGCACCCGGGCCTCCGGACATGGCTGTTCGCTTACTAAGGAAAGGTAAGGATGTGGGGATAGGCGTTGGGGGGCGGCTGCGGACGGTATCCTCCCCAGGCGTGGCTAGGAAAAATGTGCTTATGTCAGCCATCGCGCTCTCGGCTGTCGCGTTGGCCGCGGCAGGGTGCTCAGGCAGCGCGACGGCGGCCAGTAAAACGACGTCCGGCGCCGCGAGCCAGTCCGGCGGCGCGGCGAGTTCGAGTTCACCGTCGGCGGTGACGACCGCACAGGCCAAGTCCATTTTCAAGAGCGTCACGAGCCAGGCCGACTCCGGCAACCAGAAGAAGGCGCTCGCCGCGACCCAGGGCGTCTCCTGGCACGAGCAGACCTTCGACTTCTTCGCGCTGAAGCACTCCGAGAAGTACACGTACGGCAAGCCTTCGTTCATCATTCCCCGCGAGTCGGTGTATCCGCAGTGGTTCGCCGTGACGACGAAGATCACAGCCCCCAAGGATGCCCCGTCGAGTCTCGCGGGGGTGTCACGGCCCGCCAGCGGCCCGGCGCTGATGACGTTCGAGAAGATGAACCCGCAGGCGCCCTGGCAGCTGAGCACGACCATGAGGCTGCAGCCCGGCCAGCAGCTGCCCAAGGTTTCGCCGGCGCCGGACATCGCCCAGCTGGACGACACCAGTTCCTACCTCGTCCGGCCGGACCTGGTCGGCCCGCTGCAGGCTTCCGTCGTGGACGACGGCCCTAAGGCCCCCGCGGCGTCGGCCGTGAAGAGCGGGCCGCTGACCACGGGAATGTACTCCTACGAGAACGGCATCAAGCCGGTCGCCGGCGACAAGCGGATGTGGTCCCTGGAGGGCGCGACCTACGACCGCTTCGCGCTGCGCCTGGCCAACGGCGGCGCGCTGGTCTTCTACTCGGACGCCCTGAACGAGACGGAGGAGACCCCGTCGGAACTGAACCTGGCCAACCCCGTCACGCCCGGCAAGGTCATTCCCGTTCCGGGCCCGTTCAAGGTGCTGATCCCGTCTCACGAGTCTAAGCCGACGGACAAGCTCGAGACCGACTACGACCTCGACTTCGCCGCGATCGACCCGCCCGCGTCGGCCAAGAACGCCAAGATCCAGGTCATCACCATGGGCGGCGTCCCGACCTCCGCGGACGCCCACTCGTAATCCCGGCGTTCTCGTAATCCCGGGGGACGCCCGTAACTCCCGGGGGACGCCCCCGAAACCCCCCGCCGCTGGCGGGGGGTTTCGTTTCTGGGCGGGTGTCCCGCTACGCGCCGACCGGCACCAGCGTGCGGATGATGCGGCAGGCGACGGAGAGGGTCGTGAAGTTGAAGCGCTCGCTCTCCCAGATCTCGCCCAGCGTGGCCGCCGTGCGGAAGACGGCCGCGTCGTTGCGCGATACCCATGCCTCCACTCGCTCGGCCGCCGTGCCGCCGTTTCCGGTCGCCAGGACGTCCCGGGTCAGGGCCGCGTGCGCCGCGTACAGTTCGTCCCGCAGCGCCGACCGGGCCATGGACGTCCACCGGTCCTCGCGCGGCAGCGCGGTGACCAGGTCGCGCAGCCGCCCGATCTGCAGGCGGTCGGCCAGCGCGAAGTAGACCGCCGCGGTCTCGGTGACGTCCCGTCCCGTCCGGGCCGCGCTCTCCACGATGTCGAAGGCCGAGTACGACGGCACCATGGCCGCTACCTCTTCGGCCAGCGCCACGGGGACTTCCCGGGCGGTGAACTCGTCCCGGCGCTCGTTGAACCCGGCCAGGTCCTGTCCGGCCAGCAGCGCCGGAATGGCCGAGCGCACGGCGGTGACGCCGTCCCGCAGGAAGCTGACCGCCTCGTCGATCACGAACGGGGGCCGCCGGTTCATCAGCAGCCACCGGCTGGCCCGCTCCACCAGCTTGCGGGCCTCGAGGACCAGCCCGATCCGGGTGTCGGTGTCCGCCTTCCCGGCCAGTTCCTCGACCTGCCGCCAGAAGTCCGGCATGCCGAACACCTCGCGGGTCACCAGCCAGGCCCGGGTGATGTCCGGGACCGCGGCGCTGGTTTCCTCGCCCAGCCGGAACAGGAACGTGCTGCCGCCCGTGTCGACCATGTCATTCACCACGGAGGTGGTGATGATCTCCCGCCGCAGCTGGTGGGACGACATCCGGTCGGCGAACCTCTCCCGCAACGGGGCCGGGAAGTAGCTGGTCAGCACGGACCGCAGGTGCGGGTCATCGGGCAGGTCGGAGGCCAGCACATCCTGGCCCGCCGCGATCTTGGTGTGCGCGAGCAGCAGCGACAGCTCGGGCGCGGTCATCCCGGTTCCGGCACTGCGCCGCGCGGCGATCTCCTTGTCCGACGGGAGCATGTCCTGCTCCCGGGACAGCCGCTTCTCCCGCTCCAGCTTGCGCAGGTAGCGGGCGTGGACGTGAAGCAGGCGCGGCGCCTGGTACCGGGCGGTGGCCAGGGCCATGTTCTGCCCGTCGTTGTGCTTGAGCACCAGCGACGCGACCTCGTCGGTCATCTGGTGCAGCAGCTTGCCCCGCTCGGCGGACTCGACCGAATGGCCCAGCAGGATCTTGATGTTCACCTCGTGGTCGGAGGTGTCCACCCCGGCCGAGTTGTCGATGAAGTCGGTGTTGACCAAGCCTCCGGCCAGCGCGAACTCGATCCGCGCGGCCTGCGTGAGCCCGAGGTTGCCTCCCTCGCCGACGACCCGCGCTCTCAGCTCCGCCGCGTCCACGCGGACGGCGTCGTTGGACCGGTCGCCCGCGTCCGCGTGCGTCTCCTGCGTCGCCTTCACGTACGTCCCGATGCCGCCGTTCCACAGCAGGTCGACCGGGGCCTTCAGGATGGCGTTGATCAGGTCGTCCGGCGACAGCGCGGTCACTGAGCCGTCGAGGCCGAGCGCCGCCCGGGCCTGCGCCGACAGCGGCACGGACTTGGCGCTGCGCGGCCAGATGCCGCCCCCGGCCGAGATCAGGGAACGGTCGTAGTCGTCCCAGGAGGACCGGGCGAGGCCGAACACGCGGTTTCTCTCCGCGAAACTGCTCGCCGGGTCCGGGTCCGGGTCGAGGAAGACGTGCCGGTGGTCGAAGGCCGCGACCAGCCGGATGCGGGTCGACAGGAGCATGCCGTTGCCGAACACGTCCCCGGACATGTCGCCGATCCCGGCGACGGTGAAGTCGTCGGCGTCGACGTTGACCCCGAGCGCGGAGAAGTGCCAGCGGACCGATTCCCAGGCGCCGCGGGCGGTGATGCCCATCTTCTTGTGGTCGTAGCCCTCGGAGCCCCCGGAGGCGAACGCGTCACCCAGCCAGAAGCCCCGGGCCTGGGCGATCTCGTTGGCCACGTCGGAGAACGTCGCGGTGCCCTTGTCCGCCGCCACGACCAGGTACGGGTCGTCCCCGTCGAGCCGGACCACCTTCTCCGGAGCGATCACGTCGTCGCCGGACAGGTTGTCGGTGATGTCGAGCATGGTGCCGATGAAGGCCCGGTAGCAGGCCAGGACCTCGCCGGCGTAGGCCTCGCGGTCTGTCGGCTCGGGCAGCCGCTTGCACACGAACCCGCCCTTGGCCCCGGACGGCACGATGACCGAGTTCTTGACCTCCTGCGCCTTGACCAGGCCCAGGATCTCGGTGCGGAAGTCCTCGGGCCGCTCCGACCAGCGCAGGCCGCCGCGGGCGACGGCCCCGAACCGCAGGTGGACGGCCTCAAGCCGCGGCGAGTACACGAAGATCTCGAACTTCGGCCGGGGCAGGGGCGCCTCGGTGACCCGCTCGGAGGCGAGTTTGAAGGCGAGCGTCGTGGCGCCGGGCTGGAAGTAGTTCGTGCGGAGCGTGGCCTCGATGAGGGCCAGGTAGGACCGGAGGATGCGGTCATGGTCGAGGACGGTGACCTCGTCCAGTTCTCCCCGCAGTTCCTCGGCGATCGCCTCGCCCCGCTCGGCCGCGCCGGACCGCTTGTCCGGGTCGAACCGGGACTCGAAAAGCCGCACCAGCAGCCGCGTGATGGCCGGGTTGGCCTGCAGCACGCGCTGGAGGTATCCCTGGCTGTACCGGGTCCGGATCTGGCGCAGGTACCGGGCGTAGGCCCTCAGCACCACGACCTGCCGCCAGGTCAGCCCCGCGTCCAGGACCAGGGTGTTGAACCCGTCGTCCTCGCACTCCTCGCGCCACAGCGCCGTCAGCGCGTCCTCGAAGCGCCCCTGGGTACCGGCGTCGGGGGCCGCCACCCCTTCCTTGCGCAGGCCGAATTCGTAGATCCAGAACGGATTTTCCCGCCTGCTGAATTCATACGGGTGCTCGTCCACGACCTCGAGGCCCATGTGCTGAAGCTGCGGCAGCACCGAGGACAGGGTCATCGGGCTCTCGGCCCGGAAAACGGACAGGCGCCATGACCCGTTCGGATGGATCCTGAGCCGGGACCCGAACGGCGCCCCGTCGTCTTTCAGCCGGAGGATCGCGTCCAGGTCCCGGGCCGCCGCCGCCGGCGCCGTATCCGACTTGTAGGTCTCCGGGATGCCCAGGCCGCAGGAGCTCAGCAGGCGGGTGGCCCGGTCGGGGCCGAGCTGGCGCTCGGCCTCCTCCATGAGGTCCTCGTCCCAGGACCGCAGCGCCGCCGCGATCTCGGCCTCGAGTCCGGAGGCGTCGGCCTCGGGCATCTCGGTGCCGGGGGCGGCATGCACCACCACGTGCAGCCGGGCCAGCGCCGAGTTGGTGACCATCGCGGAGTAGTCGACCGAGGCGCCGCCCAGCGCGGAGCGCAGGATCTCCTGGGCCCGCAGCCGGGCCTCCGTGGTGTAGCGGTCGCGCGGCAGGTACACCAGGCACGACATGTAGCGGCCGTAGGCGTCCGGGCGGAGGAAGAGCCGCACCTGCTTCCGCTCTCCGAGGCGCAGCACCCCGAGGGCGATCGGGGTCAGCTGATCGGCGCTGACCTCGAAGAGCTCCTCGCGCGGGTAGCCCTCCAGGATCTCGACGAGTTCCTTGCCGTCGTGGCTGTCGGCGTCGAGGCCGGAGGCCTCCATGGTCCGGTCCAGTTTGTGCCGGAGCACGGGGATGCGGGTGATCGACTCCGTGTAGGCGGCCTGGGTATACAGGCCGAGGAACCGGTACTCCCCGATGACCCCGCCCGCCTCGTCGTGCTTGCGGACCGCGACGTAGTCGAGGTAGTCGGGCTTATACACCGTGGACTTGGTGCTCGACTTGGCCAGCACCAGCAGGCGGCGGTCTCCATCGGGCACGGACCCGGCGGGCAGGGTGTCCGGCGAGCCGGGGTCATCGTGGCGCAGGATCCCGAGGCCGCTTCCGGGCACGGGCTTGGGGTCGCTCCCGGGCGCGAGGTCGTACTCGCGGTAGCCCAGGAACGTGAAGTGGCCGGCCGACAGCCAGGCCAGCAGCTGGCCGGTCTCGGCCTCCTCCGGACCGCCGGACTCGGTCAGCGACTCGACCAGCGCCCGGGCGGCCGTCCTCATCCGCCGCTGGTCCTCGTACGTCACCCGGACGTCATCGAGAACCCGGCGCAGGTCCGCGTCCAGGGCGGCGCGGTCGTCGACCGGGCCCAGTTCGGCATGAATCCAGGACTCGCGGCCGTTCCCGTCCTCGGTGGTCTTGGCGGCCGGCTGGCCGGTGATGGCACCGGTCACATCACGATGCACGGTCAGTACCGGGTGAACGAGCAGCCGGACGTCCGCGCCATGCCGGTTGAGCTCCATCGTCACCGAGTCGACCAGGTAGGGCATGTCGTCGGTGACGACGTCCACCACGACGTCCGTGCCGGTCAGGGAGACCTCACCGCCGTCGGTGATCTCGACCGCCGCGCGGCCCTGCGGCCGGGCTCGTCCGAGGGCCTCGTGGCGGGCGACGGTACTCGCGATCCGCTCGGAGCCGGCCGCGGCCAGCATCTCGGTGGCGACTAGGCGGAAGTAATCTTCGAGCGGCACGGCGCCGCTCTCTCTCGCGCTCGGCCATCTCGTCACCGCGTCGGTGATGATCGCGTTCCTTGCCGTGTCCGAGGCCTCCCGAGCCTCGTTAGCGCGTTCCGGCATCTAAAGTCGACTCCATTCATGTCCGCCCCGCGTACTTCGTTGTGCGCAGGCGCATGTTAACGGTCGGCCACGCGAGACTCCGCGCGGCCGCCGTTTAAGGTGGATAAACGATCACCGTGAGTAACCGCGAGCGCGCTCCGACAGCGCGTCCGTCGACCCTCCCCTGGATAACAGCCTAGATCCTGGCGCGTACGACCGGAGTACCTCGGGATTGACCAGGGCGCTCGGGTCAGCCGCCTCGGACACAGGGGTGCCCAGGAGGATCTTGCGTACCGGGATCTCTAGCTTTTTACCCGACAGGGTCCTGGGCACGCCGGGTACTACGCGAATTTCATCGGGAACGTGGCGGGGAGAGAGCTGCCCGCGCAGCGCGCTCTTGATCCTTCCGGCGAGCCCCTCATCCAGCTCCGCACCGTCTGTGAGCTGGAGAAACAAGACCAGCCTTCCCTCAGTTCCCAGACGCCCGGTGTCCACGACCAGGCTGTCGGCGATCTCAGGAAACGATTCGGTGACGCGGTAGAACTCGCTCGTTCCCATCCGCACCCCGCCCCGGTTGAGCGTGGCGTCGGAACGGCCGAAGATCACGCAGCCTCCGTCGGGCAGGATCTCGATCCAGTCCCCGTGCGTCCATACTCCGGGGAACTTCTCGAAGTAGCTGCGGGAGTACCTCTCGCCGGTGTCGTCGCCCCAGAAGCCGACCGGCATGGACGGCATCGGGGCGGTGATGACGAGTTCCCCGACCTCGCCGGTGACCGGCGTGCCGTCCTCGGCGAACGCCTCCGCCCTCACCCCTAGGTTACGGCCCGAGATGATCCCGGTCCGGACCGGCAGCAGCGGGCTGGCACCGACGAACCCGGTGCATACGTCGGTGCCTCCGGACATCGACCCGAGATGCACGTCGGCCTTGACGGCGCCGTAGACCCACTCGAAGCCCTCCGGGGGAAGCGGCGACCCGGTGGACCCGATGCCCTTCAGCCGGCGGAGGTCGCAGTCGTTCCCCGGAGCGAGCCCTTCCTTCTGGCAGGTCATCAGGTACGGCGCGCCGACTCCGAGGTAGGTGAGCCCCTGCCCGGCCGCGAGTTCCCACAGGCGCCCGGTCCCGGGATAGGTGGCGCTGCCGTCGTAGCAGACGACCGTGGTCCCGGCCAGCAGCCCGCCGGCCAGGAAGTTCCACATCATCCAACCGGTCGTGGTGTACCAGGTGAACCGGTCTCCGGGACCCAGGTCAAGGTGGAGGGCCAGCGACTTCAGGTGCTCCAGGACGATGCCGCCGTGAGAGTGCATGATCGGCTTCGGCAGTCCGGTGGTGCCGCTGGAGTAGACGACCCACAGCGGATGGTCGAACGCGACCTCCTCGAATTCGGGAGCCCGCGCGCCCTCTCCCGGGCTGTCCCGCGCTCCCGGGCTGTCCCGCGCTCCCAGGCTGTCCCGCGCTCCCAGGGTGTCCCGCGCTCCCAGGGTGTCCCACGCGAGCATGGCGACACCGGGCGGCGCGGCGGGGCGGGGCGCGGTCTCGATGAGATCCACCATCACGACGGCCTTGAGGCCAGGCAACTGAGCCGCGATCTCCTCGACCGTCACCGTGCGGTCGTAGTCCTTGCCGTTGTAGGTGTAGCCGGCCGTGGCGATGAACACCGCCGGGTCGATCTGCGAGAAGCGGTCCACCACGCTGCGGGTGCCGAAGTCCGGGGAGCAGGATGACCAGATCGCCCCGATGCTCGCCGTGGCCAGGAGGGCGATGTGAGTCTCCGCGACGGTCGGCAGGAGCGCGACCACCCGGTCTCCCTTGCCGACTCCCAGCGCCCGCAGCCCCGCCGCGACCCGGGCCACTTCCCTCCCGAGGTCTCCGTAGGTGAGCGTGGCGGTTTCGCGTTTCTCGGAACACGCGATGACCGCGGGCCGGTCCGGGTCGGTTTCGGCGGCCCGGAGCGCGTTGCGAGCGTAGTTCAGCGTCGCGCCGGGAAACCACCGGGCCCCGGGCATCGACGCGTCGGCCAGCGCCGGCCCGTCGCCGCGCTCCCCCAGCACGTCGAAGTACTCCCACACCGAGTCCCAGAATTCGCCCGGCCGCTCCACCGACCACTCCCACAGCGCGTTGTACCGCACCGCGGCCTCCTCCGCCCCCGTCGCCGCCTCCCCCGCGCCCGCGCCCGCGCCCGCGCCCGCCATCTCATTTCTTGCTGTTATCATTCCGCGATTCTCCAGCCACCCCAAGAAGCGGCTGACCCTCGCGTTCTCGACGGCCTGTTCGCCCGGCGCCCACAGGGTCGCGCCGTAGCCCTGGGCCCTCAGTTCCGCTTCCGCGTCATTGCCTGCCATATGACCAGCATCATTCGGTCTCCGGCGCGACGCAACAAGCCCCAGACCCCCTCATATCATCTGCCGCGGCCTCCGGCCCTCCCCGGACAGCAGCATAGGGCGCGAGCCGGATGTCAACGCGCCCGATTTACGGCGTATGCCGCACCATCTCGCGCCCCAAGTCATGGCGGGCGGGCAGAGGGCCGCGGCCGGGCGCGCGCCGGGCGGCCTACACGGGGGATTCGATGATGCCTAGCAGGGCCGGGATGTCAGTGAGGTCACCGATGACCGTGTCGGCGCCGGAGGCCCTGAGCTCCGCGGAAGTGGAACGGCCGCTGGCCACCGCCACGGAGTAGGCGTCGGCGATTTTCGCCGCGTGGACGTCGCGCGGCGAGTCGGCGATGTAGACCGTGGCCTTGCCGCTGAACCGGGTCTTGTACCTCTCTTCCGCCCGCTGCCGGGCCAGTTCGAGCAGCGCGCCCTTGGGATAGGGGTCGGACCCCGCGAACCCGCCCACGGTCATGTCCACGTACCGGTCCAGGCGGAAGGCACGGAGCTTGACCGCGGCGTTGGGCCGGGACGAGCCGGTCAGCACGGACTGGACCACGCCGTCGGCCTGGGAAACCGTGGCCAGCGCCTCCGCCGCCCCGGGCAGCAGCAGCCCCTCCACGACCAGCTGATCCCGGCGGGCCGCCAGCGCGCTGGCGAATTCGGAGCTGAACGGGGACACGAAGCGCTCGGAGTCGTCGCCGACGGCGAGGCTGACCCCGTTACGGGCCATCGCGTCGAAGAAGAACTCCCGCTCGGTCCGCCCCGCCATCTGCGGCAGCTGCACCAACCGGCGGCCGGTGACCGACTTGAACGCCTCCGCGAACGCGGGACGGATGACCTTCGCCACATCGACCAGGGTCAGGTCGATGTTCCACAGCACCAGCCGGTGAATCACGCGCCTCCGCTTGTCTCATATGCCCGGAAAATCGACGCGTACGAGACTAGCGGAAGCTGGTATCAATCGGACAGGTACCGCAGTTCCTGGGTGGCGTACCAGGCCAGTTCGTGGCCGTCGGCGCTGTCCACGGTGAACTGCGCGTCTTCCACCCCGGCGTCGGCGGCGGCGCTGGCTTCGGCCGCCGCCGCGACGTCTGGTTCGGCTTCCGCGTCATCGATGTGGCCGGCGGCCACCTTCTTCAGGGGAATCGCGGCGCTGATGGTCACCGCGG
Organism: Streptosporangiales bacterium; assembly: GCA_009784565.1. GTDB lineage: Bacteria > Actinomycetota > Actinomycetes > Streptosporangiales > Streptosporangiaceae > Trebonia. Next base: position 16,323 of record WRBL01000020.1, on the reverse strand, counting down.
CGGGCTCATCGTCGTACGGGACGGCCGTCACGTCGTCGTCCGGCACGTCGGCCGCGAGCACGACCCTCCGGCGAGGTGTCCCTTTGTCCGCGGCCAGCAGCCGCAGGGATTCCCGCGCGGCCATGAGCATCGCGACGTACTCCAGCTCCTCCTCGTCGCCGCTCGCGTAGGACTCACGCAGCGACGGGGTGGGGGCATAGCCGTTCAACGGCGCGGGCGCGATCTCGCCGGCCTGGAGAATGCCGGGAAGCGCCGTAAGGGTGGTGGCCAGGTAGACCCGCATGGCCCCTCATCGTAGCGCCCTGGGTTCGCCGACCGTCTCGACCACCTCGGCTATGGCGTCGGCGAGGGGAACGTGCTCCCAGAGGCGGATTACCGTCCAGCCCGCGTCGGCGAGGGCGGCGTCGCAGGCGCGGTCACGTTCCACGTTCTTGGCCAGCTTGGGCGACCAGTACCACTCGTTGTTCTTCGGCGCCGATCCGTGCTGGGGACAGGCGTGCCAGAAGCAGCCGTCCACGAAGACCGCGACCTTCCGCGACGTGAAGGCGATGTCCGGGCGGACCCGGCGCAGCGGCAGGTCCAGCCGGTGGTCCTTGCGGTACCGGTAGCCCAGCGCGTGCAGGGCGCTGCGCAGCCTGAGTTCCGGCTTGGTGTCCGTGCGGCGGTTGGCCTTCATGTTGGCCGAGCGCCCCTTGTCCTTGGGCTGGGGGTAGGGCTTCGGCTTCGGAGATTCTGCCGCGGTCACTGGTCCAGCCTAGTGACTGGCAACTCCTTGCGGGCCGGCATTTACGGCTTCTCGCGCTCCTCCGCGATGCTCGCGTTGGCGGTCAACGCGCCGTCCACCGCCATAGAAGGGGGACGACGTGACGTCGAGTCCCGACGGAGGGGGACGACGTGACGTCGAGTCCCGACGGAGGGGGCGGCGGCGCGTGCCCGCGGAAGGGCGGGACACGGGACTGGCGCGCCCCCGCGACACTCGTTAAATCCCTACAATTTCTATTGACTTTATATGTTACGTTGGGCAGCCTTGAAGACGGCTCAAGAGTCCGAAACGAGAGGGGTTGTCTTGTCCGCATCCGTCCATGACGCGAGCGCGGCGGCCGCGCGACCGGCCGTCGCCGCCGGCGCCACGCCGCCGACTCGCCGCGCCGAGGGACGTTCGCGGCGTGACGGCTGGCTGCGCATCGTCAGCCCGATCGCCCTGGTGCTGCTGTGGCAGTTGCTGAGCGCCACCGGGGTGCTTCCCCCGTCCAAACTGGTATCGCCGACCACGGTGGTGCATGAAGGCTGGACGCTGATCACCACGAACAACCCGAGCTACGGGACTCTCCAGTACTCGCTGGCCGTCTCGGCCGAGCGCTGGGGCATCGGGTTCTCCATCGGCACGGTGGCGGCGATCATCCTCGCCGTGGCCACGGGATTGTCCCGGATCGCCGAGTACGTGGTCGACCCGATCGTCCAGGTGCTGCGGTCCATCCCGCTGCTGGGCATCCTGCCCCTGTTCATCGTGTGGTTCGGCATCGGGGAGCTGCCAAAGATCCTGATCGTCCTGCTGGGCGCGCTGTTCCCGATGTACGTGAACACGTACGCCGAGATCCGCGGCATCGATCCCAAGCTCGGCGAGGCGGCCCGGACGCTCGGGCTGTCCTGGTGGGGACGGATCCGGCACATCGTGCTGCCCGGCGGCCTGCCCGGCGCCCTGTCCGGCATCCGCCTCGGCAGCTTCGCCTCGCTGCTCGCCCTGGTCGTGGCCGAGCAGTTCAACACCAACGCCGGGCTCGGCTTCATGATCACTCAGGCCGAGAGCTTCCTCCAGAACAGCATCATCGTCCTCGTCCTCGTCGTGTACGCCATCCTCGGGCTACTCGCCAACGGGATCGTCCGGCTCATCGAAAGGAAGGCCCTGGCATGGCGTCGCGACTTCGCACGGTAGAGACCACGAGCGCCGCGTGCGTCCAGGGGCTTTCCCGGAAGTTCGGTGCCCGGACCGTTCTGGACGACCTCGACCTGGAGATCGCGCCCGGCGAGTTCATCGCCATGATCGGCCGAAGCGGCACCGGCAAGTCCACGCTCCTGCGGGCCCTGGCCGGACTGGACTCCGGCATCACGGGCACGCTCACCGTCCCGGGCGAGACGGCGGTGGCGTTCCAGGAGCCCCGTCTCGTTCCGTGGAAAAGGGTTGCGGACAACCTCACCCTCGGCCTGCGCACGCCCGACGCGAAGGCCGTGGCCGCCGGCGCGCTGGCCGAGGTCGGGCTGACCGAACGGGCCGGCGCCTGGCCGCTCACCCTGTCCGGCGGCGAGGCGCAGCGCGCGTCCCTGGCCCGGGCGCTGGTGCGGCAGCCGTCCCTGCTCCTGCTCGACGAGCCGTTCAGCGCCCTGGACGCGCTGACCCGGATCAGCATGCACCGCCTCGTGCTGTCCCTGTGGGAGCGGCACCGGCCCGCGGTCCTGCTGGTCACGCACGACGTGGACGAGGCCCTCGCCCTCGCCGACCGGGTCCTGGTGCTCAATGAGGGGCGCATCGCGCACTCCGCGGCCGTCACCGTGCCCCGGCCCCGCGACCGTAACCACCCCGAACTGACCGCGCTCCGGCAGCGGCTGCTCACCGAACTCGGTGTTCCCGCGGAAGAACCCTCCGCGCCCGTAGAAGGAGATCGCTCATGAGATTCACCCGCAAGCCGCTCGCCGCAGGCGTGATCGCGCTGGCCACCCTGGCCGCGGCGGCGGGGTGCTCGTCCGGGGCTCCAGCCGCCTCGTCATCGGGATCGGGGGCGTCGGGCAAGTCCGCGGGCATCACGGGCTCGTCGTCCGCCAAGGGCGTCCTGAATGTGGGTGACCAGAAGGGCACGGGCGCCCAGGCGGTCCTGCAGGCGTCGGGCCTGATCAACAAGCTGCCGTTCAAGGTGAAGTGGTCGGACTTCACCTCCGGCCCGACCATGGTCCAGGCCATGAGCACCGGCGCCATCGACATCGGCGGCGTGGGCGACGCCCCGCCGGTGTTCGCCGCCTCCGGCGGGGAGAACATCGAGATCGTGGGGGCCCGCGAGACGAAGGGCGGCGACCAGGACGCGGTCGTCGTGCCGAAGGGCTCTCCGATCAAGTCGATCAGCCAGCTGAAGGGCAAGAAGATCGGCATCTCGTCCGGCAGTTCGGACGACTACCACCTGCTGTCCGTCCTGAACAAGAACGGGATCAGCCCCAAGGCGGTCACGATGGTGAACCTCCAGCCCGCTCCCGGGCTGGCCGCGTTCACCTCCAAGGCGATCGACGCCTGGGACATCTGGCCCCCGTACGTCCAGCAGCTAGCCGGCCAGGACGGCGCCCGCATCCTGACCGTGGGCAACCCGTACGGGAGCCAGTACTCCTTCGAGGTCGCGTCGAAGTCCTCCGTCCAGGACCCGGCCAAGTCCAAGGAGATCGCCACGTACCTCAAGGTCCTGAACCAGGCGTACAAGTGGACCGGCACCCACCCGGGCCAGTGGGCGAAGACCTGGGCCCAGGCCACGGGCCTTCCGTCGAACATCATGCAGAAGGCCGCCGTCCAGGACGCTAACGTCCCGGCGACGATCACCCCGGCGGTGGCCAAGTCCGAGCAGGACATCGTCGACCAGTTCTCCTCGGCCGGGCTCATCCCCAATAAGATCGACATCTCGAAGTACATCACCAGCCAGTACAACTCCTCCGCCGGCAGCTGAGCGCCGGCTGACACCGCTCAGAGTCTCTCGCGGCCGGGAGGGCGACGGTTCTCGGGTGCCGCCGGAATGTCAGTGGTCGCGTGTAAACCGGGATGCGCAAGCAGTTGCCGCTTCAACGTGACCCTAAGGACCGAGCAATGGCAGCACAGAGCGCTCTTGAACCGCCCGTTGTCGAACCATCGTCTCTCCGGCTGCTGAGGGTGCCCGACGTCGCCCCGCCGTTCGACGGCGAGGCCGGGCCCGCCAGCCGCACCCCGGTGCCGGAGCTTGAGGTGTGGGCACCCCCTCCGGCGCGCCCCGAGAAGGCGGCGCCCGCGGCCGGGCAGCGGCGGGACGGGGCCTGGGCCGGGCCGTTCGCGCGGCTGCTGGCGGAAACGCTGGCCGGGATGCGCCCGGCGGGGCAGATCGCTCCCTGGATGACCGACCGGGCCCGGGCTCATATGCGCCGGGCCGCCCCCGTGCTGCGCTGCGGGCAGCGGCCCCGGGTGCTGCGGGTGCTGGTGAGCTGGCCGGACGACAGCGTGGCCGAACTGAGCGTCATCGTCGGGCTCGGGCCCCGCACGAAGGCCCTGGCCGTCCGCATGGAGAAGCTCCCGGCCGCCCCCGGCGCTGGGCGGCCGGCCCGGGGGAAGCCCGGCCAGCCGCCCCAGTGGCGCTGCACCGACATCGAGACGGGCTGAGGAAGGCCGCCGCGCCGGAGTGCCGCCGCGCCGGGGTGCGGGGGTGCGGGGGTGCCGGGGGTTAGGAGCGGTTGGCGCCGCCGTGGCAGCGCTTGAACTTCCGGCCGGATCCGCACGGGCACGGGTCGTTGCGGCCCACGCCGGCGAAGACCGCGTCGTCCTGAACCTCCTCGACGTGGTGCTCGACGTCGCCGTCCTCGGTCGGCGCCGAGTACTCGAGGTGGGCCGGACGGTGCGGCTGGAGGCCCTCCGGAAGCCGCTCGATCGGGCCGGTGGCGTGGTGCTTCCCGCGAGGCTGGCCGGGCTGCTCCACGGCCGGCGCCTGCCCGGTGGGGCTCGCGTGCCTGCCCTTCGCCTGCCCGCCGGGGGTCTGCCCGGCGTACGCGGCCGGGACCGGCTGCGACGCCGGCGTGCCCGCCCCGGGTGCCACGCCGCCCGGGGCGACGCCCCCGGGAGCCCCCGGGGTCACCCCGCCGGGAGCGGCCCCGGCGGGGGCCACGGCACCGGAGGCGCCGGCGTGCGGGCCGAACAGCATGCCGGGCACGGCGCCGTCCTGAGCCTCTTCCACGATCGGGTTCTCCTGGACCTGCACTTCGAGGTTGAACAGGTTCCCGACCGATTCCTCCTTGATGCCGTCCATCATCGCGGTGAACATGTCGTAGCCTTCGCGCTGGTACTCGACCAGCGGGTCGCGCTGCGCCATGGCCCGCAGGCCGATGCCCTCGCGGAGGTAGTCCATCTCGTACAGGTGCTCGCGCCACTTGCGGTCGAGCACGGCGAGCACCACCCGGCGCTCAAGCTCCCGCATCACGTCGGAGCCGAGGTCTTCTTCCCGGTGGTCGTAGGCCTCCCGGGCGTCCTCGGTCACCATCTCCTTGATCAGGTCATCGCTGAGGCCGGACTTGTCGCCGCCGGCCTCGTCTACGACGTCATCGATGGCCAGGGAGATCGGGTAGAGCTGCTTGAACGCCCGCCACAGCTTGTCCAGGTCCCATTCTTCCGGGTACCCGTCGGCGGTGGCCACGTTGACGTACGCGGCGACCACTTCGTCGATCATGGACCGGATCTGGTCGCGCAGGTCGGCGCCCTCGAGTACCTTGCGGCGCTCGGCGTAGATGACCGTGCGCTGCCGGTTCAGGACGTCGTCGTACTTGAGGACGTCCTTCCGGATCTCGAAGTTCTGCGACTCGACCTGGGTCTGCGCGGAACGGATGGCCCGGGACACGACCTTGTTCTCGACCGGGACGTCGGCCGGGATGTTCATCCGCTCCATGACCGCGCCGACCCGGGCGGAGTTGAACATCCGCATCAGGTCGTCTTCCAGGGACAGGTAGAACCGGGACTTGCCGGGGTCTCCCTGACGGCCGGAACGGCCCCGAAGCTGGTTGTCGATGCGCCGGGACTCGTGCCGCTCGGTGCCGAGCACGTACAGGCCGCCCGCCTGGACGACTTCCTCGTGCTCCGCGGTCACGGCGGCCTTGGCCTTGGCCACGGCGTCGGTCCACGCGGCCTCGTAGTCGTCGGGGGTCTCCGACGGCGACAGGCCCCGCTTGTGGAGTTCGGCGTCGGCGATGAACTCGGGGCTCCCGCCGAGCATGATGTCCGTACCGCGCCCGGCCATGTTGGTGGCGACGGTGACCGCGCCCTTGCGACCGCCCTGGGCGACGATCGCGGCCTCCTGCTCGTGGTACTTCGCGTTCAGCACGTGGTGGGGGATGCCGCGGCGCTTCAGCATCACCGACAGGACCTCGGACTTCTCCACCGACGTCGTGCCGACCAGGACCGGCTGGCCCTCTTCGTGCCGCTCGGCGATGTCCTCGACGACCGCCTCGAACTTGGACTGGAACGTCTGGTAGATGATGTCGGTCTGGTCGTCCCGGATCATCGGCTTGTTGGTCGGGATCGGGACCACGCCGAGCTTGTAGATCTGCATGAACTCGGCGGCCTCGGTCTGGGCCGTACCGGTCATGCCCGCCAGCTTGTCGTACAGCCGGAAGAAGTTCTGCAGGGTGATCGTGGCGAGGGTCTGGTTCTCGTCCTTGATCTCGACGCCCTCTTTGGCCTCGATGGCCTGGTGCATGCCCTCGTTGTACCGGCGGCCGTGCAGGATGCGGCCGGTGAACTCGTCCACGATCAGGACCTCGCCGTTCATCACGACGTAGTCCTTGTCCTTCTTGTACAGCTCCTTGGCCTTGATGGCGTTGTTCAGGAAGCTGACGAGCGGCGTGTTGGCCGACTCGTAGAGGTTCTCGATGCCGAGCCAGTCCTCGACCTTCTCGACACCGGTCTCCAGGATGCCGACGGTCTTCTTCTTCTCGTCGACCTCGTAGTCGCCGTCGCCCTCCTCGCCGCGGCGCAGCCGGGGCACGATCTTGGCGAACTCGACGTACCACTTGGAGTTCTGCTCGGCCGGGCCGGAGATGATCAGCGGCGTCCGGGCCTCGTCGATGAGGATGGAGTCGACCTCGTCCACGATCGCGTAGCTGTGCTTGCGCTGGACGCACTCCTCCAGCGACCAGGCCATGTTGTCACGCAGGTAGTCGAAGCCGAACTCGTTGTTCGTGCCGTAGGTGATGTCCGCCGCGTAGGCCTGCTTGCGCTCCTCCGGGGACATCTCGGCCAGGATGATCCCGACCTCGAGGCCGAGGAAGCGGTGCACCCGGCCCATCCACTCGCCCTGGTACCGGGCCAGGTAGTCGTTGGTCGTGACGATGTGGACGCCTTCGCCCGACAGGGCGTTCAGGTAGGCGGGGAACACACAGGTGAGGGTCTTGCCCTCACCGGTCTTCATCTCCGCGATGTTGCCCATGTGCAGGTTGGCCCCGCCCATCAGCTGCACATCGAACGCCCGCTGGCCCAGCACCCGGCGCGCCGCTTCGCGGACCGTGGCGAAGGCCTCCGGCAGCAGATCGTCCAGCGACTCCCCGTCGCTGTAGCGCTGTCGCAGTTCGTCGGTCATCCCGCGCAGCTCAGCGTCACTCATGGCGACGAAGTCGTCCTCGACCGAGTTAACCTGCTCGCTGATCCGCTTAAGGTTGCGCAGGATCTTGCCTTCGCCCGCGCGAAGGATGCTGTCTAGGATGGCTGGCACTTGTCGTCGTGCTCCTTGCGGATCGGATGGGCATTACACGCCTCGCCAGACATGGTAGGCCAGAAGGCGCGTGCCCCGTAAGCTACGAGGGCGAGTCGACAAGGGACAGCCCGTGTATCCATACCCCCGGTCAACGGCCGGGGCACCCCTCCCCGATAATGGGGAGGTAAATTTTCATGGCAACCTCAGCATAGACAGCTTTGGTGATCGAGGAGGAGTCGTGGCCGACCAGGCAGCAGGCACGGTGGAGACCGCCGGGACGGGAGCCGTGAGCTCGGCCCACGCCGCCAACCAGCACCTTGAGCACAACCCCGGGCGCCCGATCTCGTGGATCGGCGTCACGATCGCGATCGTCGGATCGGTCGTCGGAGGCTGGGCGTGGATGCCCCCGTTCGCTCCCCCGGTCATGTGGCCGATGTTCTACGCGGGCTGCGCAGTCTTCGTCGTCGGCCTCTTCGTCATCGCCGGCGCCAAGACCATGAGCAAGGACTGGTACTAGGCCAGACCCGGGTTCCTACCGGGAATCGTCCTGAATCCTCGCTAGGGTTCAGGACGTGTTTGCGTCTGCCCCAGAAATAACCGCCGGTGAAGCGCGCCGGGCCGCCCTGCGCGCCCAGGGACTCCTGGGCGCCGACGGACGGCGCGGCGGCGTTCCCGCCATGCTGCGGCGCCTGTCCGCCGTCCAGCTGGACACGATCAGCGTGCTCGCGCGCTCGCACGAACTGGTGCCGTACGCCCGGCTCGGCGCGGTCGGCCGGGCAAGCATCGAGCGGGCCTACTGGCATCCCTCGCGGCCGGCGGCCTTCGAGTACTGGTCGCACGCCGCGTGCGTGCTGCCGATTGAGGACTGGCCGTATTACTCGGCGCGCCGGCGCCGGATCCGGGCCCGCGGCCAGCGCTGGCACAAGGTCTCGCCGAAGGCCTGCGACGAGGTCCTGGCCCGGCTTCGGTCCGAGGGCCCGCTGACCGCCACCGAGCTGGGCGGGGCCAAGGCGGGCGGTCCCTGGTGGGACTGGTCGGAGGTGAAGATCGCCGCCGAGTGGCTCTTCGATACGGGCACGGCGGCCTGCGTACGCCGGGTCGGCTGGCGGCGCGTCTATGACCTGCCCGAGCGGGTCATCCCGCCGGAACTGCTGAACGCCGAGCCGGACGACGCCGAGTGCCTGTCCTATCTGGTGGCGGCGGCCGTCCGTGCCCTCGGCGTCGCGACCCGCGCGGACCTCCGGGAGCACCTGCGCCTCCCCCAGGCCGACACCAGCGCGGCGATCGACCAGGCGGCGAAGGTGTCCGGACTGTCCCCGGTCACGATCGCCGACCGAGACAAGCCGCTGCCCGCGTGGGCGGACCCGGACGCGCTGGCCTGGCTGAACGCGGGCGGCCGCGGCACTCACCGGACGACGCTGCTGTCACCGTTCGACTCGCTGGTCTGGGACCGTAAGCGGACGAAACGGATCTTCGGATTCCATCACGCCCTGGAGGCCTACGTCCCGAAGGACAAGCGGGTCCACGGCTACTTCGCCATGCCCCTGCTGGCCGGCGGCCGCCTGGTCGGCCGCGCCGACCCCGCCCGCGAGGGTACGACCCTGGTCCTGCGGCAGGCGACAGTCGACTCGGCCGCGGCGGCGCGCGGTCTCGCCCGGGCCGCGACGGAAGCCGCGTCGTGGGTGGGCTGCGACGACGTGACCGTCGAACGATTCGCCCCCGCCGAGCTGGCGCCGGCCTTCGCCAGCGCCCTCAAGGGCGGGGACTAGGAGAACTCGATCAGTTTCTCCCGGACGGCGATCATGACGGCTTCCATCCGGGAGTGAATCTGGAGCTTCTCCAGGATGTTGCGGACGTGGTTCTTCACCGTGTTCTCGGAGATGAACAGTTCCTTGGCGATGTCGCGGTTGTTCATGCCCCGGGCGACGAGACGGAGGACCTCCATCTCGCGGTCGGTGAGCTTGGGCGCGGCCACGTGCTTGGCAGGCGGCTCTTCCTCGTCCCGGCGGGCCAGCGTCGCGAACTCGGTCAGCAGCTTTCCCGCCATCGACGGGTTGATCAGCGACTGGCCGCCGTGCACGGCGCGCACGGAGTCCGCCACCTCGTCCAGCGGGATGTCCTTGAGCAGGTAGCCGCTGGCGCCGGCCCGGATGGCCTCAAAGAGGTCGTCCTCCTCGTCGCTGATGGTCAGCATCACGATCTTGGCGCTGGGCGCGGACTCCTTCATCTGCCGGGCGGCCTCGATACCGGAGGTCTTCGGCATGCGGATGTCCATCAGGACGATGTCGGGCACCGTCTCGCTGGCCACCTGGACCGCCTCGGCACCGTCGGAGGCCTGGCCGACGAGATCGATGCCTTCCTCCTCCGCCAGCACCATCTCCAGGCCGCGCCGGAACAGGGCATGATCGTCCGCGATCAGAACGCGAATGGGCTCGCCAGACGGGTCGGCTTCGCCGCCCGACTGCGCGGCCTCGGGAGCGCCGCTGTGGGGTGCGTCAGCGGGCGGGTTTCCCGCCGCCATCGTGGCCGTTGCGCTCGAGCCCATCCTGGGCCGATCGGTCACGGCTGCTCCTCTCCGTACCACGGGGCTCACCGGGCCGCGTTCGGGCCGGGGCAGCGAACCCCCTCCAATGGGTTATGTACACCCATTATCGGGGGTTCGCGCACCACGGTCATTAGCTTCCGGTGCCTAATCTTCCTCCACCAAGCGGATGACACCGTAGTCATAGCCCCGGCGCCGGTAGACAACGCTGAACTTTCCGCACTCCTTGTCATGGAATGCGTAGAAATCGTGGCCCACAAGCTCCATCTCCAGCAGGGCCTGGTCGATCGTCATCGGCTCGGCCGCGTGGAACTTTTCCCGGACGACGAGAGGGCCTTCGCCCTCCATCTGAATGGGCACCACCATGGTCTCGCCGCCCGTGGACTCGTCATCGTCCGCAGCAGAGCCCACCTTGGCCCCTCCGCTGGCGATGTCGGTACTGACGTGCGGCTCACGGCCGTTCACGCCGCCGACGCCGGGCAGGTCGTCGGTCTCGGGCAGGGCCAGGACCGACTCCGCGCGGCCGCGGGCCTTGGCCCGGCCGTGCTGCTTCCTGGAGCCTCGCCTGCGGGCGCGCTCCGGAGCCTCGGTGATCTCGTTCATCAGAGCCGTTCCGTCGATCGCGCCCGGCGCGGCCGCCGCCACGGCGGCCAGGGCGTCCGCCGACCGGACGGACATGTCGGAGCGCTTGGCTTTCCGCCTCTCAGCCGCCTTGCGCAATCTCCCCTCTAGCTTGGCGAACGCGAGGTCAAGCGCCGCGTACCGGTCGTCGGCAGCCGCCTCGGCCCGGATGGCCGGCCCGCGGGAGCGGACCGTGAGTTCCACCCTCTCGCTGCGATCAGCCTGCCTCGGGTTTCGTTCCTTGGACACCTCGACGTCGATCCGGATGGCCTTCTGATCCAGTTTCTCCAGCTTGGCGAGCTTGCCCGAGGCGTGCCTGCGGAAGCGCTCGGGGACGCTGGTGTGCCTGCCCTTGAAGGTGATGTCCATCTGGTTTTCCCCCTACGGATCCATGGACCGATGGTGGGCACCCGCCCGGCCGACCTGGTCTTCGACCCCACATCCGCCTGCTGAGAGGTTCGCGGCCTTCCATGGCCACTACTGCCCTTCTCTCGGTCCAGGGAACTCTGTATTCCCCGTCGAGGCAGGACTTACCTCTAAGGCGCACCGTGATCGGTCGACGAGAAGTCGCCTTACGTGGGCCGTTTCGCCTGCGCCTGGCGTCGGCTTGCCGGGCGGGACCCGCCGTCTCCAGCAGGGCCAGCCCCGCGCAACCACGGACCCGGGCGAGTGCCATGCATGAACGCTAGCTCTCCTGAGCCGAATTGTCAGGAGGGACATTAACGGCGAAATGCAACATTGACCACACAACCCGTCTGTGAACTTGCGCCACCGGTGCGCCACTAGTGACACTCCGTGATAACCAGTGACGGGTATCACATAACCCGGGGTAAACGGGGTCCAGGCCGCCGTATCCGAGCGGCGCCCACGCCGCGGTGGGACTGGGACTCGCCAGCAGGTCCCCGGCCTTCGTCCCGGCGACAAGCTCGCTTCCGGAGCTGGAACTGATCGAGTCAATTCCGGACGAGGTCGGGATCTGGGTCGATGACGCCCCGGTCACCGCGTACTCGGTCAGCGGCGGGCCCTCGGTCCCGGAGCCGGCCCCGAGCGTAACGACATTGTCAGCTCCGTACCAGGACACCGCGCTGAACCCGTCGAGGCCGCCGGACACGTTGAACGGCGACAGCGTGATCTGCGGCCCGTCCGGCGGGGACTCGCCCGGCCGGGACGAGAACCGGGCCTCCGACGGCGAAGAGGGCTGGTCGGAGATCGCTCCGAAGTACAGCGCCTTTCCGGTTCCCTGGATAAGCGCCATCCGGACGCCGTCGGGAGCGACCCGCACCGCGGTGATCGGTCCGGTCCCGGCCGAGGCGCCGGTCGGGGAGACGTTCGCCTCCTCGGGCGCGGCCGCCGTCTTCGCGGAACGCGGGGTCACGTCCCCCCGGAGCATGAACACGGCACCGCCCGCCGTCGCCCACAGGCGGCCCGCCGAATCCCAGCTCATCGTGGTGTAGCCGCTCCCGGCCCGTTTGACCAGAGTGCCGTTGAGCGGGCCGGTGTAGAGAATTCCGTCGCGCAGTGCCGCCAGGTACCGCAGGTCCGGAGAGACGGCGATCGCCGAGTATCCCTGGCCTAGCTGCCGGACCTTCACCGGAGAGCCTCCGGCGCCGGGCTGGCGTTCGAGGTCGCCGCCGCTGTCGGTGTAGTAGAACCCGCCGCTGGCCCCGTCCGGAACCCGCACCGCGGCGCTGTGCTGCACCGGGTTCTGGTCCGCCTGGGGCGGGGACCACGGCTTGCCGTTGATGTCGAGCACGATGGAATGGATGGGCGGCTGCCCCTGCCCGGACCCCGACAGTGTGGACAGCAGCTGCGAGGAGATCAGCTCCCGTACCCGGTCGCTGGTCTTGGCCGCCGCGCCGCCGAGGTTCACCTCGGCCGCGCCGTTGACCATGACGTCGGACAGGAGCCTGGTGCCGGCCGGCAGCGCCGTCCGGGTCCCGTCACGCAGCCAGTCCCTGGGCTGGCTGATCAGGTCCCGGACCAGCCCGTCCAGCAGGTTCTCCGAGCTCGTCTGCAGCGGCACGTATACCGGGTCCGGGACGAGGACCTTCGACGCCGGGTCGAGGAAGTAGAGATTCCGAAGCTGGTAGTCGGCGGAGAACTCGGTGCTGGTCAGCAGCAGGTTCGGCGGCAGCGGGCTGGAGATCCGCCACTGTCTGCCCTGCCTGACCAGCGTGAACCTGACAGAAGTCCCCCTGCCGGTGGCGGTCGAGGGCACGGCGTAGGCCCCGGATGCCGACAGCTCGGCCTGGACTTTCCCGGAAACGGTGACCGTCGCCGTCTTTCGGCTGCCGGAGGAAAGGCCGCCGGGAGACGGGCTGCCGGACTGGCTGACCTGCGGTCCGGTGCCGGTGAACACGGTTGCCGACCAGGGCCAGGTCGGGTGCCAGGAACGGCTGGCGGGCCCGGTGAGGAAGTCCCGGGCCGTCTGCTGCCCGTCGGCGAAGCTGGCGCTGGCGGTCAGGAAGCCGCGCACGATCTCGGCCGGAGACGCCCCGGGCGCCGGCGACCTGGGGACAAGCTGCGGATAGGGCTGGTTCTGCGCGTCGGCGCCCTGGGTTACCCGGTCCGAGCGCACCGGGCCGCCATCGGGCATGTCCACGCAGCCGGCGGCCGGCAGCGTCAGCGCCAGCAGGACCGCGGCGGCCGTCACCGGCCGGGTCAGGCGCCTACGCACGCGAACCGCCAGCCGCGGATGAGCCCCCGGACACGGGCGAACCGCCGGCCAGGTCCGGGTCCAGGGCCCCGCGCGGGTCCAGCGCCCCGCGGGCGGCCCCGGTGTCGTCCGGGCCCAGCGGCAGCGGCGAGCCCGCCAGCGTGTGCCCGGCGACCCGGGGAACGGTAAGCCGGAACACCGAGCCCCGGCCCTTCTCTCCCCACGCCTGGAGCCAGCCGCCGTGCAGCCGGGCGTCCTCGTGGGCGATGGCCAGCCCGAGGCCGGTGCCTCCGGTCGTCCGGGCCCGGGCCGGGTCCGCGCGCCAGAACCGCTCGAACACCAGCTGCTCCTCACCGGGACCGAGGCCGACTCCGTGGTCCCGAACGGCGACGGCGACCGCGTCCCGGTCGGCGGCCACGGTCACGATCACGTCCTTGTCCTCACCATGCTCTACCGCGTTCACCAGCAGGTTCCGCAAGATCCGCTCGACCCGCCGCTTGTCCACCTCGGCGACGCACGGCTCGGCCGGAAGCCGGAACTCGATGCGGCATCCTCGCCGCTCGGCCAGGTGCTGGGCGTCGTCGGCGCTGCGGCGCGCGATGTCGCACATGTCCGTCGGCTCGGAATCCAGCGTCGCCACGTTGGCGTCATGTCGGCTGATCTCCAGCAGATCGGACAGCAGTACCTCGAAGCGCTCGGTCTGGCTCTGCAGCAGCTCGGCCGACCGGGCAGCGGCCGGATCGAGCTGTTCCCTGGACTCGTGCAGGATCTCCGCCGCCATCCGGATAGTGGTCATCGGCGTGCGCAGCTCGTGCGACACGTCCGACACGAACTGACGCTGGGCCCGGGACAGCTCCTCCAGCTGGAGCAGCTTCTCCTGGAGGCTCCCGGCCATCTCGTTGAAGGACGTGGCGAGGGCGCCGAGGTCGTCGGCACTGGCCACCGTCATCCGCTCTTCGAGGTGCCCGGCCGAGACCCGGCGGGCCGCCTGGGCGGCGTGCCGGACCGGCAGCACGACCCACCGGGTCACTAGCGACGCGATGGCCGCGAGCAGCACGACCAGCGCGATGCCCGCCCCGAGCAGGGTGGTCTGCACGAGCTGCAGCGTCTGCTGCTCGTCGTCCAGCGGGAAGACGAAGTACAGCTGGTACCAGTTGCCGAGCGGTGTCCCGACCGCGACCGCGGGCCGCCCGGGCCCGCCGCTGGTGGGCACCATCGTGGTCGGCGCGTAGAACATGTCGCCGGATCCGCCCGCGTTCTTTCGCTGTTCGGCCTGAACCTTGCCGATCAGCGTCCGGGGCAGCGTCGCCCGGGCGTCAACGCTCTCCGTCGCCCACTGGGTGTCCACGCCCCTGACGTCGGGGTTGAGCCCGACGATCACGTTGTAGCTCGTGGCGCCGCTCCCGGTCGGCTGAAGCGTGATCGCGGCGTTGTACATGAACTGCTCGGCCGACTGGCTGTTCGGGTAGGCCGTGAGCCCGGGCAGCGACCGGGCCGCGTTCAGCCCGGCCAGGGCCTGGTTGGTCGCCGTGCTCTCCGCGTTCGTCAGGAGCCCGTCGGCGATCTGCGCCGTGAGGAAGAAGCCGAGAACCGCGACCACGATGACCGACATCACCAGGGTGGTGCCGACAACCCGCAGCTGCAGACTGCGGCGCCAGCGCTGGCGCGCCTTGGCGATGACCGCGTGCTCGGCCCGCAGGATGGTGCGGATCAGGATCGTTACCCGGTGGGGCAGCCACCGGACGAACCACCGCACCAGCTTGTTACGGCGCAGCGCCCGCTCCCAGGCCTCGCGGACATCCGCGTCGGGACTAACCGCTGACCGCTCCATGCTCCGATCAGCCAGGTCCTGCCTTGTAGCCCACGCCGCGGACCGTCACGACGATCTCGGGATGCTCCGGGTCCTTCTCGATCTTGGCCCGCAGCCGCTGGACATGCACGTTGACCAGACGGGTGTCGGCCGCGTGCCGGTAGCCCCAGACCTGCTCGAGCAGGACTTCGCGGGTGAACACCTGCCGGGGCTTGCGGGCCAGCGCGACGAGAAGGTCGAACTCGAGGGGCGTGAGGCTCAGGGCCGCGCCGTTCCGCTTGACCGCGTGCCCGGCGACATCGATGCTCACGTCGCCGATCTGCAGCATCTCCGGGGCGGGCTCGTCCGTGCGTCGCAGCCGGGCCCGGATCCGCGCGACCAGTTCCTTGGACTTGAACGGCTTGAGGATGTAGTCATCCGCGCCGGACTCCAGGCCCAAGACGACGTCGACCGTGTCGGTCTTCGCCGTGAGCATGACGATCGGGACGCCCGACTCTCCGCGGATCTGACGGCATACGTCGATCCCGTCCGAACCCGGCAGCATCAGGTCGAGCAACACCAGATCCGGGTGGGTGTCGCGGAAGGCGTCCAGCGCCTTGTCCCCGTCGGCCACGAACGTCGGCTCGAATCCCTCACCGCGGAGAACGATGCCGAGCATCTCCGCGAGCGCCGCGTCGTCGTCGACGACTAGAACACGTCCTTTCATGGGCCCCATCGTTCCATGTGTCTGGCTCTAGGCAGAGCAGCAATCGCGGAGGCGACCGTGCCCGCCGCGCGACCCGCGCCCAGCATGCGCAAGTTACCCACCTTTTTACCAGCTCCCCCGGGCTCCCCGAGCCCGTTTACCAGGGCCGGCCCGCCCGGCCGCCCTGACGGCCCGGGCCGCGCCGCCGGGTCCCGGAATGATCACGAAACGCGATCCGCCCCCGCCACGACCCGCCCGATAGGCGATCGGAGCGAATTTAGGTATCAATACTTCCGCGTACGTATTTTTACGTACCTAGAAAGGATAAGCGGCATCCATAAGCATCCATATGACTAATATCCCTGGCACAAAAACCGCGGGCCTACGGAGCATTGCCCCCGAAACCGCGACATACCGCCCGAAGCCTTTCAGCGTCGGCCTTGGCGTCCCGGGTCCCCGGCCAGGCCCCGGCACCGCTCCCGGCCCCCGGAGATCGGCCGGACCCTAATCATTATGCAGTAAATCCGCAGGTCAGGACGGCACTAATCGATCCCGGCG
>WRBL01000019.1 GCA_009784565.1 Streptosporangiales bacterium | reverse complement strand
CGGCGAGTGGTACAAGGAGCCGGCCGACGTGGCCCGCCTGGCCCTGTTCGTCGCGACTCTGCCCGTAAACGGGCCGGCCGGCCAGGTCTACAGCCTGGCCGGCCGGCTCCTTTAAACCCTTTATCCCGAACGGGTCGGGCTTCCGCCTCAGGCGGCCGCGCCCACCTTCTGGCCGCGGCCGTAGGAGTGCGGGTCGACCTGGTGCGAGGTCTCGGTGAGGTCCTTGCCCTTGGTCTCCGGGCACCAGGCGTAGGAGAGGAATCCGCCGCCGAGCGACACCACGCCCAGGATGATCAGCACGGTGGACGTGCCGCCCGCGTACGTCGTGACGAGCGGCAGCCCGAACGTCCCGATCGCCGCCGCGGCCCGGCTCATCGCCGTCGACACGCCGACGCCGGTCGCGCGGACCGAACTCGGGAAGACCTCCTCGGGGATGATCCCGGTCAGGATCGACATGATCCCGTAGGAGAACAGGTAGGCGAAGACGCAGATCGCGGCGATGACCATGGGCATGTGCTGGTAGAGCGAGGCGATCAGCAGGAACACCCCGCACGCGAACATCGGCGGGATCAGCAGGATCCGTCGGCCTACCCGGTCGACCAGGTACCAGCTGACGGTGGCGCCGACCAGCGCGATGATGGTGCCCAGCAGGGCCCCGATCAGGGAGCCTGCCCCCAGGCCGATCGAGCGGAGAATTTCGGGCAGGAAGAAGGTCGCCGCGAAGTAGGGCAGGACGATCGCGCTCCAGAACCCGCCGGAGAACAGCGTCCGCCGGATGTAGGCCCGGCTGAACAGGACGCTGACGCGGGTGCTGGACTCCGGCTCGTTGTCGATGGCCCCGAGGTTCTCGACGCCCATGGACTCCTTGAGAATCGCGATGGCCTCGTCTCGGCGGCCCTTGCTGACCAGCCAGCGCGGTGACTCGGGCAGGCCGTGCCGGATGATCAGGGAGACGATGGCCGGCACGGCGCTGGACAGCAGGATGTACCGCCAGCTTTCGGGGCTGTAGGTGGTGATCATGTACCCGATGAAGTAGGCGATGACGTAGCCCACGTTCCACAGGATTTCCAGGACGCCCAGGAAGTTGCCGCGCATGGCCGCCGGGGTGAACTCGCCCAGCAGGGGAGAGCCGATCGAGTAGTCGGCCCCGACCGACAGCCCGATGATGACACCGAGGGCGAAGAACATCCACGGTTCGGTGACGAAGAACAGCGCGACCGCGCACACCAGGAAGATGATCAGGTCGATCGTGAACATGGGCTTGCGGCCGATCTTGTCGGTCAGCCAGCCCAGGAGAATGCCCCCGAAGAACGTTCCGATCAGGACCGCCGACGAGATCAGGCCGAGCCATAGCGTGTCTATGTGCAACTCGGCCTTGGCCCGGCCCGCGAGCGCGGCCGCGAACGTGGCGTAGAAGAACCCGTCGATGAACATGCCCCCGCCGGTGGCGGCGGTCAGCCGCCGCAAGAAGCGCCGGGCGCTCTTGTTCAGCTCAGGATCGAAGGCTTCCGGAGAACCGGCAACCATGCAGTACCTGCCTTCCTTTCGTTCAGTAGCCCCCCGCAACTTGGGCGGTCCCCTCTATACCCACTTACCCCTGCCTTCACAACATCTTAAGAGAGAGTTGTGGGTAATTAGTCCGATTTAAGTGATATATGTCGCATATTCAGGCCGGGCAGGACCAGTCCTCGCGGGTCCGCGCGGCGGTCTCGTCCGGCTGGTCCGGGGCCGGGAAATGCCGGCGCAGCGTGAAGGCGCGCGGCGTCGGGCCGTGCTCCCGCAAGCACGCGACCCGCTCCTCGGCCTCGGCCACCGTGGGAGCGTGCCCCCGCGGCACCCACCACAGCGCCGCGTAGGCCTCGGTCATCTTCTCGAACCATTCCCTTCGCCGGCGCAGGACCGCGCGGTGCCCGGGGTCGCCGAACACGTACGCGGCCAGGTCCTCGACCGTCTCCCACACCGACAGGTTGATGACCAGGTCGGTCGTTCCCTCGCTCTCGAACCCGGAGATCGCGGTCGCGTCCCCGTCCTCGGTCTGCAGCCGCCACAGGAACCCGGGCGCGGCGTCGGCGCGGGCGTTGACCGGGTCCAGGGCGGCGACGAAGCCGGCGATCAGCGGGCTGTCCAGCGGGGCGAGGAGACGGGCGATGTTCACCTGCGCGAGCACGTAGTCCATGGGCCCATGGTCTCACCCCCGATTCGAGAGGTATCGTGATGGGTGACTCACGCGGTGTCATGACAGGTGGTGGATCATGCATCAGGTCAGGTACCGGGCGGTGATCGCGCTGGATCCCGCGCACCCGGTCCCGTCGTTTCCCCGGCCCGGGCGTCCGGCCGGCTCCGGCGAGGTGTACCGCAATCACACCCGCCAGCTCGTGCTCTGCGCCGGGTCCCGGGAGAAACCGGGCGGCGTCCGCGAGTTCGCCGCCGAACTGTGCTGGGACGACGAGGAACCCCTGTACCCGGGCGACCGGCACATCGTCACGGTGACGGTGACCGACGACACCGACCTAGCGGCCTTCGGCCCGGGGCAGCGCTTCACCCTCTGGAACGGCGGCGAGGTAGGGCACGGCACCATCTCGCGGAGGATGTTCACCTTCACCGAGTACGGCCCGTTCTGACCGTCGCGCCGACGGGTCACCGCAGGTAGGAGGCCCCGTTCAGGTCGAGCACGGCGCCGCTGGCCCAGGTCGCCTCCGGCGAGGCCAGGTAGACCACGGCCGCCGCGATCTCGTCCGGCGCCGCGACCCGGCCGAACGGGCTCTGCCCCCTGATGCCGTCCCCGGCCGGGGCGGCGAGCAGGTCCGCGGCCATGTCGGTTTCCACGAACCCGGGCGCGACGGACGCCACGGTGATCCCGTGCGGCGCCAGGGCGACGGCCAGGGACTGCCCCAGCGCGTGCAGCCCCGCCTTGGACGCGCCATAGGCCGGGTTGTCGGGCTCGCCGCGGTACGCTCCGCGCGACCCGACGTTGACGATCCGCCCGCCGCGCCCGGTCATGTGCCGGACCGCGCACCAGGTCGCGTTGGCCGCGCCGGCCAGGTTGACGTCGAGGGTCTGCCGCCACGCGGCCTGCCACTGCTCGTACGTGGTGTCCAGGACCGGCTGGTACAGGTAGACCCCGGCGTTGTTGACCAGGACGTCCAGCCCGCCGAGTGAGGCGGCGGCCGTGTCCACCATGGCGCGGACCGCGTCCGGGTCGGCCAGGTCCGCGCCGACGGTCACGTGCCCGCCGCCGGGCAGGCCGTCGCGCACGGTGCGCGCGGCCTCCTCCCCGGTTCGGTAGTGGACCGCTACCCGGTCCCCGCGTTCCGCGAACGCCCGCGCGATCGCCGCCCCGATACCCCTGGACCCGCCTGTGACAAGAACCGCTCGACTCACCCGCGTGACCCTACCCGCAGAGCGACAGGAGCTTGAGGGTGGTCGCCCAGTTGCGGGCGGTGCCCGTGCCGGATTCGGGGGACGCGGTTACCCGGAGGAGGGCCTTGGCCAGGTCGCTGTTGCCGAAACCGTCCGGCGTGTGCAGGTACAGCACCCGGCCGGCCGGGATCGCGGAGTCGCGGCTGCCCTTGGCCGCGACCGCGTCGACGGCGGCGGCGATCCGGTCCAGCAGGTCCTGGCTGGCCGGGCCGGAGCGGAACACCGCGTGCAGGCACTTGGGGTTCGGCTCGTCGCCGAACGG
Source organism: Streptosporangiales bacterium (assembly GCA_009784565.1). GTDB lineage: Bacteria > Actinomycetota > Actinomycetes > Streptosporangiales > Streptosporangiaceae > Trebonia. The sequence goes on along the minus strand of WRBL01000019.1, from coordinate 33,400 downwards.
GTTGGCCGCCACGGCCTCCGACAGCTCGCTGGCGGTCAGCACCACGACCGGGGACTTCACACCGAGATCCGAGGCGATGGCGGTGGCCATCTCGTCCGCGATCGCCGAGGTGTCCGGGGCACCGGGCCGGGCCGTGAACACCACGTTCCCGGACTGGATGTAGGTCGACACGTCCGTGTGGCCGAGCCCGGTGACCAGGGCGCGCAGGTCGGCCATCGCGACCTTGTTCCGGCCGCCGAGATTGATGCCGCGCAGCAGCGCGATATGCGTGGGCACGCGGCCACGGTACTACTGCCGGTAACCGCCCAGGAAGTCCGAGAGCCGGCCGATGGCGTCCTCGAGGACGTCGACCGGGGCCAGGAAGACCACGCGGAGGTGATCGGTGGTCGGGAGGTTGAAGCCGCTGCCGTGGGTGATCAGCAGGTGCTTGGTCTCCAGCAGGTCGATGCACATCTGCTGGTCGTCGTGGATCTTGTGGACCGCGGGATCCAGGCGCGGGAACAGGTACAGCGCTCCAGCGGGCTTGTAGCAGTCCACTCCCGGAATCGCGGTCAGCAGCTCCCAGGCCTTGTCCCGCTGGTCGCGCAGGCGTCCCCCGGGCCGCAGCAGCGGCTGGAGGTCGATGCCGCCGTCGAGGGCGGCCGGGATGGCGTGCTGGGCCGGGACGTTGGCGCACATCCGCATGTTGGCCAGCAGTTCCAGGCCCTCCAGGTACTCGCTGACCGGCTGCCGGGGACCGGACACCACCAGCCAGCCGGACCGGAAGCCGGCCAGCCGGTAGTTCTTCGACATGCCGCCCAGGGTGAGGACCGGCAGGTCCGGGGCCAGGGCCGCGGTGTGGTGATGGACCGCGCCGTCGTAGAGAAGCTGGTCGTAGATCTCGTCCGACAGCACCAGCAGCCCGTGCTTCCGGGCCAGGTCCAGCAGGCCGGTGAGGGTCTCGGGGGAGTAGACGGCGCCGGTCGGGTTGTTCGGGTTGATGATGACCAGGGCCTTGGTCCGGTCGGTGATCAGCGAGGCCACGTTCTCGACGTCGGGGTTCCAGTCCGCCTCTTCCGCGCAGCGGTAATGCACGGCCCGGCCGCCGCACAGGCTGACCGCGCCGGTCCACAGCGGGTAGTCCGGGGCGGGCACCAGGACCTCGTCGCCCGGGTTGAGCAGCGACTGCATCGCCATCACGATCAGCTCGGACACGCCGTTGCCGAGGTAGATCTCCTCGGGGCTGACACCGTGGACGCCGCGGCGCTGGTAGTACCGGGCGACCGCCTCCCGGGCCGCCGCCACGCCCCGGGCGTCGCTGTATCCCTGGGAGGCGGAGATCGACTCGCTCACCCGCTCCAGCACGGAGTCCGGCGTGAACAGGCCGAACGGCGCCGGGTTGCCGATGTTGAGCTTGACGATCTCGTGCCCCTCGGCCTCCAGCTGGAGGCAGCGCCGCAGGACCGGCCCGCGAATGTCGTAGCGAACGTTCGCCAGCCTGCTCGCCTGCGACACCATACGAGGGCCCTCCCCTGAAATCGTCCGATTACTGACGTGAATGTTACCGGGTTGTTGCGGGCCGTCTGGCGGGCTGGGCTGAAGGCGGGCGCGGGGGAGAGGCGAAGACCCGTTCGGGATTATTCGGCCGTGATGCGGTTGAACAGGTCGGTGTAGAGGCCGGTCAGGCGGGAGACCACCTCGGCGGGCACCTCGGGGCCCGGCTCGGTGCGGTCCCAGTCCAGCGTGGCCGACCAGTCGCGCAGGTACTGCTTGTCGTAGGACTTCTGCGGGCGGCCCGGCTCGTAGTCGTCAGCCGGCCAGAACCGGGAGGAGTCCGGCGTCAGGACCTCGTCCGCCAGGACCAGCGTGCCGTCCTTGGCCCGGCCGAACTCCAGCTTCGTGTCGGCCACGATGATTCCCCGCTCGGCGGCCAGCTCCGCGCCCCGCCGGTAGACCTCCAGGGTGATCCGCCTGACCTCCGCCGCGGTGTCCGCCCCGATCTCGGAGACCACGTCGTCGTAGGTGATGGGCTCGTCGTGCCCCTCGGCGGCCTTGGTGGTCGGCGTGAAGACCGGCTCGGGCAGCTTCGACGCCTCGACCAGTCCCGGCGGCAGTTCCACGCCGGAGACCCGTCCGCTCTGCCGGTAGGCGCTCAGCCCCTGCCCGGTCAGGTAGCCGCGGGCGATGCACTCCACCGGCAGCATCTCCAGGCGCTGGCAGCGGATCGCCCGGCCCTGCCACTCGTCGGGCACGGCGGTGGCGGAGATGACGTGGTTGGGGGCCAGGTCCTTGAGCTTCCCGAACCACCACAGGGAGAGCTGCGTGAGGATCTTCCCCTTGCCCGGCACCGGCGTCGGCAGGATGACGTCGTAGATGGACACCCGGTCGGAGGCGACCAGCAGGAGATCATTCCCGTCCGCGTACACGTCGCGGACCTTTCCGGAATGTAGCAGTTCCATGAGCGAGAATCCCCTGTTCGAGACCGGGCCTTTAGCGGAGAGCCTGGCCAGCGTACTATCGCAGGGTGCATGCACCATCAGGGGGCACGGCGGGAAACGGGGCGGAACTGCCCGGCTACCTGCAAGTGCAGACGACGACCGACTCGAGGGCCGAGGCGATGCAGCTGGCCCGGGACGCGGTCGAGGCCCGCATCGCCGGATCCGGCCAGGTCGCGGGCCCGATCGCGTCCGTGTACTGGTGGGAGGACGAGCTGGAGCGGGCCGAGGAATGGTTCGTGTTCTTCAAGCTCCCGGCCGACCGGTACGCCGACCTCTCCGATTTCCTCACCGAGCACCACAGTTACGACGAGCCCGAGATCGTGGCGACGCCGATCGTGGCCGGGGAGCCCGGCTACCTGCAGTGGCTCAGTGAGGAAACGCGGGTCGAGGAACCGCTCGCCTAGGTTCCGCGCTCTCAGGGTTTCGCGCTCTCAGGCCGCCGGGGGGACGTTCCAGCGAGCGATCACCGGCTCGCCGTGCTCGGTCCCGAGGGTGCTCACCGTGGACGTGTCCAGCTTGAAAAGCTTCCCGTCCGCCGCGGGCAGGCCCAGCCAGCGGGCGGTCAGCACCCGCAGGTAATGGCCGTGGGCGACCAGGGCCACGTCGCCCTCGTCCAGGATGCCCCGGACGCGGGACAGCACGCGGTCGGCCCGGGCGCCGACCTCGTCGGCGGTCTCGCCCGGATGATCCGCGTCGCCGGGGATCACCCCGTCCCGCCACAGGTACCAGCCGGGGCGGCCGGCCTGGATGTCCGGCGTCGTGACGCCCTCGTAACCGCCGTAATCCCATTCCCACAGGTCCGGGTCCTGCTTGGGGCTCCTTCCGTTCGAGGCCAGGCCCGCCAGTTCCGCGGTCCGGACGGCGCGCTGAGCCGGGCTGGTGAACACGGCGGCGAACGCCCGGTCCGCCAGCAGCGGGGCGACAGCGGCCGCGGCCGCCTCCCCGTCGGCGGTCAGCGGGATGTCCGTGCGGCCCGTGTGCTTGCCGGTTCGGCTCCATTCGGTCTGCCCGTGCCGGAGCAGGATCAGATCTCCCATAAGCAACCATTTTCGCCGGCTAATCTTCACGGGTGACATCGGGGCGTGTGATTGGCATCACCGTATGCGCGGTCTTGACCGTGCTGGGACTGGCGACCGCGGGAACCGGCGGAGCCGAAGCGGCCACGGCGGCCAGCCGGGGGGCGACGCCGTCCGAGATCTCCGCCGCGGCGACGGCGGGCGCCGCGCAGCGCTGGGAACGGGAGCCGGCGTCGTCGGTGTTCCCCTCCAGCGTTAAGTACACGACCGACCTGCAGACCTCCGAGCGGGCGTCCCGGCTGGCCATCGGCACCGGGCATTCCTGCGCGGCGGTCCTGGACTCGTCGCTGGCGGCGCTGGCGTCCCGGGACGGCTGCGCCGCCGGGACGCGGGCCACCTACGCCGACGCGCTCGGCGGGACGGTCTACACGGTCGGCGTGCTGGCCTTCCCGTCGGCGGCGTCGGCGGCGGCCTTCTACAACAAGGTCCCGGTCAACCCGTTCCCCGGCTCCGGGCTCCGGGTCCTGCCGGTCTCCGGGACGCCCGCCGCCCGCTTCGCCGACAACGGACGCGAGTCCCTGTCGGCCCAGCAGGCCGGCTCCTACGTGGTCCTCGCCGCGGGCGGCTACGCGGACGGCCGGCCCGCCTCCAAGTCCGGCGAGCGCCGGGACGCGGTGTTCGACCCGGGGGACAGCCTGGTCTCCGCCATCGCCAGGCCCCTGGCCGCGCCGGTGCCGGTGAAGTGCGGTTCCTCCGAATTCGCGTGCGCCCGGTCGGCCGCCCCGCCGTCGTCGCCGTTCGGGATCCGCTCGTTCGTCATGGGCACGCTCGGGCAGGTCAGCGCGCCGTCGGCCTGGAACACCACCAAGGGCGGCGGCGTGACCGTCGCCGTCCTCGACAGCGGCGTCGGCGACGGGGCCCCCGACCTGCAGGGCGTCGTCACCAACGGCCCCGACTACACCGAGGGCGCCGACCCGCCCGGCTACCAGCCGCCCCACATGCACGGCACCTACATCTCCTCGATCATCGCCGGGCGCGACAGCGGCGGCGACCAGGGCGTCATCGGGGTGGCGCCGGACTCGCACATCCTGTCCGTGCGGGTGATCCTGGACGACAAGGAGCCCGGCCTCGACGCCTACGAGAGCAAGCCCGCGTACGCGGACGCCATCGGCAAGGGCATCTACTACGCCGTCCGGCACGGGGCCAAGGTCATCAACATGTCGCTGGGCGACGGCCAGCCGACCGCCGAACTGCGGTCCGCGGTCGCCTACGCCATCGGCAGGGGCGTGGTCGTGGTCGCGTCGGCCGGCAACGACGGGTCGGGGAAGGGGTTCGCCCCGTACATGTACCCGGCGTCGTTCAGCGGAGTGATCGCGGTGGCCGCCGTCGGCGACTCCGGGGCCCGCGCGTCGTTCTCCGAGCAGAACGCCAGCGTCGTCCTGTCCGCGCCCGGCGGCAGCTGGGTGATGGGCGACCAGCCCAACCAGAGCTGGGTGGCGGCCGACGGCACGAGTCCCGCCGCCGCGATCGTCAGCGGGGTCGCGGCCCTCATCAAGTCCAGGTACCCCTCGCTCAGCCCGGCCCTGGTCGAGCAGGCGATGGTCGACAGCGTCACGCACAAGCCCGCGGGCGGCTACGACGTGTACACCGGCTTCGGCGAGGTCAACGCGGCCGGCGCCCTGGCCGAGGCCGGCAAGCTGGCGGCCGGGCGTCCCGCCGCGGGACTGGCGCCGGGTTCCCGCTTCGTGCCGGCCTCGGACCTCGCGGCGATCCAGGTGGTTCACCGGTCCACGGGCGCGGTCATCGGGTTCAGCGTCCTCGGCGCGGCCGGGCTGATCGTCGCGGCGGGGGCCCTGATCCTGCTGCTGGCGCTGGTCCGGCGCCGGCCCCTGACCCCGGCGGCCGCCGGGCTTCCCGGCGCCTACGAGGTTCCCGGGGCTTCCGGGGCTTCGGGGGCTTCTGGCGCTTCCGGGGCGTCGGGCGCTTCGGGGCCGGAGACCCGGCGCGACGATGACGCGAGCGACGCGTAACGCTCGTTGGCATTTGTCGATGAGGCGGTTCGGAGTGATTTCCGGGCCGCCTTCTGGAGCCCTGAGCTGGGTATTCTTGATTGTTAAAGTTTAAACAATAGTAAATGTACGGATTTTGGTTTAAATAATGTAAAGTCCTGCTGTGCGGGAATCTGAGAGCTCCGACAGAGAGACGACAGACGACAGCGAGAGACCCGGGGAAGGTCGCCCGCAGTCGCCGGACACCACCACGACCGCGCCGGATCCCGACGCGGCATCGCCGCCGAAGCCCAGGCGGAAATTCGCGCTGGCCCGCAAGCCGTCGCGCCGCCTGCTCGCGTTCACCGGCGCTGTGATCGTGGGCCTCGCCGCGCTCGGCGGCGGCGTCTTCGGCCTGGTCTGGGCGTTCACCCGGGTCCCGGACTCCGCTCAGCTCGCGGCCGCGGGCAGCGCGGAGAGCGCGCGGCAGTGGCGCTGGCTGCCGGCCGGGAAGATCTTCCCGGCGGTCATCAACTACAAGACCAGCCAGGGCACCCGGACGCACGCCACCCTGGTCGGTATCGCGCCTCAGGCTCCGTGCGCGAAGGCGCTCGACACGGCCACCGCGAAGACGGCGGACAAGGCCGGGTGCCTGACAGTGCTCCGGGCGACCTACGCGGACGCGTCGGACACGGTGGTCACCACCGTCGGAGTCGCGGTGATGAAGTCGCGATCGGCGGCCGATAAGGCGGATGCCGCGTTTACCTCGGCTCCCGACTCCGGCGTGCTCCCGGCGGCTTTCCCGGCTACGGTCGCCGCCGAGGTCAATGCCCGGGGGCGCCTGCTCACGGATGAGCAGGAGGTCGGCCGCTACCTGATTTTCTCCGCCTCGGGATACGCGGACGGGCGGAAGGCGCCCAAGGACCCGACCGCGGACCTGGCCGTCGCAAGCCAGACCGGCGACCTGTCCACCACGGTCAACGATCAGACACTGGACCGCCTGTCCCCGCCGTCGAACCCATGCGCCGACCGGGAGGTCCGATGCTGACCACAGACCAGACGCCGGCCGTGCGGCGGATCCTGCCGCTGGCCCTGGCCGCCGCGCTCGTCACCCTGGCCTGTGCCGCGCCCGCCGCGAAAGCCGGGTCCGTGCAGGCAGCCCGGCCCGCGTACTCCGCGCCCTCGGGTTCCTGGGATCAGTTCACGTCCGAGCTCAGCAGCGCGGGAGGGGTCGCGACCGGGAAGGGCGTCACCATCGCTGTTCTGGCCGACGGCGTCGCCACCTCGGGCGACGGACTGTCGGGCAAGGTGACGAAAGGCCCCGGCTACCTCGGAAAGACCGCCGCGCCCGGTTCTACGAGCAGCGGCACGGTGACAGCGTCCATCATCCTCGGGTCGTCCGGAGTCGTTCAGGGAGCGGCGCCCGACGCCAGGATCCTGGACATGCGGGTGGTTCCCACGGGGTCCGCCGGGAAGAAGTACGTGAAGGCCTCCGGGTACGCCGCCAAGGAGGCGCCGATCCTGGCCAAGGCCATCACCTACGCGGTCGCCCACGGGGCTCGCGTCATCGAAGACGACATCGAGGTGAACGGCGGCGACCTCGCGGGGCTGCAGTCGGCGGTCAGCGCGGCGGAGGCCAAGGGGGCCGTGATCGTGACGGGGGCCTGGGACGCGGGGGAGGACACCGGCCACCTGTACCCGCTCGGCCTCCCGGGGGTGATCGGCGTCGCCAGCACCCTGCTGCCCGGCGGCACGAATCCCGCCTCCCTGGGCGATAGCTCCGAGTCCGCGAATTTCTCCCCGGACAACAACTCGGTGGTGATCGCCGGTCCCGGAGACTGGGTCCAGGTGTCGAAGGGCGGCTGGGGGCCCTTCGGGCCGAGCACCTCGGTCCCGTACGTCACCTCGACGGTCGCCCTGATTAAGCAGCGGTACCCGAACCTGGCCCCGGGCCTGGTAGAGCGGGCCCTGGTCATGTCCGCGAAGGACAAGCCATCTGGCGGCTACGACACCCAGGTGGGATTCGGCGTCGTGGACCCGTACGACGCGGTGCTCGACGCGGCGACGCTCGCGAAGGTCTCCACGTCCGCGGCGCCGGGACCGGGGGTGGCCGCCCCGGGCACGCACTTCGGGAGCGGGCCGCTGCCCGGCCCGGTGCATGCCCTGCCGTCGGCGCTGTGGCAGATCATCCTCAGCTGCGCCGGGATCGTGGCCGGCGCGGCCCTGCTGGCCTTCGCGGTCCTGGTGACGCTCCGGCGGCGAAAGGCGCGCAAGAGCGGGGGAGCCGACGAGACGGCGGAGACCGTCCCGGCCTGAACCGGACAGTCTCTAGAGAAGCCGGCGCAGGCGGATCAGGTCCTTCACGCTGGCCTCGATCTTGACCCGGCCGGCGACCCAGGCCCGGGCGATGTTCAAGGGCGACGCGGCCAGCGACACCACCTCGTCGCTGGTCGCGGTCAGCCGGATGTCCGCGGGCGGCTCGCCGGGCGAGGCCGGATGCACCGGGTCGTCGCCGGCCCCCAGCCGCGTCACGTACGTGATGTCGTGGTCGGACACGGTGACGCTCATCGTCCGGTTGCCGAAGTACTCTTCCCTGTCCGCCGGGGGAACCTCCGCGAGCCGGCCGGCCAGCTTCTCCAGTGCCTGACGGCACTCCTCGACTGAGCGCATGTGCGTAGAGTAGCGCACATGGATTCGGAACGGTTCTCGGTGCTCGACGGGCTCTTCAGCGAGCCGGCGGCCACCCCCGAAGCGGCACCCGGCGCCGCCGGCGACGCGGCGCCCGAAGCGGTTCTCCCCGGGGAAGCGGACCCGGAGGCGGACGGCTCCGAGGCCGGCGGGCCGCCGGCGAACGCTCCCGAGCCCGCCGGCTTCGCGAACATTCCGGCCCCCGCGACCGGCGACCGGAGGGTTGACGAGACCGTGGCCGGGCTGGCCGCGCTCGGCGACCGGCCGCTGGAGGAGCACCCGCCGGTCTTCGAGACCGTGCATGACACGCTGCGCGGCCTCCTGGGAGAACTGGGCGAGCCCGGGAGACCGGGCCGCCCCGGCCAGCAGGGAGAGCTCGGAGGCGACCGGTGACCGTCCGGGCGCGGCTGGACGCCGAGCTCGTGCGCCGCGGCCTGGCCCGTTCCCGTGATCACGCGGCGGAACTGATCTCCGCCGGGCGGGTGGCGGTGAGCGGGCAGACCGCGTCCAAGGCGGCGACCCAGGTAGGCCGGGACGCCCCGGTCACGGTGGCCGAGCCCGGCGACGGGACGCCGGAGTACGTCTCGCGCGGCGGGCACAAGCTCGCCGGGGCCCTGGAGGCGTTCAAGGACCTCGACGTCAGCGGCAGGCGCTGCCTGGACGCCGGAGCCTCGACCGGCGGGTTCACCGACGTGCTGCTGCGCGCGGGCGCGGCGCACGTGGTCGCGGCCGACGTCGGCTACGGGCAGCTGGCCTGGAAGCTCCAGACCGACGAGCGGGTGACCGTGCTGGACCGGGTCAACGTCCGGTCCCTGGAACCGGAGCAGGTCGCGCCGCCGCCGGAGCTGGTGGTGGGGGACCTGTCGTTCATCTCGCTCACCCTCGTGCTCCCGGCCCTGGCCGAGTGCGCCGCGCCGGAGGCGGACCTGGTGCTGATGGTCAAACCCCAGTTCGAGGTGGGCAAGGCCAGAGTCGGCAGCGGCGGGGTCGTCCGGGACAGGGCCGTCCGGGCCGACGCGGTGCGGCACGTGGCGGAGGCCGCCGCGAAGCTGGGCCTGGGCGTAAGAGGTATAACGGCCAGTCCGCTCCCCGGGCCGTCCGGGAACGTGGAATATTTCCTCTGGCTGCGCCGGGGCTGCCCGCCGCTGGATGACGACGATCTTCAGCGCGCCATCGACGACGGGCCCCAGTAAGCACGGACCTGCCCCGGCCGCACGCCTGGTGAGCGGGTACGGCTGGCGAGAGGAACAACTTGCACCCCACGGGTGAGTCACAGCGGACCATGCTGGTGCTGGCGCCTACGGGCCGGGAGGACGCGGTGCGCAGCGCCCGGCTGGTCGCGGGCCGGCTGATGGCCGAGGGCATCGAGGTCCGCGTCATCGACGAGGACGCCCCCGACCTCCACTGCACGGGCGCGACGCTGGTGTCCGCGGGACCGGACGCGGCCAAGGACGCCGAGCTGATCTTCGTGCTCGGCGGCGACGGGTCCCTGCTGCGCGCGGCCGAGTACGCGAGAGGGCCGGGAACGCCGGTGATCGGGGTGAACCTCGGTCACGTCGGCTTCCTGGCCGAGGCGGAGGCCGACGGCCTGGCCGAGACCGTCGATCGGGTCGTGGCGGGCGAGTACCGGGTCGAGGAACGGATGACCGTCGACGTCATCGCCCGGTCCCGCGACGGGGCCGAACTGGCCCGCACCTGGGCGCTGAACGAGGCCACGGTGGAGAAGACCGCCCGGGAGCGGATGATCGAAGTCGTCATCGGGGTGGACGGGCGCCCGCTGTCCCGCTGGGGCTGCGACGGTGTGGTGTGCGCCACGCCGACGGGCTCGACGGCATACTCGTTCTCGGCGGGCGGGCCGGTGGTGTGGCCCGAGGTGGAGGCCATGCTCATGGTGCCGATCAGCGCCCACGCGCTGTTCGCGCCGCCCCTGGTGGTTTCGCCGGAGTCGGTTCTCGCGGTAGAACTAGTGTACGAGCATATGGGAAGCAGTGAGGAAAGCGGCAGGCTAGCCGAGACAGCGGGGGCGGTTATGTGGTGCGATGGGCGGCGTAGGTTTGACTTGCCGCCGCGAGCGAGGGTCGAGGTGCGCCGCGGAAGGCTGCCGGTGCGGCTGGCGCGGGTCCAGGGCCTCGCGCCGGAAACGGGCGGCGGGGGGCCGTTCACGGACCGGCTCGTCGCGAAGTTCGGATTGCCGGTCGCCGGCTGGCGGGGCCGAGAAGGGAAGGAGACCGTACGCGGTCATGCTTGAGGAAGTGCGCATCAGCGGGCTCGGGGTCATCGACGACGCGCTGCTCGAGCTGTCACCGGGGTTCACCGCGCTGACGGGAGAGACCGGGGCGGGCAAGACGATGGTGGTCACCGGCCTGGGCCTGCTGTTCGGAGGGCGCGCGGACCCCGCACGGGTTCGCCGGACTACCGACCGGGCCACGGTCGAAGGACGCCTGAAGGTCGAGAAAGACAGCAAGGTGGCCGGGCAGGTGGAGGAGGCCGGCGGCGACGTGGACGAGGACGGGTCGCTGGTGCTGACCCGGACCGTCTCGGCCGAGGGCCGGTCCCGGGCGTTCGCCGGGGGCCGGTCGGTGCCGGTGTCGCTGCTGACCTACCTGGCCGATGACCTGGTCGCGGTCCACGGCCAGACCGATCAGCAGCAGCTGCTCAAGCCGGGGCGGCAGCGGGACGCGCTGGACAAGTACGCCGGGAGCGGGCTGTCCACGGTGCTGGCGGACTACCAGCGCGCCTACACGCGGCACCGGGCGGCCCGGGAGGAACTCCAGACGCTGACGGACGACGCCCAGGCCCGGCAGGCCGAGGCCGAGGCCCTGAAGCTCGGCCTGGACGAGCTGGAGAAGCTCTCGCCCGTCGCCGGGGAAGCCGGGGAACTGCGCGTCGAGGAAGAACGGCTGGCCAACGCCGACGCCCTGCAGGGCGCGGCCGCGCTGGCTCACGGCGCCCTGCAGGGCGACCCGGCGGCCGTGGACGAGGGCGCCGATGCCCTGACCCTGCTGGGCCAGGCCCGTCAGGCCCTGGACGGCGTCCGGCAGCATGACGCCGAGCTGTCCGGAGTAGCGGACCGCATGTCGGAGGCGGCCTACCTGGTCTCCGACGTCGCGGCCGAACTGGCCACCTACCTTCAGTCGATCGACGCCGACCCGGCGCGCCTGGCCGCGGTGCAGGAGCGCCGGGCGTCCCTGGTCCGGCTGGTCCGCGCCTACGGTCCCGGCGGCATCTCCTCCCGCGTCAACGGCTACCCGGCCGAGGAGCCTGATAACAGCAACACGCTGGAGGAGCAGGAACCCGACGAGATCGAGGCCGTCCTGGACTGGGGCCGACGCGCGGCTCTGCGCTCCGCCGAGCTGGAAGGCGACGACGACAAGATCGCCTCGCTGGCGGAGGAGGAGAGCGCTCTCGCCGCCGAGGTCGCCGAGCTGGCCGGGAAGCTGTCGGAGCTGCGGCAGGCCGCCGCGGACCGGTTCGCCGACGACGTGACCGCGGAGCTGACCGCCCTGGCCATGCCGCACGCCCGGGTGACCGCGCTGATCACCGAGCTGCCCGAGCCCGGCCCGCACGGGAAGGACGACGTCGAGCTGCGGCTGGCGGCGAACCCGGGCGCGCCGGCGCTGCCCCTGAACAAGGGGGCCTCCGGCGGCGAGCTGTCCCGCGTGATGCTCGCGATCGAGGTGGTGTTCGCCGGCGCGGACCCGGTGCCGACGTTCGTGTTCGACGAGGTTGACGCGGGCGTGGGCGGCAAGGCGGCCGTCGAGATCGGCCGCCGCCTGGCGAAGCTGGCCCGGCTGGCGCAGGTCATCGTGGTCACCCACCTGCCCCAGGTCGCCGCGTTCGCGGACAACCACCTGATGATCGCCAAGGCCAGCGACGGCTCGATCACCAGCAGCGGGGTGATGCGACTGAACCGGGACGGCCGGGTCCGGGAACTGTCCCGGATGCTGGCGGGCATGGAAGATTCCGAGTACGGCCAGGCCCACGCCGCCGAACTTCTCGCGCTCGCCTCCGACGACGCCGCCAAGGCGTGAACGGGAGAATTATTTCCTAACGGATCGTCGCTCCTCCTCCGCGCACCGCTATTCCGGCCTCTCTGAGGAAAGCGGCGTCACAGGCCCGCCTCAGAGAATTGCGGAGCGCGAGGAAGAAAATGTCCGCGGGGGCCGCGAATACCGCCGCGGCGAGCAGGGGCGCGGACGTGAAATCCCGTATCCGGCCCATCAGGGAAAGGCCGAGCGCGGACAGCGAGAAGTACGCGGCGGCGGCGATGGCCGCCCAGCCGGCCGACGGCAGCGCCATGTACTCCGAGACCAGCACGATGCCGCACAGCGTCATGGCCAGGGCCTCCGACAGCAGGACCCGGGCCAGCGGGGCCAGGCCCGGCCGGGCCAGGTACACGGCCAGGCCGCAGGCCGCGGTCAGCAGGCCCGCCATGCCGGCGGCCTGGCACATGAGCCGAGGGTCGGCCACGCCGTAGTAGGCGGCGGTCCGGGCGAGTACCAGTCCTGTGACCGCGCCGAACGACAGCATCAGGGTGGTGGAGCAACCGGGCGATCGCCGGGCGGCGACCGGGAGCGACACCAGGCAGCCGAACACGGCGGGATAGGCGATCAGGGCGATTCCGGTCGCCAGGTGCGGCCCGGCCCAGGCGCCTCCCGCGAAACATCCCGCGGTGGCCGCGATGAAGCCCAGGGCCTGGGAGAAGAGCGCCGGGTCCCGGCGCGCGTGGCGGAGGCGCACACGACAATTATCGCGCTAGTTCTCCCGGGCGAAAATACGCAGGAAAAAGAAAAACACGTTCAGGATGTCGAGGAAGATGGAGGCCGCCAGGAGCGGCGCGGAATTCAGCCCCTGGGCGCGCCGCAGCCGCTGGAAGTCGGCCATCGTCAGCCCGGCGAAGACGACAAGGCCGAGGCCCGCGTAAATCTGCGAGCCGTGCGGGATATGGACGAAAATCATCACGATCCCGAACGCGAACAGCAGCAGCAGCGCGAAAAACGACACCCGGGCCAGCCAGTACAGGTTCCGGCGGGTCATGTACCCGATCGACCCGAAGGCAGCGACGAACAGCGCCGTCGCCCCGCCCGCCTGCCACAGCACCTGCGGGTCGTAGTCCGCGTAGACCACCAGCATCGGCGAGGACCCGGCCCCGATGAGCACCCCGAAGAGCATCAGCAGCGCGGTCGAGAACCCGGCCGACCGGCGGGCCGCGAACCGCATGACCAGCAGGATCACGAACGCGGCGATGTACGCGCCGAAGGCCACGACGTGGCTCAGGCTCCGCCCCGCGTACGCTCCGAGCGCGAAGAACCCGGCCGTCATCGCGACCAGGCCCATCGTCTGCCCGAACAGGGTCCGCCCGCGGTCCCGGCTGCTGACCCCGTACGGACGGTAGGCAATGGTCCCGTGCATGGAGCGCGTCTCCTCAACCGACGATCATGATCATGACCCATTATCCCGAACGGATCGTCGTCGTTCCGCTGTTCCCCTGCTGTCCTGCGCGGATCGGCGAAATTGTCACCATGTAACAGCGCAGCGTGAGAATATGTGGCCGTCATGAGCGCTGATACCTGCAACGAGCAAACACCTCGCGCGCTTGCCGTGGAAGTCCGTGAGGGCCAGGGTCTCCAGGTCGGAGATCATAACAAGATTGTTTATAACTGCCCGGCGTCAGCCGCGGCGGGACCGATGGTGGCGGGGAAGGTCCCGCAGGCCCCGCCCGCGTTCCAGCCCCGGGAGGACATGCTTTCCGTTCTCGCCAAAGCCGGTCCCGGCGTCTCCGTGGTCCGCGCGGTAACGGGAATGCGCGGCACTGGCAAGACGCAGGTCGCGGCCGCCTACGCCCGGCGGCGTATCGACGACGGCTGGCACCTGGTTGCCTGGATAGACGCGGAGGACCAGGCCGGAGTGCTAAACGGCCTGACCGCTGTCGCGGCCCGGCTCGGTATCGAGGCGTCCCAGTGCGACGCTGTTGAGTCGGTTGGCGAATTGGTCCGGAACCGGCTGGAAGCCGACGGCGACCGTTCCCTTCTGGTATTCGACAATGTTACTGATGTGGCTGAATTGCGCCCGTTTCTGCCTTCCGCCGGAAAAGCGCAGGTCCTGATTACCAGCACGGTGTCGAGCGCGGCCTGTCTCGGCCTCCCCGTCCAGGTCGACGTGTTCACAGAGGCCGAGGCGCTGGCGTTCTTCCGCGAGCGGACCGGCTGCGACGTCTCAGATGCCGCTCGTGAACTGGCGGAAGAACTTGGCTACCTGCCCCTGGCCCTTGCCCAGGCCGCTGCGGTGGTCGCCGCTCAGCGGCTGCCGTACTCGACCTACCTGAAACGACTGCGTTCGATTTCGATCGACCGGTACCTGATTCCCCGCCAGGGAGAACCGTACCCGCGCGGAGTCGCCGAGTCTGTGGTGCTGTCCGTGGAGGCTGTCGCGTCCGCCGATGCGACAAGTCTGTGCCGCGATCTGCTCGACACGGTCTCCCTGATGCCTCCTGGCGGAGTCTCGAGGGAATTTCTGTATGCCGCGGGCGCGGCTGGCGTCTTCGGGCGGTTCGACGGCCAGGGACCCCTGACGGAGCACATGATCGATGAGGCGCTTGCCCTGCTGGCAGACGCATCGCTGCTAACGTTCGGCGGGGACGGTTCCATGGTGACGGCGCACCGGCTTGTCACGCGGGTCTGCCGGGAACGGCGAGCCCGCGAAGGTATCCTCCTCCCTCTCGGCTCCGGCATCTGCGCGCTGCTCTCCGGCCTCGCTGCCGCGCTCGGAGACCCCCGGGAGAATCGGTCGGCCGCCCGGGAGGCCGTGCGGCAGGTCATCGCGCTGAACGTTCACCTCACGCCTTACCTGCGCGACCGTGACGCGTCGCTCTGCCGGGAACTGATTGTCAGGCGAGTGTGGGCGCTATGGTGCCTCAACGAACTCGGCCACCTGGCTCACGTGACCGGAGGAAGCGGGGACCTTCTGGTCGAGGACGGGACCCGGCTCCTGGGAGAGGAGCATTCAGGCTCGCTTGCGTCGCGGAATGAGACGGTCGCGTTCCGGCAAGCGATTCCGCTGTTCGAGCGGACGCTGGCTGACCGGGTGCGGATGCTGGGGGAGGAGCATCCGGAAACGCTGCGGTCGCGGAATAACCTGGCAGTCGCCTATCAGGAAGGGGGCCGGGAGAGGGACGGAATCCTGCTGCTGGAGCAGACGCTGGCGGAACAGGCGCAGGTGCTGGGAGAGGACCACTATGACACGCTGACATCCCGGTACAACCTCGCCTACGCGTATGTGACTGCCGATCGGAGGCAAGAAGCCATCTCGCTGTATGAGGAGGCACTAGCCGGCCTTGAACGGGTACTGGGGAACGAGCATCCCTGCACGGAGATATGCCGGAAGAATCTCGCGGCCGCGAACCCGGGAAGCGGGAAGGCGTGCTGGCTGACCGACGGCGAGGGCGCGGCGTCCGGCAAGTACGCCGTGACGATCTCCGGCGGGCAGGGCGTCCAGGTGGGCGACCACAACACCCAGAAGAACACCGTCAACTGACCGGCGGCCGCCTCGTAGGCTTGAGATCATGAGCAAGCTCAAGGTTCTCTTCATCGGCGGAAGCGGAGTCATTTCCTCGGCCTGCGCGCGGGTCGCGGTCGAGTCCGGGATCGATCTGTACGTCCTGAACCGGGGACAGACCGCGGACCGGCCGCTTCCGGAGGGGGCGCGGGAACTGCGCGGCGACGCGAGGGACCCGGACTCCGTCCGGGCCGCGCTCGGGGACCTCGAGTTCGACTCGGTCGTGGACTGGGTCGCGTTCACCCCGGAGCACGTGCGGGCGGACATCGAGCTTTTCCGCGGCCGGACCGGGCAGTACGTGTTCATCTCGACCGCCTCGGCCTACGCCAAGCCAGTGCTCCGGCTGCCGATCACCGAGTCCACGCCCCTGCGGAACCCGTACTGGCAGTACTCCCGTGACAAGATCGCCGCGGAGGACCTGCTGACGGCCGAGTACCGGGCCACCGGGTTCCCGGCCACGATCGTGCGGCCCTCCCACACCTACGACAAGACCAAGACGGTGCTGTCGGGCGGGTGGACCTCCCTGGCCCGGATGATCGCGGGCAAGCCGGTGATCGTCCACGGGGACGGGACGTCGTTGTGGACGGTGACCCACCACGAGGACTTCGCCCGGGCGTTCGTCCCGCTGCTCGGCCACGCGCGGACCCTCGGGGAGGCCGTCGGGATCACCTCCGACGACGTCCTGACCTGGAACCAGATCGCGCACACGCTGGGCGCCGCGCTCGGGGTGACCCCGCGGATCACCCACGTGCCCTCCGACGTCATCGCCGCCGCCGACCCGGAGTGGGGGGCCGGGCTGCTCGGCGACAAGACCCACTCGGTGATCTTCGACAACTCCAAGATCAAGTCGCTCGTTCCCGGCTGGCGCGCGGTGATCCCCTTCGAACGTGGCGCGAGGGAAATCGCGGCGTGGTACACGGGCGACCCGGCCCGCCAGGTGGTCAATGAGAAGCTGGACGCGCTGATGGACAAGCTGGCCGGCACGTACGGGGTGCCGGAGCGGTAGGCGCGGCGTCAGCCGTAGATGAGGAGCTTGCCGCCGAGGAGCAGCGCGGCGCCCGCCCCGATCATCCAGGCCAGTGCCCACAGCGCGCGGGGCATGAACGTGGCCTTGCGCAGGTTGTGGGCGTCCTCGGCCTTGATCCCGTCGATGAGGGCGTGACGCAGGCCGGAGAGCAGCAGGAGCCAGGCCAGCGCGTAGGCGATGAATACCTCCGGCGTGCCGCGGGCGAACCGGAGGATCCCGACCAGGGCGATGATCGCGATCGGCACCGAGATATAGCCGAAGGACCGGGCGATCAGGAACATCATCAGCACCAGCAGCATGGCCGCCAGCCAGATGACGGCGGCCGGGCGGCCCACGGAGATGATCCAGGCCGCCGCCAGCCCGAACAGGCTGGGGCCGAGGTAGCCCAGGGCCAGTACGAGGACCAGGCGGAGGCCCTCGCCCGCGATCACCTTGGTCTTGCCTCCGGAGTGCCGGTCCAGGGCGATTTCGGCCACGGAGAACCCGAGGAAGATCGCGAGCAGGGCGTGCGCCCCCTCGCGGCCCATCGCGGAGAAGTGCCCGGACAGCGCCCGCACCACCGGGATCAGGGTGAGGGCGAGGGCCCCCAGCCCGATGAGGGCGGAGTCGAGGGGCGGCAGTGGCGGATGCGTCGGATGCATACTCCGGACCCTGGTCGCGAGAGGGCTGTCGTTTAGGGGCTTTCCCGGAAGTGCCGGAGTATGCGCATAATTTACCGTGAAGTAATGCGGAATATCGGGTATCCGGGCGCGATCCCCCGGAGGGTTTCCTCCGGGGACTTCGCGTTGACGCCGTCGAAGAAGGCGCCGACCTCCCATGCCCACCGCTTGAGGTAGGCCCGCAGGACGGCGGGCTTGGCGTCGTCGCCGATCTCGGTCGCCGTGAACCGCTCGGTCCGGCGGCCGATCCGCAGTTCGCCCTCGCCGCCGGCGGCCCGCAGGTTGCGGACCCAGTGGGTGTTGCCGCGCGGCGAGACCAGGTAGCGCTCACCGTCGAGGGCGAGGGGGTTGACCGGGACGGACCGCCACTGGCCGGACTTGCGGCCCTTCACGGACAGCACGCGGGAGCCGTAGACGCTGATTCCGAGCCTGGTGGCGCGGCCGACGATGTTGTTGAAGATACTGGCGGACCGCTGCGGGGCGACGTGACGCGGGCTGGTGGTGGCCATGACTTCCTCATTTCCGAGAGCGGTGCTCTCTGTTAAGATCAGTGAACGCGATCAGTGCACTCCTGTCAAGAGCACTGCTCTCGTTTTTGATCGCCGATCTTTACGGAGGATGCCGTGGCCCGGAAACCGAACGCGGGACAGAACGCCCGGGAACGGGCGCGCGCCGAGCTCACCCGGGAGATCAAGGCCGAGGCCCGGCGCCAGCTCGCCACCTCGGGCGCGGACGGGCTGTCACTGCGCGCGGTGGCCCGCGAGCTCGGGATGGTCTCCTCGGCGCTGTACCGGTACTTCGCCAGCCGGGACGATCTGCTCACCGCCCTGATCATCGACGCCTACGACGCGCTCGGCGCCGCGGCGGAGAAGGCGGCGGCGACGGAAGGGGAACCGCGCGCCCGCTGGATCGCGGCGTGCCGTGCCGTCCGGTCGTGGGCACTGGCCCATCCGCAGGAGTACGCGCTGATCTACGGCTCGCCGGTCCCCGGCTACCGGGCCCCGGAGACGACGATCGCCCCGGCGGCCCGGGTGCCGGCCGCCCTGGTGGGGATCCTGCGGGACGCCGAGGCCGAGGGCCTGCCGGCACAGACCCCGCCCCGGGCGCTGCCGGAAGACCTGCGCGAGCAGGCCGCCGCCACCACGCGCGCCCTGGCCGCGGTCACCGGGGGGAAAGACCCCGGCGTCTCCCCGGAAACCCTGGTCCGGGGTGTCATCGCCTGGACCCAGCTGGCCGGCATGGTGAGCTTCGAGCTCTTCGGCCAGTTCGCCAACGGCTTCGACCCCGCCGACGCGTTGTTTGATCACAGTGCGGCTCAGATGGCCGCCTTCGTCATCCCGTAACCGTGCTCTCAAGCGACGCGGGGCGGTGCGGGCAGCGGGTGGCCGGGGCGCGGGCTGAGGGTGCAGTCGTGACCCCGGGGCGGCCGCGAGCTGGCCGGGCCCCCGCTCTGACCGGGGGCAGCCGGGCCGGTGCGCCACAGCCGGGTGCGCGAGGTGCGCCCAGCGCCGGGGCGCGAGGTGCGCCCAGCGCCGGTCATGACCGCGGGTCCGGCCGCGCGGGCCGTGTGCCGGGCGATGGCGGCTGGCCTCCGCCGATCACGGGAGCGCCCGCAGCCGTTCCGGGCGGATTTCACGCACGTAATGAGGTAACTCAGCGCACTGGGAGTGCAGCAAATCGACTCATTAGTCTGATCTTGAGACGGAGGAGGCTGCTGGGGGCAGCGAGACGCGTGAGAGACCCGGCTGCCTGGCCACGGCTGCCTGGCCACGGCTAACAGGCCCGGCTAACAGGCCCGGCTAACAGGTCACGGCGCGGAGCGCGGTGCCGTGAGCCGGCGGGCAGGGATGACCGCTGGCGACCGTGAGGGGGCACTCGCGGCCGCCGGGTCACGCGGGGATTCAGCTGGCGGCGCTGCCGCCCGAGCCGCCGGCAGGCTCATACGACCAGACCTCGCTGTGAATGCCGACCGGCTTCTGCGCCTCGCCGCCGGAACGCTCGGACTCCGAGCGGTGGCCGTGGGCGAAGGCCGGAGACGACACCCACGCGTTGAACGACTCCTCGTCCTTCCAGCGGGTCACCACCAGCCAGGTGGTCCGGTCGTCGGTCGGCTTCAGCAGCTCGAAGCCCTCGAAACCAGGCTGGTCATCGACGGCGCCCGCGCGGGCGGCGAACCGCTTCGCCAGCTCGTCCCCGCTGTCGGCCGGGACGGTGATCGCGTTGATTTTTACGATGCTCATGCTGCCTCATCATGCCAGGGCGGCCGGGGCGCCTACGCCGGGACCGACAGGGACAGGCCGAACTGGCCGGCGGGGTCGGTCCACCAGGACCGCAGGTCCAGGCCGGCCTCCGCCAGTTCCGCCGCCACCCCGGCGCGGCGGAACTTGGCCGACACCTCGGTCCGAATGTCCTCCCCGGCCGCGAACGTGACGGTGAGGCCCGCCCCCGGGATTCGTACCCGCTGGCCGGAGGCCGAACGCAGCCGCATCTCGATCCACTCGCGGGCCGGGTCCCAGACGGCGACGTGGCCGAAGGAGTCGAGGTCGAAGTCCGCGCCGAGCGAGTGGTTCAGCACCGAGAGCACGTTCTTGTTGAACGCGGCGGTCACCCGGGCCGGGTCGTCGTAGGCGGCGGTCAGCACGGCCGGGTCCTTGACCAGGTCGGTGCCGAGCAGGAACGCGTCGCCCGGCCGCAGCGCCGCCCGGACCCGGGACAGGAAGGCCGCCCGTTCCGGCGGCGTCATGTTCCCGATCGTCGACCCGAGGAACGCCACCAGCCGGGGCCCGGCGTCGCCCGAGTCCATCCCCAGGTAGGTGTCGTAGTCGGCCACGACCGCGTGGACGTCCAGCCCCGGGTACGCGCCGTCGACAGAGTCCCCGGCGCCGCGCAGGGCGGACTCGCTGACGTCCACGGGCACGTAGCGCCGCAGCGTCCCGGCCGCCCGCAGCGCGTCCAGCAGCAGCCGGGTCTTCTCCGAGGACCCGGACCCCAGCTCGACCAGGGAGGAAGCCCCGGATAGCGCCGCCACCTCCGGTGACACCGCGGCCAGGATGGCCCGCTCGGCCCGGGTCGGGTAGTACTCGGGCAGCGCGGTGATCTTCTCGAACAGGGCGCTGCCCTCGGCGTCGTAGAACCACTTCGGCGGCAGGTACTTGGGCTCGGCCGACAGGCCGGCGATCACGTCGGCGCGCAGTGAGGACTCGCGGAAATCAGCGGGAAGCAGGTTCTCGATGGTGATCACGGGACGGTGACTCCTTCCGTGAGGTCGGACAGGGGCGCGACCGCGAGCCCGTGCGGGCCGGCGGTCAGCAGGTGCCGGTCGGGGACGTCGGCCCAGCCGGGGCGGTCGTCGCCCGGCTCGGAGGCGATGACCACGCCGCCGTCCCGGGCGCGGTAGCACAGGGTGTCCCCGGCGGCGGTCGCGGCGATCGAGGTCCCGTCGGTCAGCAGGAGGTTGAACCGCCCGGCCGCCCCCGCCGCTTCGGCCTCCGCGATCACCGCGGCCAGCGCGGGTCCCGGCTCGGCGCCGGTCCGCAGCCGGGCCAGGGTCAGGGCCCACAGAACCGCGGAATCAGACAGGACATCCATATCCCGAACGGATACTCGTGACTGCAACGTTTCCCAGCCACTGACCGCCCCGTTGTGGCTGAACAGCCAGGTTCCGGCCCCGAACGGCGCGGCGGCCGCCGCGCCGAGGGCCATCCCGGGGGTGGCCGACCGGACGGCGGCCAGGACCGCGCCGGACCGGGTGACACGGGCGATGCCGGGGAGGGACTCGTCGTTCCAGATGGGGATGTCCCGCCGGTACCGGGCCGGCACGGGGTCGTCGCCGGCGTACCAGCCGACCCCGAATCCGTCGGCGTTGACCGTCCCGTGGCGCTGCCGCCGCGGTGCCCACGACTGCCGGTACAGGCCGTGCTCCGGGTCGAGGATCAGCTCTTTCAGGGACACCGCCGGCCCGAGGTAGGCCAGGTGACGGCACATCAGGCGGGCTCCGGGGCCGAGCGGGCGGTCCGGAAGCCGGAGAAGATCTGGCGGCGGACCGGGTAGTCCCAGTTGCGGAAGGTGCCGCGGCAGGCGACGGGGGAGACGCTGAACGCGCCGCCCCGCAGGACCTTGTACTCCGGCCCGAAGAACACCTCCGAGTACTCCCGGTACGGCCAGGCCTCGAACCCCGGGTAGGGCGCGAAGTCGGAGCTGGTCCACTCCCACACGTCGCCGATCAGCTGCCGGGCCCCGCACGGGGCGGCCCCGGCGGGGTAGGCGCCGGCCGGGGCCGGGGACAGATGCCGCTGGCCGAGGTTCGCGACCTCCGGCGTCGGGGCGGAATCGCCCCACGGGTAGCGGCGGGACCGTCCCGTGGCCGGGTCGTGGCGGGCGGCCTTCTCCCATTCGGCCTCAGTGGGCAGCCGCCGGCCGGCCCACCGGGCGTAGGCGTCGGCCTCGTACCAGGAGACGTGGAGCACCGGCTCGTCTCCGGCCACGGGCCGCCGCGCGCCGAAGGACTCCCGGGTCCAGCCGCCGTCAGGGTGCCAGAACAGCGGCGCGGTCAGGCCCGCGGACTGGCGGTGCTCCCAGCCGGCCGGTGTCCACCAGCGCGGGTCGTCGTAACCGCCGTCGGCGATGAATTCCGCGTACTGCCCGCAGGTGACCGGGGTGGTGTCGAGCCAGAAGCCCGGCACGTCCACGGAGTGGGCCGGCCGTTCGTTGTCCAGGGCCCAGGGCTCGGTCGTGGTTCCCATGGTGAACGGTCCGCCCGGCACGAACACCTCCGCCGGCAGCCCGGCGGCGTCCGCGGAAGCCGCGGGGGGCGGGGGAGCGGTCAGCGCCGGCGCGCCCCGGCGGAGCTGGTGGGTGATGAGCATGGTCTCGTCATGCTGGGACTCGTGCTGCGCGATCATCCCGAACGCGAAACCGGAGTCGGTGAGCCGGGTCCCGGAGAACCGGGCCTTCTCCAGGACGTCCATGACGCGGCCCCGGACCTCGCGGGCGTAGGCCCGGGCCTCGTCCGGGGGCAGGATCGGCAGGGAGGGCCGCTCAGAGCGGGGGTGGGTGAACGCGTCGTAGAGCGGGTCGATCTCCGGGTGCATGGGATCGCGGCCGCCGACCTCCCGCAGCAGCCACAGTTCCTCCTGGTTGGCGATGTGGGCCATGTCCCACACCAGGGGCGACATCAGCGGCGAGTGCTGGCGGGCCAGGTCGCCGTCGTCCACCGCCGAGGTCAGCAGCGTGGTGCGGTCCCGGGCCGCGTGCAGCTCCGCGGCGATCTTCTCCCGCAGTGTTTCATCGGGCGGGGTCTCGTCGGCCTGGGCATGGTCAGTGGTCATCGGGTCTCCTCCAGCAGGTCGTCGGCCGGGCACCGGCCGCGGTCTACGTAGGTGTCGGTGAAGGCGTCCACGGCGGCGGTGACCGGTTCCGGGACGCCCGCGCGGTCCAGGGCGGCCCGGGCGGCGGCGAAGCACTCTCGCGCGGCCCGGGCGATCGCGGGGTCGGCCGGGCCGTAGCGGGCGGCGGTGAGCCACGGGTTGCCGTCGGCACGGCCCGGTTGCGCTACCCCGCCGTCGGCGGGCCAGTCCCCGGGGGAGCCGGGCCAGATCCGCTCGGCCGCGGCGAGGGCCTCGTCGGCGGCCCGTGGATCCGACAGCAGGGCGGTGGTGACGGCCAGCGGCACGATCCAGCCGTCGTCGCCCGGCTGGGCGTCGATCATCCGGATCTCGAAGTGGCCGCGCGGCCGCACCGGGGGGAAGAGGGTGGACAGGTGGTAGTCGAGGTCGTCCGGCCCGGCCGGGCGCAGCCCCGCCGGACCGGACGCGGCGCGCGGGGACCGGAGCCAGTCGCGCAGGGTCAGGCCGGCCGGGACCATCCAGTCGGTGCCGTCGGACTGGACGCACATGACCTGGGCGTCCAGCGCGTACGAGGCCCAGGCGGCCCGCAGGTCGGGGGCGCTGACCCGGGGCGGCCGGGTCCGGCCCGCGTCCATGCGGGCCCACACCTGCTGCCGGGTGGACCGCCATCCGGTCGGCTGCCCTTCGCGCAGCGGGGAGTTGGCGAAGGCCGCGACGAGGACGGGGCCGAGGGCGTGCAGCAGCCGCCACCGGTAGGCGTACCCGGTGGACGCGGCGCTGTCGTCCCCCGCGTCCAGGCACACCTGGACCGACGCGGTGCCGCACATCATCTGGCGGCCCCACGGGCCGGAACGGTCGAAAAACTCCTCCATCGCCGCGTACCGGGGCAGGCGCAGGACACGGCGGGGCGGGCGGAACGGGTCGAGGCCGATCCCCGTGAGCTCGAGTCCCTCGGCCGCGACGGCGGCCCGGAGCGCGGCGAGGTCGGCCCGGGTAGCGGAGATGAGGCCGGCGAGCGAATCGGCGGGCAGCGAGCTCAGCTCAAGCTGTCCGCCAGGCTCAGAGGTCAGGAAGGCCCCGGACGGAAGGGCGCCCGGGCGGGAACTGGACGGTAGGGCGGTGGCCGGGCCACCGGGGGTGCCGGGCCCGAAGGCCGCGGCGGCGGAGGCGATCCGCTGGGCGGGAACGGGCCGCGCGGGGTCGGACGGGTCGCGCACGAGCCACTCGAGTTCGACGCCTACCCGCCCCGGCGGCCCGGTCTTCAGGCAGATCCCGTGAATACGGGCGGTGGCCTGTTCTTCTCGCAGAGCCAACTCGGTCATATAGGAACGATAACTCGCCCAGGGGGCAAAACGGCTATGCGGGTACGTCGATGTGCCCCGTGTCGCCGCTGGTGATCGTTCCGATGACCGCGGCGGTCACGTTCCGCGCGGAAAGCTCGCTGACCAGCGATGACGGATCGCTCGTGGCCAGCAGCAGTCCCCCGGAAGTCTGGGCGTCCCGCAGCAGGATGGCGACGTCGGTGGGAACGCCGGGGGCGATCGTGACCCACGGCTGGAGGAACGACATGTTGTTCCGCGTGCCGCCGGACACGTACCCGGCCGCGGTCAGGTCCCGGGCGCCGGGCAGCAGCGGCACGGCCGCGGCGTCCACGACCGCGGAGCAGCCGCTGGCCCGCAGCATCCGGTGCAGGTGACCCAGGAGCGAGAAGCCCGTCACGTCGGTGGCCGCCGTCACGCCCGCCGCCAGTGCCGCCTCGGAGGCGGCCGCGTTGAGCGTGGTCATCGCCTCGACCGCCGCGGCCAGCACGTCGTCCGGGGCGGCCGAGCGCTTGTGCGCCGTGGCGACCACGCCCGTACCGACCGGCTTGGTCAGCACCAGGGAGTCGCCGGGCCGGGCGGTGTCCAGGCGCAGCAGCCGGCCGGGGTCGGCCAGGCCGATCACGGCCATGCCGTACTTGGGCTCCGGATCGTCGATCGTGTGCCCGCCCGCGACCACGCAGCCCGCGGCGGCGGCCACGGACGCGCCGCCCCGCAGGACCTCGGCCAGCAGGTCCAGCGGCAGCGTCTCTCCCGGCCAGGCCGTGATGTTCAGGGCGAGCAGGGGCCGTCCGCCCATCGCGTAGACGTCGGACAGCGCGTTCGCGGCGGCGATGCGCCCCCAGTCGCCCGGGTCGTCGACGATCGGGGTGAAGAAGTCGGTGGTGGCCACCAGGGCCCGTTCGTCATCGAGGCGGACGACCGCCGCGTCGTCCGCCTCGGCCGCCCCGATCAGCAGGTCCGGGCCCAGGCCGGCTGTCCCGGGGGAACCGCCGCCGCCTGGCATTGATCCCAGGGAAACCATCAGCTGATCGAGAGCGGACAGTGGTAGCTTGCACGCACAGCCGGCCCCGTGCGACAGCGCGGTGAGCCGGACCGAAGCCGATGACATAGTCACGCCACTCACCCTAAGCCCGGAACCGCATGCCGAGCAGATGAAGGTACCGTTCGTGAAGTTTCCGCGCGTCCGGCCAGGCCGGGCCGGCACGCCGTCCGGCGTGGTCGGCATCGCCCGCGTGGACCAGCGGACCAAGACACTGGTCAAGCGGCTGAACCCGGGCGACATCGCGGTCATCGACCACGCCGACCTGGACCGGGTCAGCGCGGACGAACTGCGGGCCTGCAAGGTCGCCGGGGTGGTCAACGCGGCCAGGTCGCTCACCGGCCGGTACCCGAACCTCGGTCCGCACATCCTCCTGGATTCCGGCATTCCGCTGGTGGACGACGTCGGGCAGGACGCGCTGGCCCGGGTCACCGAGGGGCAGCCGGTCCGGCTGGACGGAGGCGTGCTCTACGACGCGGGCGGCCAGGCGATCGCCAAGGGCATCCCGCAGACCGCGGAGACGGTCGGGACCTCGTTCGAGGCCGCCCAGCAGGGCGTGGCCACCCAGATCGACTCCTTCGCGGCCAACACCCTGGAGTTCCTCCGCCGGGAACGGGACCTGCTCACCAACGGCATCGACGTGCCCGAGATGGCCACGAAGATGGACGGCCGCCACGTCCTGGTCGTGGTGCGCGGCTACCGGTACCGGGAGGATCTCCGCACGCTGCGTCCCTACATCCGCGAGTACAAGCCGGTCCTGGTCGCGGTCGACGGCGGGGCCGACGCGCTGATCGAGGCGGGCTACCGGCCTCGGGTGATCATCGGCGACATGGACTCAGTCACCGACGAGGCGCTCCGCTCCGGGGCGGAGCTGGTCGTGCATGCCTACCCGGACGGGCAGGCGCCCGGGCAGGAACGGGTCGAGGCGCTCGGACTGTCCGCCGTCCCGCTGCCGGCCCCGGGCACCAGCGAGGACGTGGCGCTGCTGCTCGCCGACGCCTGCGGGGCCAGCCTGATCGCGGTGGTCGGCACCCACTGGACGCTGGAGGAGTTCCTCGACAAGGGCCGGCCGGGCATGGCCAGCACGTTCCTCACCCACCTGCGGGTGGGCGCCAAGGTGGTCAACGCCCGCGGCGTCCACCAGCTCTACCACTCCCGGATCTCCGCCTGGGCGCTGCTGATCCTCGTGCTCGCCGCCGCCGTCACCCTGGTCGTGGCCGTGGCGTCCTCGCCCGCCGGCCCGATCCTCGGCGACTACTTCAGCGCCACCTGGCATAGTTTCGCCTACTGGTTCACCGGATTGTTCAGATGATTGATTTCCGCTATCACCTGGTCTCCATCGTCGCCGTGTTCCTCGCGCTGGCGATCGGGATCGTCCTCGGCTCCACCGAGCTGCAGGGCCACACCCTCGACGTGCTGCAGTCCACCAGCGACTCGCTGCGCAGCCAGCTGAACGCCACCAGCAACGAGCGGGATACCTACCAGGCTCAGGCCGGGGCCGCGCAGCAGTTCCTGCAGACCGCCGAGCCCGCCCTGCTGTCCGGCCGGCTGTCCGGGCAGCGGGTCGTGCTCATCACCGAGCCCGGCGCTGAGTCCGGCGTGGTCAGCGGAGTGCGGCGCGCGGCCGGCGCCGCGGGGGCCACGGTCACCGGCCAGGTCTCCCTGCAGCCGAAGTTCAACGACATCAGCGGCGCCACCCAGTCCAGCCTCGGCACGATCAATACCTCGATCGCCGGCGACAACGGGATCACGCTCACCCAGGGATCGTCCCCGCAGACCGCCTACCAGCAGCAGGCGGCCCAGCTGATCGCGGCGGCCATCCTGAAGAAGTCCGGGAACGGCGGCAAGCGCGCGGTCAGCGCCGCCAGCGCCCAGACCCTGCTGTCCGCCTACAGCCAGGGCGGCTACCTCTCGGTCTCCGGCTCGCCCGCCGACCGGGCCGCGCTGGCGATCGTCGTGACCCCGGCGTCCCCGCCGCCCGGCGGCCAGAACGACCCGGCCAACCAGGTGCTGCTGGCGGCGGTGCCGGAGTTCGCGGCGGCGAGCGCGGCCACGGTGGCGGTCGGAAGCACCGCCGGCTCGGCTCAGGAGGGCAGTTCGATCGCGGTGCTCCGGGCGGGCAGCACCGCGGCGCACGCGTCGACCGTGGACAACGCCGACAGTACGCTCGGGCAGATTTCCGCGGTCCAGGCGCTCGCGGCCCAACTGGCGGGCGGAAAGCCGAACAGCTACGGTGTGTCGGGTGCGTCCGCGGTGAGCCCGGAACCGATGCCGTCCCCGATCCCGACGGCGACCGCCTCGCCGCGCCCTGACCAGACGGGAAAGGCGAACAGGTGATCCAGCAGCCACCCTCCCGGGCCGTCGCGGCCGGCGGTCTCGCCCTGGCGGGGGCGCGCCTGGCGTACGCGGCGCTGCGCCGCCGCCCGCCCGGCGGCGAGGGGAACTGGACCCGGACCAACCACCGCGGCGAGCCGGTCACCCTGGTCGAGGGGCCCGCGGTCACCGCGGGAGCCCTGGCGGGCCTGTCCCTTCTCCCGGGCTCCGTGCCGCTCGCCATCGCCGGAACGGGCGCCGCCGCCTTCGGCGCCCTCGACGACCTGGCCGGCTCCGGGAAGCGCCGGGGCCTGCGCGGCCACCTCGGCGCCCTGCTCCACGGGGAGGTCACCACCGGCGCCGTGAAGCTCCTGGGAATCGGCGCGACCGGCGTGGCCAGCGCGGCGACCCTGGGCGGCGACCCGGTGGACGTCGCGATCAATTCCGGGCTGATCGCCGGGTCGGCGAACCTGCTGAACCTGTTCGACCTGCGGCCCGGGCGGGCGATCAAGGTGGCCGGGGTGTCCGGGACCCTGCTGGCCGCGGTTGGCGCGGGCCCCGCCGCCGCCCCGGCGCTGGGGGCCGCGGCGGCCCTGCTCCCCGACGACCTGGGGGAAAGGGCGATGCTCGGAGACTGCGGCGCCAACGCCCTGGGCGCGCTGCTCGGCGGCGCCGCGGCCGCCGCGCTGTCCCGCCCGGCGCGGGCCGGGCTGCTGGCGGGGATCACCGGGCTCACCCTGGCGTCGGAGAAGATCAGCTTCACCAGGGTTATCGCGTCCACGCCCGCGCTGAACTGGGTGGACATGCTGGGCCGGCGGCCCGCGGAGCCGGCTGCGCCCGCGCCGTGACCGCCCAGCAGCAGGCCCGCCGGGAGGGGCCCGGCCGTCCCCGGCTGAGACCGTCGGCCATCGGCCGTGCCGCCGTGATGATCGGCGTGATCACCGTCGCGTCGCGGCTCGTCGGGTTCGGGCGGCAGGTCGTGTTCGCCCATTCGGTCGGCACCACCTGCCTCGGCACCGCCTACACCACGGCCAACATGGTGCCGAACATCATCTACAACATCGCCGCGGGCGGAGCCCTCACCGCGATCGTGGTGCCGGTCCTCGCCGCCCCGGCCGGAACCGGGCCCGGCGGAGACGACGACGCCGGCGGCGCCCGGCCGAGCCAGATCGCGTCGGCCCTGCTGACGTGGACCGTGCTGCTGCTGGTCCCGGTCAGCGCGGCGCTGGCGCTGCTCGCCCGCCCGCTCGCCGGGGCGCTGCTGGGCGGCGCCCCGGGCTGCGCCCAGGGCGAGATCACCGGGATCGCCGGGCGGATGCTGATCGTGTTCGCGCCCCAGGTGCTGCTGTACGGGGTCGCGGTCGTGCTGTACGGGATCCTCCAGGCCCACCGGAAGTTCGGCGGCCCGGCCGTCGCGCCGCTGCTGTCCAGCCTGGTCGTCGTGGGAACGTACGCGGCGTTCGGGCTGACCGGCGGCGCGTACGTGAACCGGCTGCAGGCGCTGCCCGCGCCCGACGAGTACCTGCTGTCCGGGGGAACCACCCTGGGAGTGCTGGCGATGGTCGCCGCGGCGGCCGTGCCCGCGTGGCGGCTGCGCCTGCGGCTGCGGCCCGCGCTCCGCTTCCCGCCCGGGGTGGCGGTCCGGGTCCGGCGGCTCGCGGTGGCCGGCCTGCTCACGCTCGTCGCGCAGGACGCCTCGACCGCCGTGGTGATCGTGCTGGCCAACCGGTACGGGACGGCCGGGACCCTGGTGATCTACGGGTTCGCCTGGGCGGTGTTCATGGTCCCGTACGCGGTCCTGGCCGTGCCCATCGCCACCAGCGCGTTCCCGGAACTGTCAGCCCGCTCCGGCACGGGGCCCGGCCCGGAGCCCGACGACGGCGCGTTCGCGGTCACCAGCGCGGCGTCCACCCGGGCGGTGCTGATCGTCTCCTGGCTGGGCGCGGCCGTTCTCATCGGCGCACGGGTGCCCCTGGCCCACGTGTTCGAGGACGACTCGGCGCGGTCGGCCGCGATGCTGGCCGCGTCCCTGGCCGCGTTCGCGCCGGGCCTGGTCGGCTACGGGCTGTCGGCCAACCTGTCGCGGGTGCTGTACGCGCACGGCCGCAACCGGGCTCCTGCGGTCGCGGTCAGCCTGGGCTGGGTCCTGTCGATCGCGGCCAACGCGGCGGTGGTCCCGCTCGTGCCGCGGAACTGGGTGGTCCCCGCCCTCGGCGCGTGTACCTCGTTCGGGCTGACGGTGGCGGGCGCGGCGCTCCTGATCCTGGTGCGGCGGGTCCGCGGCCCCCGGGCCCTGGCCGGCGCGACCCGGGCCTGCGCGGCCGGCCTGGCGGGCTGCGTGGCCGCGGCGGCGGCCGGCACCGCCGCGGCGTCGCTGCTGAACGCCGGCGGCTTCGCCGTCAGCGTCGGGCTGTCCGCGCTGGTGTGCATCGTGATCGTGGCGGTGTTCGGCGTCATCGTGTGGAACTCCGACGGCGGCGACCTCCGCACCGTGCTGGCCCGTCTGCGCCCCGGTTCCTGACCCGGCCGCTGCGGCGGGCTAACCCGATCGTGACCGCGAACAGGTGAAGGCCCTCGATCTCGCCGGATGAGGGACTGGCGCCGTTGGGCGGGAGGGTGACGGCACGGATCTCGCGGCCGGGCACGATGCGGACGCTGGCCGCGAATACGCGAGCGGTCACCAGGCGGCGGCCGAACAGCCCGGAGGAGTTGAGGTAGGGCATGACGGCCGCGGTGCGGTTGGAGGGGCCGGGCCGCCCGAAGTAGTTGTCGAGGCGGAAGGTGTACTGGCTGGCGCCGCCGTCGGCGTAGTGGACGGTGCCGGTGCCGACGCGAGTGCCGGGGCTGGCGGCGCCGAGGAAACCCAGGCGGGTCCCGGTGCCGGACAGCCGGATGGTCTGGCCGAGGGCGAGGACGTTGTCGGGTTCCCCGGCGGGGCCGCCAGGCCAGGTGAAGCGGAGGCCGTCGCGGGTGAGGCGGGCGCCGGCGCGCAGTCCGGCGGCGGCCAGGGCCTCGCGGGAGTAGCTGTTGCCGAGGCCGTCGAAGCCGGCCGCGACCCTGCGGGCGTCGTTGCTGATGCCGGTGTTGTTGAACGCGGCGGCCAGCGACGGGTACTCGTGCGGGGTGCCGGTGGTGACGGCGAAGATGTGGGCCGCGTTCGCCGCGCCGGTTACCGTGCTGGACCGGTTGGGCAGCGTGACGGCGGTGACCCGGCGGCCGGGGTCGACCGGCACGGTGACCGCGTACACGTAGGCCTTCGCCGGAAGGTTTCCCGACGGGGTGTTGTAGGACGCCAGGGCCGCGGCCACGGCGAATTCCATGCCGGGCCCCTCGGACGCCGCCCCGTTCGTCCATCCGTTGAGGTAGGCCTGCTGGTACTGCGACGTCCCGTCGGCGTAGCGGATGATCAGGGTGCCGAAGCCCCCGAACCGGGTGCAGGCGGCGAGCAGCCCCAGCCGGGTCGCGCCGGGCCGGCCGGCGACGGCGACGGTCTGTCCCGATCCCAGGGCGTTGTCGGGCTGGCCTGGGCGAACGTCGGGCCAGGTGTATTCCAGGCCGTCGGCGGTGCGGACCGCCGCGCCGGGGGTGAGGCCCTCGGCGGCGAGTGCCTCGGCGGAGTAGGTGTGGCCGCGGCCGTCCAGGTCGCCGGCCGACGGGTCGCCGGCGGCGGTGATGCCCCGGTTGCTGAACGCGGCGGCCAGCGACGGATACCAGGTCCCGGCGGCCGCGGCCTCGATGACCGCTGCCGCGCTGGAGCCGGAGCGCGCGGCGGACAGGGTGACTCCGCCGGCGGATGCCTCCGGACCGGGGGGAGCCGCGGCCCGGAGGCTGGCGGACGCCGTTCCGAGGGCAGGGTGGGCGACGCGGACGGTGATGGTACCGGCCTGGCCAGGGAGGGTGCGGATCCAGACGGCGGCGGCGCCTCCGGCGTCGGCGAGGGCGAGAGGGCTGTCGCCCAGGAGGATGCCGGGCCCGGTGACGGTGACGGTGACGTCGCCGGGGACATACGGGCGGGTGTTGCCGTAGGCGTCGGCGGTGCGGATCTCCACGCGGGTGGCGTCGGTTCCGTCGGCGACCAGAGCGGTGTCGTCGGGGTCGACGGCGAGCCGGTCGCGGGAGGTGTCGGAGGAGAAACGGCGGGTGGCGGCGAGACGGCCGCCGAGGTAGCCGTCAATCCGCAGGTCGGGGCGGACGGCGCCGTCGACGGCGGTGAAGTCGGCGAAGGAGGGGGCGTGGGGGAGGTGAGGGTAGGCGGCGGTGTCGGGCGTCAGCGTCGCGAAGTGCTTTCCGCCGACGTAGGCCTCGAGCCGGTCGAGGTTGGAGCAGACCATGGCGGCGGAGAGGAT
Source organism: Streptosporangiales bacterium (assembly GCA_009784565.1). GTDB lineage: Bacteria > Actinomycetota > Actinomycetes > Streptosporangiales > Streptosporangiaceae > Trebonia. The sequence continues at coordinate 1,626 of WRBL01000019.1, read as the reverse complement.
AGTGACGGGATAGCTGTCGCCGAAGTGCCAGTAGAAGGCCGGCTCGATGACCGGCCGGCGGGCGGGATCGGCCTGGGCGCGGTAGATGGCCGCCCCGGGTTTGGGGACGCGGAACAGGTCGGCGACGCCGGTGCACTTCACCCCCTGCACGGACGCGGAGACCGCGTCCGACGGATAGTCGAAGCCGGACCAGGAGATCACGCCGCAGTACCGGGGGTCGGACCAGGCGTCGTTCAGGACCGCGGCGTGCGCGGAGGCCAGGCCCTGCTGAAGCTGCTGCGGGTCGGTCCGGCGGTAGGCGAGCGCCGGGCCGGATCGGCTGCCGACGGCCTCGGTGACGAGGTACGGCTTCCCGGCCGAGTCGCCGGGATGCTTGAGCGCGGCCTGGCGGAGCCCGTCCGGCCCGGTCCGGCTGGTGTAGTCGTGCCGGGCGAACACGTCGAACGGGAAGCCCGGCCCCCGGTCCGTCGCGTCGCCGCCGGTGGGCCGGGACGGGTCGAGGGAGTGCGCGAGGTGGTTGTAGCGGCGGTAGGCGGTGTCGTGGCGGCCGGCCTCGTTGGGCATGGCGCCCCAGATGACGACGGAGGGGTGGTTGCGGTCGCGGGTGATCATGGCGCGCAGGTCGGCGTAGGCGGCCTCGCGCCAGGCGGAGTCGCCGAGGTAGCCCCAGCCGGGGATCTCGTCCCAGACCAGGAGGCCGAGCTCGTCGCAGGCGTCGAGGAAGTCCTCGGACTGGGGGTAGTGCGAGCAGCGGACCGCGTTGCAGGCGAGGTCGTCGCGGAGGATCTGCGCGTCGCGGCGCTGGACCCGGGCCGGCAGCGCCGCCCCGGCGAACGGGTAGAACTGGTGCCGGTTGAGGCCGATGAGCTTGAGTCTGTTGCCGTTGAGGTAGAACCCGCGGGAGGTGAAGCGGGCTTCCCGGAACCCGGTGCGGACCCGGTAGTCGTGCAGCGGGGCCCCGTTGACCTTCAGCGTGACCACGGTCGTGTAGAGCTTCGGGTTCCCGGTATCCCACAGGGTCACGCCCTCCAGCCGGGAGAGCGTGACCGCCCCGGTCGCCCGCCCGGCCCGGCGGAGGGTGACGGGCGCGCTCGCCGAGGCGACCGTGCGGGAACCGTCGAGCAGGCCGACGGTGACGGACACCTGCCCGGCCGGGACGACGGCGGCGTCCAGGGTGTACTCGACGCGCAGCCGCCGGGCGGAGTCGTCGAGCACGTTCTCGGGCCGGGCGAACACGTCGTCCACGAACACCTGCGGCACGACCCGGAGCCGGGCGTCCCGGTAGACGCCGCCGGGCTGCCAGAAATCGATGCTCCGCGGATTCTGCGGGGCGGGCCGGTTCGGCGGCACGTTGATGGTGAACGCCGAGTCGAGGGTCAGGTCGAGGGTGTTCTCCCCTGCGGCCAGGCGGTCGGTGAGTTCCCACCGCGCGGGCAGGTAGCCCCCGGCGTGGCGGCCGAATTCATAGCCGTTCAGCGCCGGGGTGACGCTGGTCATCGCGCCCTCCAGGTCGAGGAACACCCTCATCCCGCGCGCCTGCGCCGGGAGCGGGAACCGCTTTCGGTACCGCCACTTCTTCTGCCAGGTCTCCGGGTTCCAGTTCCGCCACGACAGCGGCGTCACCGT
>WRBL01000018.1 GCA_009784565.1 Streptosporangiales bacterium | reverse complement strand
GCCTCCGGGTGGTTCGGCGCGCCGAGCATCTTCCACTTCGGAGCCCCGAAATTCGCCGTCGCCCCCATCATCACCATGTGCATCGTCATGATCGTGACGTTCACCGAGTCGACGGCGGACATGCTGGCGGTGGGCGAGATGACCGGCAAGGACCTGACCCCGGGTGACCTGGCGCGCGGCCTGGCGGCGGATGCCCTGTCGGCGTTCCTCGCGTCCTTCACCAACTCCTTCCCCGACACCGCGTTCGCCGAGAACGTCGGCCTGGTCGGCCTGACCAAGGTGCGCAGCCGGTGGGTGGTCACGGTCTGCGGCGTGCTCCTGCTGGTCCTGGGCCTGATTCCCAAGGTCGGGCAGGTCATCGCCGACCTGCCCGGGCCGGTCGTCGGCGGCGCCGCCACGGTGATGTTCGCGATGGTCACGGCGGTCGGCATCCAGACCCTGCACAAGGTGAACTTCTCCGGCAACCACAACCTGCTCATCGTCGCGGCCGCCCTGGCCGCGGGACTGCTGCCCGCCTTCGACTCCCACATCTACGACGAGTTCCCCAAGGACTTCCAGGTGATCTTCGGATCCAGCATCACCGCGACCGTGGTCGTCGTGTTCGCGCTGAACCTGCTGTTCAACCACCTGGGAAACGGGGGCCGCGGCGGCGGCACTCCCGTCCAGGAAGCGGTGAGCGGCGGCGCCGTCGCCGCCGGAGTTCCCGGGCAGCCGACGACACCCGTGGAGTGACCGAGTGCTGGACGACTTCAACGCCGCCCCGGCGGCCGAACTGCGCGGCCGGCTGAGAACCTGCTGCACGGCCGGCGCCTGGATCGAAGCGATCCTCGGGGGCCGCCCCTACTCCGGCGAGACCGCCCTGGAGAAAGCGTCGGACATCGCGACCGCGCTGCTCGGCGCCGCGGGACTGGACCAGGCGCTCGCCGGGCATCCTCGCATCGGGGAACGGCCCTCCAGCGAGTGGTCCAGGAAGGAGCAGTCGGGCATGGACGGTGCCGGCGACGAGATCAAGGCCGCGATCGCGGCCGCCAACGCCGCCTACGAACGCCGCTTCGGCCGCGTCTACCTGGTGTGCGCCGCCGGGCGCGGCCCCGGGGAACTGCTCGCCCTGTGCCAGGCCCGGCTCGGCAATTCCCCCGAGATCGAGACCCGCGCCGCCCTGGCCGAACTCGCCAAGATCAACCGGCTGCGCCTGGCCAGGCTGGTGCGCGCGGAGGAGGCACGGTGAGCCTGTCGACACATGTCCTTGACGCGACCAGCGGAACGCCGGCCGCGGGCGTCGCCGTCAGCGTCGAGTCCCGCTCACGGGATGCCTGGCACCTCGTGGAGCGCGCCACCACCAACGCCGACGGCCGGGTCAACGACCTCGGGGACCCCGGCCCCGGCGTCCACCGCCTCACCTTCGACACCGCCGGGTACTTCGGCCGCCTCGACGTCCAGGCGTTCTATCCCGAGGTCACCGTCACTTTCGAGGTCACCGACCCGGACGCCCACCATCACGTTCCCCTGCTGCTCAGCCCCTTCGCCTACTCCACCTACCGGGGTTCCTGACCACGGGCAGCCGGCGGCTCCCGCGTTTAGACGGGTTTCCACTGGCTGAGGAACCAGGCGGTCCGCCCGGAGGCGTCGCCGGTGATCCCGGTGTCCGCCGACAGGGCGGCCACCACCTGCAGTCCGCGGCCGCACTCGGCGTCCTCGTCGGGGGTCCCGGCGGCGCGGGGCCGCGCCCACGGGCCGCCGGAGTCCCGGACCGCCACGTAGATCGATTCTCCGGCCCGGAGGGCAATTTCCACGTCGAAGTGCTCGCCGGGGTTCCCGGAGTGGCTGTGCAGTACCGCGTTGGTGGCGAGCTCCGAGGCGCAGACCAGAATGTCGTCGAGGGCGCCGTCCGGACAGTGGAGGGAGGTCAGGTGCTGGAGGAGGAAGCTTCGCACGGCCGTGACCTGTGCCGGACGGCCCGGGAACGTCCGGCACAACGATCTGGTGCCTGGCGAGAACGCGGTTGTACCGCTCGACATTGACGCCCCCGAAAGCAGCTTTCTGTCCCCCTGTGAACCCGTCTGTGGTCAATCCTGTAGGCTTTTCCGACCATTAGCAAGTAGTTCGGGAAAAGCAAATTGCCTGAACTAGCCGGGGGAAGAGGGGGATCAGCTCATCGACATGGCCCGGCGGGCCACCGAGCGCGGCCGGAACTGGTGCCGGGCTGGGTGGCGCCCGAGGTCGGCCGGCGGGCGGGAACGACGTCACGCGCCAGCAGGCCGAGGCCCTGGCCCCAAGGTGCAAGTCCGGAGCAGCAGGCCAGACGGTTTCAATCGCGGCTGCTGGGTTAACGCTACCCGCGCACTGGCTGGTAGTTGACGTGGTAAATGTAGATCCGGGAACTGCGGCGGGCGTACGCCGCAAGCGTTCTTCCGTCTGGGCTGAACGTAAGTCCTTGCCAATCTCCTATCGGGCATCTAATTGTTCCGATCACGCGATGCGTGTAGATATTCCAAAGATATATGTTCCCGTCGGAATCGCCAACTGCTAGTGTAGTTCCGTTTGGACTGAATGCTTCAGCCTGAGGTGTTGTATTGATTGCGCTCCACAGGTATGTGTAGGTGTGCCGTCCTGTACTCCATAGCTTGGTCGCTCCTATTCCGGCGATCGCAAGTATGTTTCCGTTAGGATTGAAGTCGACAGAATTCACTGCGGTGAGCTGCTGCTGAGCTGAAATCGGGCCGTATCTGCGTCCGTTTTCTCGATCCCAGATGTATGCTTGCTGTGTCAGCGTTCCGGTTGCGGCTGTTGTCGCTATATCTGCCCCGCCGCGACTGGCGGCTATCTGTGTATATTTCCAGCTTGTGGAATTATTGCCGGAGAGCGGTTTTGGAATTCGGGACCATCCGGTATTTGGGTCTAGTATTTCACCGCGGTCGCCCTCGTCGATCGTGACGATGGCTGCCTCGCCGGGGATATAGGTGATTGCCGATGGCAGGATTGCGGAATTGTAGGAATCTGTGCAGGATCCTAGATCCCATACGTCGAGGCCATTGGTGTCGCTTGCTGCGAGGAAGTTTCCGGCCGGGCTGAAGGCTAGATCGACGGCAGTGCTGGTTCCGTAATTGTTGCTTTGGGTATCGGGCAGGAGAGTGGGATTTTTGAGGTGTTTTGCGTTCCACAGGTAAATTCGGTTAGCTGAATTTGTATTTGAACTCTGCTCGGCGACCGCGGCGATGGTGCTTCCGCCGCGACTGAACGCCACTTTCCGGATAGAGTAGTCGCCGGAGATCGAGAGTTCGGTCTTCAGGGTTCCGGAGGAAGCGGCAAGTCTCGAGTCGAGTGGATTGGCTGGCGAGGACGCGTCGATCCACGTGGGGCATTTTTTGGGTGGCGACTTTGGAAGTATCGATGATATGAAATCATGAATGGCGGATATGATTGATTCGTGTGAGGTGATGGGGATGATTGCTGCGGCAAGGCAAATGGATAGTCCAAGTATTCCAGTGGTTATCATGAGGTAGGGGTGCTTGATTCGGGGGCCGACGTATGTTGATGCGCCCGCCCCCCATCCCCATCTGATTATCGATATGCATGTCGGGGAAAATGAGAGGATCCGGGTGAAGTCGGCAGCCGCTCTGAGTCCGTACCTGCGCATGACGAAGCTGACGCTAAATATAATGGCGGTGCATAGAACGATGCCAATAATTCGTTTAATGATGAGTCTTCTCCGGTCGGCTGTCGCTTCGCTCACCCCGAACGCCGGTGGCTCGTCTCGTTTGCGGCGGCGCTTCAGGAACCAGGGCGCGTGAGTAGCGTCAGGTACGGCAGTTCGTGCGGAGCGCGAGAAGTGGCCACCACCTCGACCGCGTCCAGGATCTCGACGTCGCCAGTGCCCGGTGATGTGCCAGGTGCCATTGATTCAGATGACAAGGAATCCCCGTTTCGCCGTGCCGTCGGCTTGTGCGAATGAGCGTGCCAGCTGCGGACCCGGCTGGGTATCGCGAGAACTCATGGTTCTTAGATCGACAGTCGGCGATCAGAATTCTTCACGGCAGCGTTCGTATCGTGTAACATCCCGATACTTGGCCCTCTCTGAACCCGGGGAATGCGTGACGGTGATTGGCCGTGTGACGGAGTGCGCGATGCTCCAGAAACTCCTGGACAATGCACGAGACGGGGTCAGTGAGACCCTTGTGGTGCGAGGAATAGCGGGAATCGGGAAGACCGCTCTGCTGGAATACGCGGCTGGCCAGGCGCGGGATTTCCGGATCCTGCGTGCTACCGGGATCGAAAGCGAGATGGAGCTCGGGTTCGCGGGGCTCTATCAGCTCATGCAGCCGCTTCTGGAAGACCTTCCGCGGCTGCCGGAGCCGCAGCGGGCAGCGCTGGAGTCGGCCTTCGGCCTGGCTGCCGGGCCCGCTCCGGGCCGGTTCCTCGTCGGGCTGGCGACCGTGGCCCTGCTGTCCGGTGCCGCCGGCCGGCTTCCGTCCGGGCATGCCCTGCTGATAGCGGTGGATGACGCGCAGTGGCTCGACCAGGCGTCGGCTGGAGTGCTCGCGTTCGTCGCCCGCCAACTGAAAGAGGAGCACGTTGCGCTTCTCTTCACGGTCCGGGAGGCCACGGGAAACGAAGAGTGCTTCGAGAGGCTGCCGTCTCTCCGGGTGGGGGGATTGACGTCCGCGCTCGCGCGTGAGCTGGTGATGAACCTGGCGGACGGAATCGTGGCCCCGGCGGTGGCCGGCCAGATCGCCAAGCGGTCGGGCGGGATCCCGCTCGCCCTCGTGGAGACAACCCGGGAGCTGACTGGAGAGCAACTGGCCGGAGCCGTACTTCTTCCAGACCCGCTTCCCGTCGGCGCGGACGCCCGCGACGTGTACCGCCGGAGACTGGCGCGGCTCTCCCCTGAGCAGCGGGAGTTCCTGCTTCTTGCCGCGGCCGATCCGCTGGGCAACCCGGAATTGCTGGAGGAGTCGGCCGCCCTGCTCGGGCTGGGTCCCCGCCTGGACCAAGCGCCGGAGATCAGCGCGCTTGTCACGGTCGGGGACCGCGTTGTCTTCCGGCATCCCCTGATCCGCTCCGCGGTCTACACCGGATCCTCCTCACGGGACCGGCAGCGCGTCCACGCGGCTCTCGCCGAGGCCAGCGATCCGGACCGAGATAAGGACCAGGTCGCCTGGCACCGGGCCGCCGCGGCGGACGGCCCGGACGAGAAAGTCGCCATGCTGCTGGAGAAGGCCTCCGTCCGGGTCGCCGGACGGGGAGGGTTCGCCGCGGCCGCCGCGTTCCTGCGCCGGGCGATGGAGCTGACCCCCGACGCCGGGAGGAAGCGTGCCCGGCTCCTGTCGGCGGCCGACGCCGAGTACCGCGCGGGCCGGGTCCGTCAGGCGGAGATCCTGCTCGACCAGGCCGACCCGGAAATGCGCGAACCACTGAATTGGGCGGAGCTTCTGTATCTGCGGGGGGAGATCCAGGCCACGCTCGGGAAGGGAGACCAGGCGCGGGTTACCTTGCTGCAGGCGGCGCGGGCGCTGGCACCCTATGACCCGGACGCGTCCCGGGACGCGATGCTCGCCGCGATGACAGCGGCCTTCTACTCTTCCGGGACCAACGAGGAATGGATCGCCGGGTATGCCAGCCTCCGTGCTTCCTATCGGGAGGATGACACGGGGCCGGGGGCATTTCCGGGGCTGGCACTGAGTGGTTTTTCGGCGGTCCTGACCGACGGTCCGGACCAGGGCGGTCCCGTCCTGCGGAAGGCCGTGCGGACTCTTCTCGAGGACGACCGGCCAGTGGACCAGTGGATACGCTGGTGCGAGGCGGGCATCTGGTGCACCTTCGAAGTGCTCGACTACGACGCGTACCGGCGGCTGTCCAGCCGCTTGGTGGAGCTGTGCCGGACCCGGGGAACGCTGGGGACGCTCCCGGTGGCCCTGGATTACCTGGGGACCGCCTACATCTTCGCGGGGCACCTCAAGGAGGCGGAGGAACTCAACGCCGAGGGACGTGGCATTCTGGCGGCCACCGGCACACCCGACCGTCTCGGAGTCACCTCCACCGAACTCCTGCTTCCGGCATGGCGAGGACAGGAAGAGAAGCTGCGAGCCGCGGCGGCGGAGATGGCCCGTGACTGTGCGCGGCGCGGGCAGCACCGGGGCGCGGTGTACCCGCACTTCGCGCTGACGGTCTTCGCGATCGCCACGCGGGACTACGGGGCAGCGCTTCAGCATGCCCGGGTCCATCTTGAGGAGAACGGCTCCTACCTGGGCTCCATCATCTTGCCCTACGCGGTCGAGGCCGGTGTGCACTGCGGCGACCGGGCGACGGCGGAACTGGCGCTGGACCGGCTCGTCGTCAGGGCCCGGGTCGGCGGAACCGAGTGGGGAATCGGGCTGAGCGCCCAGTGCCGGGCGATCGCGCTGCGCGGCACCGGACCGGACAGCGATACCGAACGGGAGAAACTGTTCACCGAGGCGATCGGGCACCTGGAGCGGGCCGGCGCGCTGTTCGATCTCGCCCGGACCCGTCTCCTGTTCGGAGAGTGGCTCCGCCGCAAGCATCGGCGCGAGCAGGCCGCGGAGCAGTTGCGCGAGGCCTGGGAGTCCTTCGAAGCCATCGGCGCCGCCGCGTTCGCGGAACGGGCCCGGACGGAACAGGCCGTCGGGACCCGGGAACGGGCCGGGGACACAGCCGTCCCGTCCGGCGTCGACGACCTGACCGAGCGCGAGGCCCAGATCGCCCGGCTCGTCGGCGGCGGCGCCACCAACGCGCAGGTGGCCACTCGGCTGTTCATCAGCCCGAGCACCGTCGATCATCACCTCCGGAACATCTACCGGAAGCTCGGCGTCAGCTCCCGCACCATGCTGGCGGCTGTTCTCAGGGACTGGCTATAACAAGCCGCGCGGGACGGGAACGGAGATCCGTTCGGGATTAGCGGTGGTGGTCGTGCCGGGCGGCCAGGGCGCGGTCGACGGCGCCGGGGGAGGTGATGTGCTGGGTGATCATGGCGGCGCAGCCGACCAGGCCCTGGTGCTCGCCGAAGGTGCTGGCCACGATGCGCAGCTGCCGGGTCGCCAGGGCGGTGGAGCGCTGGTAGACGGTCTCCCGCAGGCCGGCCACGAACGGCTCGTAGGCCCCGGACAGGTCCCCGCCGATCGCGACGACCTCGGGGTTCAGCAGCGTGACCGCGGTGGACAGGACCTCGCCGACCCGGCGGCCGGAGTCCCGGATCAGGTCCAGAGCCTCGGGGTCGCCCTTGAGGGCGAGGGCGACGACGTCACGAACGTGGGCCACGTCGTGGCCTCGTTCCCGCAGCGTCCGCACCATGGCCCAGCCGCCGGCCACCGCCTCCAGGCAGTCGTGCTGGCCGCACCGGCACAGCACGCCGGTCTCGGCGCGGAGCGGGATATGGCCGAGCTCGCCCGCCGCCGACTGCCCGCCGCGCTGGAGCGTGCCGCCGCTGACGATGCCGACGCCGATCCCGGTTGACGCCTTCACCATCAGCAGGTCCCGGACGTCCCGGTGCGGGCCCTGCTGCTCGGCGATGGCCATCACGTTCACGTCCTTGTCCACCAGTACCGGGACGTCGCCGCCGGGACGGAGCACCGGCGCCAGCTCCACGTCGTCCCAGGACGGAAGCGCGATCGAGCTCACCATCATGCTCCGGGCGGTGTCCACGCTGCCCGGCACGCTCACGCCGACGCCCCGCACGTCCCCGTCGCCGCGGCCGGTCTCGCCGAGCAGCGCCCGCAGCCGGTCCGCGACCGCGGGCAGGACACGTCCCGGGCCTTCCTCGGGACTGGCCTCGACCGGCTCCGTGGCCAGCAGGGAGCCGTCCAGCCCGGCCACCGCGACCTGGGCCCGGCTGCGCCCGACCGACACGGCCAGCACCACGCCGCCGCCGGCGTTGAACGCCAGGTGCGCGGCCGGGCGCCCGCCCGTCGACCCGCTCACCGTGTCCTCGATGACCAGGCCCGCGGCCATGAGCTGGTTGACCCGGGCGGTGACCGCGGTGCGCGACAGCCCGGTGAGGCGGCCTATCTCCGACCGGCTGCTGGCCTGGCCGGACATGATCAGCTGAAGAACCTGGCCCGCGGTATCCATCGTGTGCAGCATAGACCAGGTTACTTCCGCATTAACGAATCGCTACCGTCCGTACTTAGGTTTTTAAAAGACATAATTATGGTTGACGGAAAGACATAACTCAGCCTAGCGTAGCCAGCAACAGCAGATCCGACCCCCGGGAGAAGCCCATGCCGGAGACGGCAGTCCACCCTGTCGTGGAACGCGTCACGCGGCGCGTCGCCGACCGCAGCGCCCGCAGCCGCGCGGCCTACCTGGACCGGATCGCGGCCGCGGCCGAGCGGGGGCCGGCCCGCGGCCGCCTGGCCTGCGCCAACCTGGCGCACGGCCTGGCCGCTATGAACCCGCCGGACAAGGCGGCGCTGCGCGGCCGCGTCAAGCCGAACGTGGCCATCGTGTCCTCCTACAACGACATGCTCTCCGCGCACCGGCCGTTCGAGACCTACCCGGCGATCCTCAAGGCGGCGCTGCGCGACGCCGGCGGGATCGGGCAGTTCGCCGGGGGAGTGCCCGCCATGTGCGACGGCATCACCCAGGGCCGCGACGGCATGCAGCTGTCCCTGTTCAGCCGGGACCTCATCGCCATGGCGACCGGGGTCGCGCTGTCCCACGACATGTTCGACGCCGCGCTGCTCCTCGGGGTCTGCGACAAGATCGTGCCGGGGCTGGTGATCGGGGCGCTGTCGTTCGGCCACCTGCCGGCCATCCTCGTCCCGGCGGGACCGATGGCCTCCGGCCTGCCGAACAAGGAGAAAAGCCTGGTCCGGCAGCGGTACGCGTCCGGGGAGGCGACGCGCGCGGAGCTTCTGGAGGCGGAGACCGCCTCCTACCACTCGGCCGGCACCTGTACCTTCTACGGCACGGCCAACTCCAACCAGATGCTGATGGAGGTCATGGGCCTGCACCTGCCCGGCGCGTCGTTCATCAGCCCCGAGTCGCCGCTGCGCTCCGCTCTGACCGAGGAGGCCGCCCGGCAGGTTCTCCGCCTGACCGACCTGGCCGGCACCTACACCCCGGCCGGGCACGTCGTTGACGCAAGGGCGGTGGTCAACGGCGCGGTGGCCCTGCTGGCCACCGGCGGATCAACCAACCACACCCTGCACCTCCCGGCCATGGCCGCCGCCGCCGGGATCACCCTGACCTGGGACGACTTCGCGGAACTGTCGTCGGCGGTGCCGCTGATGGCCCGGATCTACCCCAACGGCCCGGCCGACGTGAACCACTTCCACGCCGCGGGCGGGACCGCGTTCCTGATCGGCGAACTGCTCAGCGAGGGCCTGCTCCACCCGGACGTCACCACCGTCGCCGGGACCGGCCTCGACGCCTACCGCCGCGAACCGGTGCTGGCCGGCGGCACCCTGGACTACCGTCCCGCGCCGCCGGCCAGCGCGGACACCGAGGTGCTCCGCCCGGCCTCGGACCCGTTCGCCCCCGACGGCGGGCTGCGCATGCTGAAGGGCAACCTCGGGCACGCGGTCATGAAGGTGTCGGCCGTGGAGCCCGCCCACCGGGTCACCGAAGCCCCCGCCGTGGTCTTCGACGACCAGCACGAGTTCCTCGCCGCGTTCGACCGGGGCGAGCTCGCGCGGGACTTCGTCGCGGTCGTCCGCTACCAGGGCCCGTCCGCCAACGGCATGCCCGAACTGCACAAGCTCATCCCCTCGCTCGGCTCGCTGCTGGACCGCGGCTACCAGGTCGCCCTGGTCACCGACGGCCGCATGTCCGGCGCCTCCGGCAAGGTCCCCGCCGCCATCCACCTCACGCCCGAGGCCGCCGCCGGAGGGCCGCTCGCCCGCGTGCAGGACGGCGACCTGATCCGGGTCGACGCCGCCTCCGGCACGGTGTCCGTGGACGTGGACGACGCGGAACTGGCCGACCGCCCCGTCAAGGGCGCCGCCCCGGACGAGGCGGCCTGGGCCGGGACCGGACGGGAACTGTTCGCGTCCTTCCGCCGCAGCGTCGGAGCCGCCGAGGCCGGCGCCAGCGTCATTCCTCACCTCCTGGAGAACGCCTCGTGATCGCGTCCCTCACCTCCGCCGACCTGCTGCGCATCGCGCCGGTGATCCCCGTCGTCATCCTCGACGAGCCCGCCGCCGCGGCCCCGCTGGCCACGGCCCTGCTCGCGGGCGGCGTCCCGGTCATCGAGGTCACGCTCCGCACGCCCCGCGCGCTCGACGTCATCCGGGCCATCGCCGGCTCCGTGCCGGAGGCCATCGTCGGCGCCGGCACGGTGACCACGCCGTCCCTCGCGAAGGAAGCGGTCAGCGCGGGGGCCCGGTTCCTGGTCTCCCCGGGCACGACCGGCCGGCTGCTCGGCGCGCTCGCCGATTCCGGGGTGCCCTACCTCCCCGGGACCGGATGCGTCTCCGACGTCATGCGCGTCCTCGAGCACGGGCAGCGCGAGATGAAGCTGTTCCCGGCCGAGGCGTCCGGCGGGCGGGCGTTCCTGAAGTCGCTCGCCTCGCCGTTCCCCGAGGTGACGTTCTGCCCGACCGGCGGCATCACCGCCGCGTCGGCGCCGGACTACCGCGCGCTGCCCAACGTCGCGTGCGTGGGCGGCTCCTGGCTCACCCCGGCCGACGCGATCGAGGCCGGGGACTGGTCCCGTATCGAAAAGCTCGCGACCGAGGCGACGGCGGGGTAGGAGCCGCCGGTTTCTGCTACCGTCCCGGTTCATGGGGAACACGGACGCAGAGCCCTACCTGTTCGAGTGGCTCCGCGAGGTGCAGGCCTTCCGTGACTTCGAGGCCAGCGTCGAGGCGAAAGCGCGGCTGCGATCCAAGATGGACGACCTGATCCAGTTCTTCATGGTGCAGGGAGACACGCCGTCCGCGCACGCCTCCAGCGAGATCCTCGCCTGCACGGACGCCAGGCGGCTGACCCTGTGGCTGGGCCGGGCCTACGCGGGCGAGACGTCGGCGGACATCTTCCCCGAGTGACGGCTCCTGCCCCGCGCCCGGGGCGGATGGGAACGGGGCAGGAGTCTTGGTGGCGGCGGTCAGGTGCCCGGGGTGAACTCCTCGTTGCCGGAGCCGCCCGCCGCGTAGTTGACCAGCGGGCTCCCGTTGCCGCCGAAGCCCTTGTCGTTCAGGGCCATCGGCGGGCTGCCGGCGCTGACTCCGGCCTTGCCGTAAGTCGGCTCCAGCATGCGGTAGCTGCCGCTGCCGACGGACAGGAAGTCCTGCCACTCGTTGGCGGAAGTGGCGCACGACCGGAGTTCGGCCGGCTGCCCGGACTTGTCCGCGATCGACGACACGCAGTACAGCGGGGCGCCGCTGCTGCTGTAGGCCGCCGCGGCCAGAGTCGCGTCGGTCTGCTTGGCGGCCGCGTACGTCCCGTACGGGGTGTAGGCGATCTGCTTGCTGGAGCCGGTCCCGGACGCCGTCAGGGTGAAGTCGGCGGCCGGGTCGCCGGCCTTGGCGCCGTAGGCGATGACCGGAGTGTTGGCCGTCGGTGTCTGGCCCTTGACGTCCATCACCATGGCGGACGGGTCCTTCAGCCGCTCCCACGAGCAGCCGGTGGCCGCGGCGGAGCAGACGGGACCGGGAGCGGCGGTGTCGCCGTTGTACTGGACGTTGGTCAGCGTGTCCGTGGTGCCGGCGATCTGGTCGCCGTCCGCGACGATGTAGGCGTCCGTCACCTGGACGTTGCCCAGCGCGTCGTTGGCTCCGGTCAGGGCGGCCTGGTACGACTCGTACGTGCCGCTGTTGCCGACGGCCCACTGGTTGCCGGTGAAGGCGTCGTTCGCGCTGCCGTTATTGAGCTGCGTCGGGTAGCCGTCGATCCAGTTCCCGTTGGCCAGTTCGATCACCCAGCGCGGCGAGCCCGCGCTGTAGTTGTCGGTGGTGAACGACGGCGGCGTCGTGGGCGCCATGTCATCCCCGAGGGACTTCAGGTTGACGCTCACCTGGGCGAACGTGCTGGAGTTGGTGGTTCCCGGGGTGAGGATGATGTCGCCGCTGGCGTTGTAGCTCGCCGACGCGCCGTCGGAACTGGCGGAGAACGACACCGGCAGGGGCGTCGTGCTCGTGGCCGCGTTCGCGGCCGGGAGGCCGAGCGCCGCGGAGCCCGCGGCGGCCACGACGGCGGCCCCGGCGATCGCGGCGATTCGGGGAACGGAACGCTGTGGTTTGTGCTTCCGGTTCAACTGTTCCTCCTGCTGAGAAGGGATGAAACAGCGGGGTTGCGAGATGTTTACATCTCGTACATGGGACGCTCCGGACAGCTCAGTGGTTGACGCGGGTCCCGGGAGTCAGTCGCGGGCCGGGATAATCGCCGTATCGAGTGGCTCCGTAGGCGCTCACAGGCGGGGATCGACCGGCTCGGACTCCAGGGCGAGGACGGCGAAGACCAGCTGGTGGACCTTCCAGAGCGGCTGGCCTCCGGTGAACGCGGCGAGCGCTTCGAGGCCGAGACCGTGCTCGCGGCGGGCGAGCTGGCGCTTCTTGCCCAGACGACGATCGCGCAGCACGCCGAGGGACTCGGTGTAGTCGGCGCCGTAGATGATGCGCAGGTACTCGCGGCCGCGGACCTTCAGGGCCGGCTGGGCCTTCGGCCCCGCGAGGTCAGCGGGCTTGACCACCATGCCCTCGCCGCCGGAGGCGGTCAGCGCCAGCCACCAGTCCGCGGCCTCCTGCCGTTCCCGGGCCGAGGACAGGTCGACGAACCGGTGGCGCGTCGGCGTGATCACGTCGGCGTCCAGCGCCGCCAGCTGCTTCAGGTGCCAGTCGTGGGTCTCGGTCAGGGCCAGGGCCCGGCCCTCGGCGGCCAGCACCTGGAACGGGGCCAGGGTGATCGTGTCCAGCCCGCTGTCCGGCCGGCAGTAGGCGGCGTAGGCGTCCCGGAACGCGCCGGAGTTCGCCTTCCGCTGCCGGGTCCGTTCCGCCAGCGCGGCCACGTCGAGACCGCGGGCGGATGCCTTCTCCAGCAGCGACGCCGCGGCCGGCAGGGAACGCCGGGCCGCCGCGCCGACCGACGCGTACTGCGACTTGATCAGCTCCCCGGCCTTGGCCGACCAGGGCAGCAGCTCGCAGTCCAGCGCCAGCCAGTCCGTGTCCAGGGACTCGAACAGGGGCGCCGCCGCCCTCCGCAGGCGGTCCACCAGGACGGCGACGTCGGCGGGACCGAAGAACGGCCGCCCCGTGCGGGTGTAGACGGTGCCGCTGGTGCCGTCGCTGACGCCGAAGACCCGTTCGGCCGCGGCGGGGTCTTTGGCCAGGACCGCGGTCGCGCGGGAGCCCATGTGCTTCTCCTCGCACACGACGCGGGTGACACCCCACCCCGCGTAGTCCTCGAAGGCCTGCTCCGGGTGTTCCAGGAACCCGTCCCGGGACGACGCGGAGGCGGGCGACATGGTGGGACCCAGGTAGAGGAGCCAGCGCGGGTCGACCGCGAACCGGCTCATGACCTCCAGGGCCGCGGCCGCGTTCTCCTCGTCGATCTTCACCCGGCCCGCGCGGGCGGTCTCCAGCCACCGGGTACCCGCGACGTCGTCGATCCGCAGGGCCGACGGCTCCCGTTCGGCCTCCGCGGGCACCAGGGGACGGGCGGGCGCGTACCACTCGCGTTCGGCCGGGACCGAGACGAGCTCGCGCTCGGGATAGCGCAGGGCGGTCAGCTTCCCGCCGAACACCGCGCCGGTGTCCAGGCAGATCGTGTTGTTCACCCACTCGGCTTCGGGCACCGGCGTGTGACCGTACACGACCGCCGCCCGGCCCCGGTACTCCCGCGCCCACGGGTAGCGCACGGGCAGGCCCCACTCGTCGGTCTCGCCGGTCGTGTCCCCGTACAGCGCGAACGCCCGCACCCGCCCGGACGTCCGGCCGTGGTAGGCCTCCTTGAGGCCGGCGTGGGCGACGACGAGGTTCCCGTCGTCGAGGACGTAGTGGCTGATCAGGCCGTCCATGAAGGCCAGGGTCGCGGCGCGGAACTCCTCGGGCTCGGCGCCGAGCTGGTCCAGGGACTCCGCGAGACCGTGCGACACGGTTACCTTCGAGCCCTTCAGCGCGCGGATCAGCTTCGCCTCGTGATTGCCGGACACGCACAGGGCGGCGCCGGAGGCGACCATGTTCATGACCAGACGCAGCACGCCCGGGGTGTCGGGACCGCGGTCGACGAGGTCGCCGACGAACACCGCCTGCCGTCCGCCGGGATGGGCCGCGCTGTCGCCGTCGACGTCCCAGCCGAGGCGGGTCAGCAGCGCGCGCAGTTCCGACGCGCAGCCGTGTACGTCGCCGATGATGTCGAACGGGCCGCGCAGGTCCCGCCGGTCGTTCCACGGCCGCTCCCGGACGATCTCCGCCGCCGCGACGTCGTCGGCGCCGCGCAGGTGGTGGACGCGGCGGAAGCCCTCCTTGCGCAGGCGCCCGGCGGACCGCTTCAGGTCACGGTGCTGCCGGGCGATCACGTGGCGGCCGAAGTCCCGGTCGGGCCGGGCGGCGTTGCGCGCGGCCGCGACTGATTCCGGCACGTCCAGGATGATCGCGTCGACCAGGGCGTCGTGGCTCCGGGCCAGCTTGACCAGCTCGGCGCGGGCCATCTGCTGCACGTTCGTGGCGTCCACGACGGTCAGCAGGCCGCGCCGCAGCCGGGTGCCGACGATGTAGTGCAGGACGTCGAACGCGTCGGAGGTCGCCGACTGGTCGTTTTCGTCGTCGGACACCAGGCCCCGGCAGAAGTCGCTGGAGACGACCTCGGTGGGCTTGAAATGGTCCCGGGCGAAGGTCGACTTCCCGCTTCCGGACACGCCGACCAGGACGATCAGGCCCGTCGCCGGGACGGTGAGCGTGCGCGTGTCATTCACTGGAAGAGTCCCCCTCGCTGGTGAAAACCGCCATCTGGGTCGGGGTGCCGCGGGTGTCGTCTTCCTCCCCGATGCCGTGCATGGTGACGGCGTAGCCGTAGGCCGCCGCGACGCGGTCCGCCCACGCCGTGAACTGCGCCCGGTCCCACTCGAACCGGTGGTCGGAGTGCCGCATTCCGTGCAGCCCCTCGTACAGCGCGTTGTACTCCCGGTTCGGAGTCGTCACGACGACGGAACCCGGGTGCGCGGTGCCGAAGACCACGCGTTCCAGGGCGCCGAGCCGGGGCGGGTCGACGTGCTCGATGACCTCCATCAGCACGGCGGCGTCGAATCCTTTCAGGCGGTCGTCTTCGTACGTGAGCGCGCTCTGGAACACCTCGACGCGCCCGGCCTGGCGCTCGCTCAGCCGGTCCAGGCGCAGGCGCCGGGCCGCGTGCTGCAGGGACCGCGCCGAGACATCGCAGCCCGCGACCTTCGTGAACCCTGGTGTCTTGACCAGGCGGTCCAGCAGCTGCCCGGAGCCGCAGCCCAGGTCGACGACGGTCCGGGCGCCCAGGTTCGCGAGCGCGGCGGCCACGGCCTCGTGGCGCTGGACGTTCAGCGGGACCCGCCGGTCTTCCGGTTGCCGGGCCTCCTCGTTGTCCGCGGGCTCGAGCGTGTCGGCGGAGACGTCGTCCGTCTCCGCCAGGCGGGCCAGGGCCACCCGGGTCAGGCCGCCCCGGCGGCCCAGGTAACGGCGGGTGATCAGGTTCCGGTCCGGGTGCTCGGCGAGCCAGCCTTCGCCGGAGCGCAGCAGCTTGTCGACCTCGTCCGGCCCCTGCCAGTAGTGCTTGGACTCATCCAGCACGGGCAGCAGCACGTACAGCTGGCTGAGCGCGTCGGCCAGCCGCATGGTCCCGGTGATCGTCAAGCCGACGTACCGGGAGTCGCCCCACCCGGGAAACTGCTCGTCCAGCGGGATGGGCTCCGCGCTGACCGTCCAGCCCAGCGGCCCGAACACCCGGTGCGCGACCTCCGCCCCGCCCCGGCACGGCAGTACCGGAATGCCGATCTCCAGCGGAATCCTGGTGTCCGCCAGTTCCGGCCGGGCGGCGCAGCGGCCCGCCCTCGCGGTCCGGAACACGTCGGCCATCGCCACCCCGAGCAGCGACGAAGCCGCGTAGGACCGGTCATTGACGTACTGGCCGAGGCTGAAGTCCGGCGAGTCCTTGCCCCGGGCCCGGGCCAGCCGGAGCGCGTCGACGTCGAGCAGGAGCGCGGCCGTGCAGCGCTGCTCGCTCGCTTCCGGGTAGAACACCGTCGCCGTCCCGAACGACTGCTGGAATTCCTGCACCCTTCCGGGGTGCTTATGCAGCAGAAAGCCCAAGTCGGTCGCCGGGACATGGGTCGTCGAAACGGTCATCAGCACGAAAACAGTCTGCCGTACAGGTCAACGCATTTTCCTGAACGCGGTACCGGGATAATCGGGGCATGGATATAGACGTTCTTGATGAGATCCTTACGTCGGTAGCGGCCCGGGAAGTGCTGCCCCGGTTCGGGCGGCTGTCGGCCGCGGAGATCATGGAGAAGACATCCGCCTACGACCTCGTCACGGTCGCGGACCGGGAGGCGGAGAAGGCGATCACGGAACTGATCCTGGCCCGGTGGCCGGACGCGGTCATCGTCGGCGAGGAGACCGCCGGGACCGAGGACGACATCCGGGCGCGCCTGGGCGCGGACGAGGTCGTGGTCATCGACCCGGTCGACGGCACGAAGAACTACGCCGCCGGGCTGCCGCTGTTCGCGGTCATGGCCGGGGTTCTGCGCCGCGGCCGCATCGTCGCGGGGCTGATCCACGACCCGGTGACCCGGACGTCCGCTGTGGCGGAAGAGGGATCAGGGGCGTGGCTGCGGCGTCCGGGGGAGCAGGCCCGCCGGCTCCGCGTCGCGGACCCGGTCCCCGTGGCGGACATGGAGGCCGTCATGAGCCGCCGGATCGGCGACGATCCCTACAGCCGGGCGATCGAGGCGAACCTGCGGAAGCTCGCCCGGCATCCGTGGTTCCGCTGCGGCGGGCACGAGTACCGGCTGGCCGCGTCCGGCGAGGTCCACGCGCTCTGCTACCAGCGGCTGATGCCATGGGACCACGTCCCCGGCTGGCTCCTGCACCGCGAAGCGGGCGGCTACAGCGCCCACTTCGACGGCACCGGCTACGACCCGGCCCGCATGGCCGGCGGCCTCCTGTGCGCCCCCGACGAAGCCTCCTGGCAGGAGATCCACCGCGACGTGCTCAGCGCCAGCCGCTTACCGGCGCCCGGACGCACCGGTCAGCGGCCCGGGCCGGCAGGCGGTGCACCGGGCGGCGGCAGGCTCGACCGCGTCGCGGGCGCTCTGTAGCATCGTGCCTAGATCACCGTGCCAATGGGCTGAGGAGCGACGTGGACCGCGTACCCCTGGTTGATTATCTCGTCCTGGGTGATGCCGAAGACGAGGACCCCTACCTGGTCGCGCACGAGTGCGCCGGCTGCGGGGCCCGGTACTTCGACCGCCGCAGCGCCTGCGCGGGCTGCAGCGGCCAGGACTTCCTCGATGTGAAGGTCTCCCGGACCGGGACCCTGCGGACGTTCACCATCGTGTCGTTCGCGGCCAAGGGCGTGCCGGTCCCGTTCGTGGCCGGGGTCGTGGACTGCGACGGCACCAGCGTGCGGGGCAACATCGTCAACGTCGAACCCGACCCCGGGCACGTGACCCTCGGCATGAAGGTCCGCCTGACCACCGTCCCGGTCGGCACCGACTCGGCCGGGACCGAGGCTGTGGGCTACGGCTTCGAGCCGGCCGCGTAGCGCGAGCGAGGAGAGAAGCATCATGGCGGAGAACGTGTGGATCCTCGGCATTCACATGACGAACTTCGGCAAGCACAAGGACAAGGACACCCTTGACCTGGGCACCGAGGCGGTGTTCGGCGCCCTCAAGGACGCCGGCGTGACGATGAAGGACATCGGGGTCATCGGCGCCGGGAACCTGTTCGGCGGCGCCGGGTTCGGCCAGCAGTTGCAGAAGCAGGTCGGGCAGACCGGCATCGGTGTCTACAACGTCACCAACGCGTGCGCGACCGGCGCGACGGCGCTGCGGGTCGCGGTCATGGCGGTCAAGGCCGGCGAGACCGACATGGGCCTGGCGGTCGGCGTGGAGAAACTGTCCGGCGCCGGGCTGCTGACCGGGAACGCCAGCAAGGACACGAGCGACACGTGGACGCCGGAGGGCCGGTACGGGGCGGTCACCGGCCTGGACGGCCGGATCGGGACCGAGACGATGCCGGGGGTGTTCGCGCAGATCGGGATGGAGTACGGGCACAGGTACGGCGGGGCGGACTTCGAGCTGTTCGCGCGGATCAGCGAGAAGAACCACGCGCACTCCACGCTGAACCCGAAGGCGGCGTACCAGAAGAAGATGTCGCTGGAGCAGATCATGAACGACGTCATGATCGCCTACCCCAACACCCGGCCGATGTGCTCGGCCAACTGCGACGGCGGCGCCGCCGCGGTCGTAGTGAGCGAGAGCAAGCTGCGCACGCTGTCGCTGGAGCAGCAGAAGCGGGCGGTCAAGATCAGTGCCTCGGTCCTGACCACCGACCCGTGGCAGGAGGCGTGCCAGGTCCTCCCCGACGTGAACACCCTGACCCGGCAGGCCGCGAAGACCGCCTACGAGCAGGCGGGCCTGGGCCCCGACGACCTGGACCTGGTCGAGCTGCACGACTGCTTCGCCACCGCCGAGCTCGTGCACTACGACAACCTGGGCCTGTGCGAGGAGGGCGGCGCGGCCGACTTCTTCTCCTCCGGTGCCCCGTGGCGGGACGGCCGGCTGCCGGTGAACGTGTCCGGGGGCCTGCAGTCCAAGGGCCACCCGATCGCCGCGACCGGCATCGCCAACATCTGGGAAGTCGCCCAGCACCTGCGCGGCGAGGCGGGCCCCCGCCAGATCGAGGGCGCCCGGGCCGGCCTGGCCCACGTCATCGGCCTCGGCTCCGCCTGCGGCATCCACGTCCTGGAAAAGGCCGCCTAACACCGCCCGGGTTCGCGGGCGCCGGGCCGGCCAGGACGGATCCCGGTCGGCCCACTCCGGACGCTGGACTAGCTTCCGCTCACCGCTTCCGCTGGCTCGGGCGTGACGGTCGCGGTCCGCAGCGCGCGGGGCGCGGTCTCGCGGAGCGCGAAGCCGAGCACGGCGGTCAGTGCGCAGCAGGCGACGCCGAGCATGAAGGTGGTGTGCAGGCCGAAGGCGGCACCGATCGACCCGAGGCTGATGGCGAAGACCCCGCCGCCCAGGGTCGTGGTGCCGACGTCGGCGAGCCCGATCGCCTTGCCCCGCAGCCGGTCCTCGACGGTCTCGCCGGGCACCAGCATGATCACGATGGCCAGGGTGCCCTGCACGAAGAACCCGATGCCGACCAGCGACGCCACCTGCAGGGCACTGCCGTGGGAGGCCTCGACGAATCCCAGCACCGACAGGGCGCCCAGGGCGCTGCCCACGATGGTGGCCAGGCGCCGCCCGGTCCAGTCGCTCACCCGGGGGATGATCAGCGAGCCGATCGCGCCGCCGATCCCCCAGGCGGACAGGAACCCGCCGGCCTGGGGGATGCTGAATCCCTGGGCGGCGAAGTACTCGATGCCGAAGACCGCGAACAGGGTGATCGTGCAGTAGAGCAGGCCCGACAGGAAGACCGACAGGACCACGTTCCGGTGCCGGAAGGCCTCCCCGATCGACAGGGCGGACGAGCGTGCCTGCTCCAGCGGGTCGACCTGGCTGGCGATGCCGCGAGGGATGGTGACGATGCCCGCCAGTGCCACGAGGATTGTGGGCGCGCCGATGATGACGTACATCCATCGCCATCCGTCGGAGATGGCTATCTGCGGCAGGACCTGCGGCGCGATCAGGCCGAGGCCGACCGGGATCGAGGCGGTGATGAAGCCGACGGAGGTCGCGCGCCACCGGGGAGCGGGCAGTTCGGTCGCCATCGAGAACATCATCGAGATCCAGCCGCCGGCGAACACGCCCATCAGCGCACGCGCCGCGAGCAGCGCGGGCAGTCCGTTGGCGATGGCGGTGAGCCAGGTCATCATCGCGAACGCGGCCAGGCTCCAGAGCAGGACGGGCTTGCGGTTGCCGATCCGGTCCGAGATGGCGCCCGCGACGAAGAAGCCGATGAGTCCTTCGGGCACGCTCTGGATGCCGCCGGCCCAGGCCGCTCCGGTGTCGCCGAAGTGGAACGCGGTCTTCAGGGTCGGGAGCACGATTCCGAGAGCCCCCTGGTCGAGCCCGAGGAAGACACCGCCGGCGAACAAGGTGATCAGGGCGGGGAGGACGTTTCTGCGCGGCTTGCCGGGTGGGAGGTTCATGGTCCTGCTCTCTTCGCTGAGATCCAGCCGGAGATCGTTATATCGCACAGTGATATGTAGATCTCTTCTGATGATTCCGGCAAAGTTAGAGCGGGCATGGACGGGTGTCAATAGCCCGGCAGGCAACAGAAATCTCTCAGAGGGTCAGCCGCCCAGGGCCGCGGAGATCCGGCCGGCGGTGGTCATGGCCTGCTCGATGACGATCTTGCCGCGCTCCTCGCTCATCCGGAACGCGGGGCAGGGCACGGACAGGGTGGCGACGATCTCGCTGCCCTCGGTGATCGCGGCGCTGGCGGCCCAGACTCCCTCGTCGATTTCCTGGTTGCTGATCGCCCAGCCCCGCCGCACGTCCTGCTCTACCAGGTCGAGGAACCCTTCGGTGCCGACCTCGGGAGGGCGGGCTCCGCTCTCCAGTGCGCGGTCCAGGTACCGCTGGCGCTCGGCGGGAGCGAGGCCGCCGAGCAGCAGCCGGGCGCTCGCGCCGCGCAGCGGCGGAAGATGCTGCCCGATCTCGAACGACAGCCTGATGCGCCGGGGTGTCTCGACGCGGTGCATGCAGACGGGCAGTCCCTGCACGAGGCGGACCAGCATCACCGTCTCCTCGATCTCTCCCGACAGCTCGCGCATGTACGGGTCGGCGATGCTGACCAGGGGCGTGGCGACCCGGGCCGCGCGGTTCAGGGCCGACACCCGCATCGTCAGGTGGTACTGGCCGCGGGCTCCTTCCTCGATGAGGCCCATGTCGCGCAGCAGCGCCACGTACCGGTGCACCGACGGCACCGGGATATCGAGAGCCGCGGCGAGCTCGCGCACCGAGGCGACCGGCCGCTGCTCGGTGAACGCGAACAGCATCTCCAGGGCCCTGCGCCCGCTATCGGCACCTGCTTTCGCCACCGTCCGTGACCGCCTTTCCCGTGAAGTTGCTCTTGACGGCCTTCCCGGCCGGATCTACTGTATCGGCATCATTCAATGATATTTAGATATCACAGAACGATAGGAATTGCATGGATGTCGCGCGGGCGAGTGTCGCCCTGCCGGGTTCGGTGAGCGAGGTACGGGAGTTTGGTGTCCCGCCCGCCGGACCGGACACGGGGTGGCTCCGGGTCACCGCCTCGGGGATCTGCGGCACGGACGTGTCCCTGTACGCTCGCGGCCTGCCCGCGCCCACCGTGCTCGGCCACCACGTCGTCGGCCGGATCGCCGAGGTGGGCGAGGAAGCAGCCGCCCGCTGGGGTGTCCAGCCCGGCGACCGGGTAGCGCTGGAGGAATACCTTCCCTGCGGGAACTGCCGGGAGTGCGCGAGGGGCCGGTACCGGCTGTGCCCGGACACCGACCTGTGGGGCGGCGGCCGCCGGATCGGCACCGTCCCGGCGGCCGAGCTGCCCTCCCTGCACGGCGGGAACTCCCAGTTCACGTTCCTGCCGCCGAACGCCGTGCTCCACCGGCTTCCCCCCGAACTGCCCGAGGACCTCGCGGCCTGGGTGCTTCCCTACGCCAACGCGATCGACTGGACGACCGGCGCCGGGCGGATGCGTGACGGGGAGAACGTCGTGGTGCTCGGTCCCGGCTATCACGGGCTGGCCGTCGCCGCCGCGGCTCTCGCGCAGGGTGCCGCCCGGGTCGTCGTCACCGGCCTCGCGCGCGACGCGGCCCGCCTGGGCTACGCCGCCGCGCTCGGAGCCGCGACCGTCATCGCCGGAGGCGGCGACAGCGCCGGCGAGAAAGATAACAGCAACAAGCAGATCGGTGGCGCCCTCGCGGGGGAGCCCGCCGATCTCGTCGTCGACACCACCGGCGCGGACGGCGGCGTCCTCGGCCCGGCCGCAGAACTGCTCGGCCACGGCGGCCGCCTGATCCTCACCACGCCGAAGAATCCCGCCCGCGTCCCGTTCGACACGGCCGCGATGACCAGGCGCAACCTGACCGTCTCCGCCGTGCGCGGCCGCGCCCCCGAGGCCATCGCGCGGGCGATCAACTCGCTCGCCGACGGCTCCTCCCGCCTGGAGCGGGTGCCCACGATCGAGGTGCCGCTCGAGGAGACCGGCGACATGCTGTCCCGGCTCGCGGCGGGCACCGGCCCGGAGTCCCCGCACGTCGTCGTCCGCCCCAGCGCGGACGCCCCGATTTCCCCGGCCCGTACCGACAAGGAAGAAGCGTCATGCTGAGCCACGAGCAGAACGAGCGGCTGGTCCGCACCAACAAGGGCACCGAGATGGGCGAGCTGCTGCGCCGCTACTGGATCCCGGCGCTGCTGGCCGAGGAGCTCTCCGGCCCGGACTGCGACCCGGTCCGCGTACAGCTGCTCGGGGAAAAGCTCATCGCCTTCCGTGACTCCGACGGCCGCATCGGCCTGCTCGATGAGTTCTGCAGCCACCGGACCGCCTCGCTGTTCTTCGGCCGGAACGAGGAATGCGGCCTCCGCTGCGCCTACCACGGCTGGAAGTACGACGTGGACGGCAACTGCGTGGACATGCCGTCCGAGCCGCCGGAGAGCCGGTTCAAGGAGAAGATCAAGCAGAAGGCGTACCCCACGGTGGAGCGCGGCGGCGTGATCTGGGCCTACATGGGCGAGGCTGGCCGCATGCCGGAGCCGCCCGCGCTCGAATGGGCCACCCTGCCGCCGGGCCAGGTGTTCGTGTCCAAGCGGATCCAGGAAACGAACTTCATGCAGGCCATGGAGGGGGGGATCGACTCCAGTCACGTGTCGTTCGCCCACCGGTTCGACATCTCCGACGACCCGATGCATGCCGGAACTCCGGGCCTGGCCTACCTCAAGGCGGACACCCGGCCAAGATTCGAGGTCATCGAATCCGACGGCGGCCTGCTCATCGGTGCCCGCCGCAACGTCGACGACGACCAGTACTACTGGCGGATCACCCAGTGGATCATGCCCTGGTACACGATCATCCCGCCGTTCGGCACCCACAACCCGCTGGGCGCCCACGCCTGGGTACCGATCGACGACGAGACCTGCTGGGCGTGGAGCATCAACTACCACCCCACCCGTGACCTGACCGAGGCCGAGCTCGCCTCGATGCGGCGCGGCGAGGGAATCCACGCCAAGTACATCCCCGGGACCTACCGCACCCAGGCCAACGCGGGCAACGACTACCTGATCGACCGTGACGCGCAGCGGGCGAAGAAGACGTTCTCCGGCGTCGAGGGGATAGCCGCCCAGGACTTCTCCCTGCAGGAGAGCATGGGCCCGATCGTCGACCGCACCAAGGAACGCCTCGGCACCTCCGACGCCGGAATCATCATGGCCCGCCGTCGGCTCCTGGCCGCGGCCGAGGACGCCGCCGAGGGCAAGCCCGTCCCCGGTGACCAGGCCGACCACCACCGTGTCCGGTCCACGTCGGTGCTACTGCCCAAGTCAGAGCCCTTCCAGGACGGCGCGAGCGACGCCCTGATGGTGCGCCCCGGCGAGCCGTTCGTCTCCATCTGACGCCATGACACAGCACATACTCACACGGCACTCGTACGAGGCCACGGTGCTCTTGGTCCCGCTCGACGGCCGGGCCCGCTCCGCGCTGGACGGCCCCGCCGCCGGGAACCTGGCCGGCATCACCATCGCGGAACACTCCGATGAGCGCCTGGACCAGGCCGTCGCCGGAGCAGACATGGTCATCATGCTCAGCTACGACCTCGGCGCGGTCGACCCCGCCGTCGTGTCGCGGCTCGGCAGCACCGCCCGCGACACGGGCGCACCGCTCGGGACGATCATCGTCACGCCCGACCGCCGCTGGACCGGGCCCGATGACCAGCGCGGCGCCGTCATCCTGCGGGAAGCGTCGGACACGGTCGTGGTCCTCGGGGACCTGGCATCCGCGATCGCCTTCCTCCAGGTCCTGCACGGCGGCAGCCGGCTGGCCGCGTCGGCGGCGGGCGTGTGATGGCCGCCGGCGACTGGACGACGGTCACCGTCACGGCGGGAAGGCTGGAAGCCGGCCAGGTCATTTCCCTGACCCTGGAGGCCGCGGAAGCCCTGCCCGCCTGGGAGCCCGGCGCGCATTTCGACGTGCGGCTGCCGTCCGGCCTGATCCGGCAGTACTCGCTGTGCGGTGACCCGGCCGATCCGGCCTACACGATCGCCGTCCTGCGCGAGACCGGCGGCCGGGGCGGGTCCGCGGAGATTCATGACACGGCCCTGCTGGGCCGGACCCTGGACATCCGCGGGCCCCGTAACCACTTCCGCCTGGAGCCCGCGGCCAGCTACGTGTTCATCGCGGGCGGCATCGGCATCACCCCGATCCTGCCAATGGTCCGCGCGGCCGCCATCGCCGGGGCCTCCTGGCACTTGCACTACGGCGGCCGCACGACCGGCAGCATGGCCTTCCGCGCCGCCCTGCCCGAGGCCGGCGCCACCGGTACCGTGGCCCTCCGGACGGACGACCGGGACGGGCCGCTGCCGCTGCCTGAGATCGTCCGCGACGCCCCCGCGGGCAGCCACCTCTACGCGTGCGGCCCCGCGGGCCTGCTCACCGCGCTCCGGTCCGCCGCCGCCGAACGGCCCGACCTGGACCTTCGCGTCGAGCGGTTCACCGCCGGGGAATCCGGTGACGGGGCGAAGGACGTCACGCCGGGCGGCGCGTTCGAAGTCGAGCTCGCCGGCTCCGGCGAGACCGTCACCGTCACGCCGGGCACGTCGATCCTCGACGCGGTCCGCGGCCTGAGGCCCGACGTCCTGTTCTCCTGCGAGGAAGGGTTCTGCGGCACCTGCGAGACCAAAGTCCTCGAGGGGGAGCCCGTTCACCGCGACACGATCCTCACCGGCAAGGAGCGGGAACGTAACACCACGATGATGATCTGCGTGGGCGGCTGCGCGTCGCCCCGCCTCGTCCTCGACCTGTAACCCGCGGTCATCTCCCGGCACGCAGGCAGGAGCGGCGGATCAGGCCTCCTCGAAGACCGGGTCCCGCTTCTCGAACCGGGCGGTGACCGCTTCCACCTGGTTCGGGCTGCCGATCAGCGCCCGGATCTCCTTCTGCTCCGCCGCGAAGCCGGCCTCGAGGTCCGCGTGCCCGGCGAGGTTCAGCAGGCGCTTCGTCGCGCGGACCGCGTCCGGGCTGCGCCCGGCGATCTCCGCCGCCAGGGCGAGCGCCGCGGCGACCGGGTCGGGGTCGACGCGGGTCGCCAGCCCGATCCGCGCGGCCTCCTCGCCGCTGATGACCCGGCCGGTGAAGGCCAGTTCCTTGGCGACGTCCCGGCCGATCAGTTCGGGCAGCAGCTGGGTGCCGGTCATGTCCGGGACCAGGCCCCACGCGACCTCCATCACCGACAGGCGCGCGTCGGGCGCGACGATCCGGATATCGGCCCCGAGCGTGACCTGCAGTCCGCCGCCCAAGGCGTTGCCGCGCACCGCGGCGATCACGGGCGCCGCGAGCTCGGCCCAGACGTACGCGGCCCGCTGCCCGGCCGCGATCGCCGGGCCCTGCGACGGGGGAAGGTCCGCGCCCGCCGAGATCCGCTCGCCCGAGCGCATCGCCTGGAACGCGACGAAGTCGAGCCCGGCGCAGAAGTCGGGTCCCTCGCCGGACAGCACGACCGCGCGCACCCCCGGCTCGGACTTCAGCCGCTCCCCGGCCGCCACGAGAGCGGAGAACATCGCCGGGTCCAGCGCGTTCCGCTTCTCGGCCCGGTTCAGCCGGACGTCGGCCACTCCGGCGGTGACCGTGACGGATACCCGCTCGCTGCTGACGGTGTCGCTCATGCGTCTCCCGGAACTCTCGGCTCGGCACGCCAGTCTTGAACGCGATCATCATCGATGTCAACCGGCTCGCGCAGCCCCTATCTAACGATCGCTCACCCGCGTACGCTGGTTCTGTCCGAGCGCAGCGTGACCGGAGCCGACGATAGATGCCGCAGCCAGCCAGTGCCGTCGCCGACTGGCGGCACTACGAGTCTCTTGACCTGACGCCCCTGATGGCAGCCGCGATGGAAGCGTTCTACGAGCACGGATTCCACGGCACCACGGTCCGGGACATCGCCCGCCGGTGCGGTCAGACGGTGCCGTCGATCTACTACCACCATGAGAACAAGGAAGGCCTGTTCGTCGCGCTGCTGGAAAAGGGCACCTCCGAGGTCACCTGGCGGGTGCGGGCCGCGGCGGCCGAGGGCGGAGACCGGCCCGAGTCCAGGTTCGCCAACGTCATCGAGGCGATTGCCCTGCACATGACGCAGCGGGCCCGGCTGGCCTCGCTCGATTCCGAGATCCGCCACCTGTCCCCGCCGGTCCGCAGACGCTATGCGGCCCAGCGCAAGGAGATCGAAGAGGTCCTGGCCGAGGTCATCGGGGACGGGGTGCGGCAGGGCGTGTTCGCCGCCAGTCACCAGGCCGAGACCGGCCGCGCCATCCTCGGCATGTGCCAGGCCGTCGCCCGCTGGTACCGGCCCGGCGGCGGCCTGACCCCGGACGAAATCGCCCGCCAGTACGTGGACATCGCCCTGCGGACAGCGGGTGCGCCGGCCCGCCCGCACCGGTGACGCAATCATGGTTCCAGGAGGTACGGCGCCGAGATGAGTAACGTACTGCTGACCGAACAGGCGGACGGCGTCCGCGTCCTCACCCTGAACCGGCCCGGATCACGCAACGCGCTGAGCGGCGACCTGATCTCCGCGCTGCATGCGGCGCTGGTGGAACTGGACACCGACGACACGGTCCGTGCGGCGGTGCTGACCGGAGCCGACCCGGCGTTCTGCGCCGGCGTCGACCTGAAGGAGGCGGCGAGGGACGGCGCGAAGTACTTCGGGCGCTTCCGGACCGAGGACTGCATCGGCCAGGCCGCCCTGGCCCGCAAGCCGCTCATCGGCGCGGTCAACGGCGCCACGTTCACCGGCGGGCTGGAACTGGCGCTCGGCTGCGATTTCCTGATCGCCTCGGAGCGGGCGGTGTTCGCGGACACGCACGCGCGAGTCGGGGTGCTGCCCGGCGGCGGGCTCACCGCGAGGCTCCCGCCGCTGGTCGGCCCGGCCTGGGCCCGCCGCATGTCGATGACCGGCGAAGTGGTGGACGCGACCCTGGCCGAGCGGATCGGGCTGGTGACCGAGGTGGTGCCGCACGAGCGGCTGCGGGCCCGCGCCCTGGAACTGGCCGCCGCGGCGGCCGAGGTGCCGCCGCGCGACATGCTGGGCCTCAAGGAGATCTACGCCGGCGGCACGGAGGCGGTGTTCGGGCCCGCGCTGGCGGTCGAGCACCGCGTGAGCCGGGCCCACCGCACGGACTTCGATGAGCTGGACGGCCGCCGGTCCGCCGTCATGGCCCGCAACCGGGAACAACTGGACGGGGAACGGCATGACGGATGAGGACGTCGTCGTCTCGCAGCCCCGGCCGGGGGTCCGGCGCATCACGCTGAACCGTCCGGACCGGCTCAACGCGATGACGGCCGGCATGGTCACCGGCCTGCACCGGGCGCTGGAGGAGGCGGGCGCCGACCCGGCGTGCCGCGTCGTGGTCCTGACCGGGGCCGGCCGCGGCTTCTGCGCCGGCCTTGACCTGGGCGGCTACGGCGAGGCGCCGGAGTCCGCGGGATCACCCGGCGCCGGCCGGGTGCACCAGGGCCTGAGCACCCAGCGGCACATCGCCGGGCTCGTGCAGCGGATCCGCCGGCTGCCGCAGCCGGTGATCGCCGCGGTCAACGGGCCCGCGGCGGGCGGCGGCCTGGCGCTCGTGCTGGCCTGCGACCTGCGGCTGGCTTCCACATCGGCGGTCTTCGCGGTGTCCTTCATCAAG
Source organism: Streptosporangiales bacterium (assembly GCA_009784565.1). Taxonomy (GTDB): domain Bacteria; phylum Actinomycetota; class Actinomycetes; order Streptosporangiales; family Streptosporangiaceae; genus Trebonia. The sequence continues at coordinate 9,384 of WRBL01000018.1, read as the reverse complement.
GTCGGCTTCTCGGGCTGCGACATCGGGACGTCCTGGCTGCTGCCGCGGCTCGTCGGAGCGGGCCGCGCCCACGAGCTCATGCTGACCGGACGCCGGTTCGACGCGGCCGAGGCGCTGAACATCGGGCTGCTCGCCGACGCCGTCGACCCGGGCGCGCTGGAGGACCGGACCGACCGGGCGGTCGATGACCTGCTCGCCGCGGCGCCGCTGTCGCTCACCCTGACCAAGCAAGGCATGTGGATGGCACTGGAAGTGCCGTCGTTCGACGTAGCCGTCGAGTTCGAGAACCGTCAGCAGGTGCTGACGTCGCAGACCGAGGACCAGCGGGAGGCCATGGCGGCGTATACCGGCCGCCGGCCGCCCGCCTACCCCGGCCGGTAGTCAGCAGGAGACCGGTCGTCAGCAGGAGAAAGGAACACGAAGATGCGCGCGGTACAGGTGACGCGAACGGACGGCCCGCGGGCCGTGGAGGTCGGCGAGGTCCCCGCTCCCGTCCGGGGCGATGACCAGGTCCTGGTCGAGGTGCATGCGGCGGGCGTGAACTTCCCCGACCTGCTGCTCACCAAGGACATGTACCAGTACAAGCCCTCCCTGCCGTTCGTGCTCGGCGGGGAATTCGCCGGCGTGGTCACCGAAGCGCCGGAGGGCTCGGAGTTCTCGCCCGGCGACCGGGTCGCGGGCACCGCGACCGTGGGCGCGTTCGCCGAACTCCTCGCGCTGCCGGCCCGGAGCGTGTACCCGCTGCCGGACAAGACCGGCTTCGTCGCGGGCGCCTGCCTGACGATGAACTACCTGACCATGACGTTCGGGCTGCTGACCCGGGGCGGGCTGAAGGAGGGGGAGACCGTCCTGGTGCACGGCGCCGCGGGCGGGATCGGCACGGCCACCATCCAGCTCGCGAAGGCGATCGGCGCCCGCGTGATCGCCGTGGTCTCCACCGGGGAGAAGGCGGAATTCGTGCGGACCGTGGGCGCCGATCACGCGGTGCTCGCCGACGGGTTCAAGGACGCGGTCAAGGAACTGACCGGCGGCCGCGGCGTCGACATGGTGGTCGACCCGGTCGGCGGTGACCGGTTCACCGACTCGCTGCGCAGCCTGGCGACGCTGGGCCGGCTGCTCGTCATCGGCTTCACCGCGGGGGACATCCCGACGGTGAAGGTGAACCGGCTGCTGCTCAACAACATCGACGTGCGCGGTGTCGGCCTCGGAGCCTACGCCGGGCCCCGGCCCGATTTCCTGCGCGGCGAGTGGGACCGGCTCCTGCCGTACCTGGAAAGCGGCGCGGTGGTGCCGCCGGTCAGCGGCACCTTCCCGCTGGAACGGGCCGCCGAGGCGATCGCCCAGCTGGAGGACCGGAAGGTGCTGGGCAAGGTCGTGATCGTCCCGCGGCCGTGAGGTGAGCGCCCTGTGAACGGTGCCATAATAACTAGCGATCGCTAAGGAGGGTCCGTGGACTTCGAACTTCCCGCCGACCTGGTGCAACGTCTTGCGAAGCTTGACGAATTCATTGAGCGCGAGATAAAGCCGCTGCAGGAACAGGACGACAACGAGCGGTTCTTCGACCACCGCCGTGAATACGCCCGGACCGATTTCGAGAACGGCGGCGTTCCGCGGCGCGAGTGGGAAGAACTGCTCGGCGAGATGTTCAGGCGGGCCGACGCGGCCGGATGGCTGCGCTACGGGCTGCCCGAGGAAGCCGGCGGGGGAGGCGGCAGTAACTTCGACATGGCCGTCATCCGCGAGCACCTGGCGCACAAGGGCCTCGGGCTGCACAACGACCTGCAGAACGAGTCCTCGGTCGTGGGCAATTTCCCGTTCGCGCACATGATGCTGGGGTTCGGCACGCAGGAGCAGAAAGACGAGTTCCTGGAGCCGATGCTGTCCCGCAAAAAGCGGATCGGCTTCGGGCTGACCGAGCCCGAGCACGGCAGCGACGCGACCTGGATGGAAACGACCGCGGTCCGCGACGGCGATGACTGGGTCATTAACGGGGCCAAGCGATTTAACTCCGGAATGCATTCGGCCACTCATGATGTGGTGTTCGCGCGGACTTCCGGCAAGGACGGCGACGCCCGGGGAATTACCGCGTTCATCGTCCCGGTGGACACGCCCGGATTCTCCGTCGACTTCCACTGGTGGACGTTCAACATGCCCACGGACCACGCGGAGGTCACCCTCCGCGATGTGCGCGTGCCATCCTCGACGATCTTCGGCGAGGAAGGCGGGGGCCTGGCCGTCGCCCAGACCTTCGTGCACGAGAACCGGATCCGCCAGGCCGCCTCCGGGGTCGGCGCGGGCCAGTACTGCATCGACCGCAGCGTCGACTACGCCCGCCAGCGCAAGACGTTCGGGCAGCCCCTCGCTACCCGGCAGGCGATCCAGTGGCCCCTGGTGGAACTGCAGACCGAGGCCGAGATGGTCCGCGGCCTCGTCCGCAAGACCGCCTGGGAACTGGACCGGGTCCCGCACATGGAGATCAGCGACAAGGTCTCGATGTGCAACTACCGGGCCAACCGGCTCGTGTGCGACGCCGCCGACCGGGCCATCCAGGTCCACGGCGGGCTCGGCTACACCCGGCACATGCCGTTCGAGCACATCTACCGGCACCATCGCAGATACCGGATCACCGAGGGCGCGGAGGAGGTCCAGATGCGCAAGGTGGCCGGCTACCTGTTCGGGTTCGCCGGACCGCGCAAGCGACCCGGGGGCGAGTGACCTGCCGATGACCGCTGACCCCAACGACCCGCAGGTGCTCGCGGACCTGCTCGCCGCCCGGCTGACCGGGGTTCTCGGCACGCCGGTCCAGGTCCCGGACGTACGCCGCCTGACCGGCGGGGCGAGCCGGGAGACCTGGTCGTTCACCGCGCACCCGGAAGACGGCGAGCCGCGCAGGCTCATCCTGCGCCGCGACCCGCCCGGCGAGGACCGGCCGTACACCAAGGGCGGCATGGCGGTGGAGGCCAGCGTGCTGGCCGCGGCCGCCCGGACGGGGGTGGCCGTGCCGTCGCTCATCGACGCGGGCACGGACCCGGCCATCGCCGGCGCCCCCTACATGATCATGGATCACGTGGACGGCGAGACCATCGCCCGGAAACTGCTGCGGGACCCGCAGTACGAGCGGGCCCGGGCCGGGCTCGCCGCGGAACTGGGCCGCACCCTCGCCCGGATCCACGCCATCGAGCCTCAGTCGGTGTCCGGCCTGCCCGAAGGCGAGCCGCTGGAACGGCTGCGCGAGGCCTACGACGCCCTCGGCGAACCGCTCCCGACCGTCGAGATCGCCCTCAAGTGGCTGGAACGCAACCGCCCGGACGACGTCGCCCCGGCCGTCGTGCACGGCGACTTCCGTACCGGCAACCTCATCATCGACCCCGCCGGCCTGCGCGCGGTCCTGGACTGGGAACGGGTCCACTGGGGCGATCCCCGGGAGGACCTCGGCTGGCTGTGCGTCAAGTGCTGGCGGTTCGGGTCCCCGCATCATGCCGGGGGATTCGGCTCGGTCGACGAACTGCTCGACGGGTACGCGGAGGTCGCCGGCACCCGCCCCGACCCCGAGGCCGTCCGGTGGTGGCAGGTCTACGGCACCGCCGACTGGGCGGTGGGCTGCCGGATGATGGCCGAACGGCACCTGTCCGGGCAGACGCCGTCGGTGGAACTCGCCGCGATCGGCCGCCGGGTCTGCGAGCAGGAGCACGACGTGCTGCTGGCGCTCGGCCTGCCCGCCGGGCCGCCCGGGGAAGAGACACCCGCCCCGGGCTCGGACCTGCACGGGAACCCCACGGCCGCCGACCTGGTCTCGGCCGTCTCCATGTTCCTGCGCGAGGACGTCATGGCGGGCACCGGCGGCCGCCTGAACTTCCTCGCCCGGGTCGCCGCCAACACCCTCGACGGCGTCGAACGGGAACTGAGGCTCGGCCCGGCGCAGGAGGAACGGCACCGGGAGCGTCTCGCCGCCTTCGCGCAGGCCGACCAGGCCGGTCTCGCCGCCGCGATCCGCGACGGGAAGATCGACCCGGACGACCCGGCCCTGCTCGCGGCCGTCCGCGCCGAGGTCACCGACCGGGTCGCCGTGGCCAACCCCCGCTACCTGTCCCACCCGTCCTGACCAGGAGACGCGACACCCATGATGACGAGCACCCCCGAGCCGCCGGACCGGCAGGCGCTGATGCGGCGCTTCACCGCCCCGGGCGCCCCGTTCGAGATCGGCGAGCGGCTGGTCCGCGGCCTGACGATGAGGGTCTTCACCACCGGGCCGCAGACGCTGCGCGACATCGCGCTGTCCATCGGCGCGTTCGGCGACCGGCCGTTCGTGGCGTACGGCGGCGAGCGGTGGACCTACGCCGAGCAGGCGGCGATCATCGCCGGGCTCGCCCGCTGCCTGCGCGACGAATACGGGCTGCGCAAGGGCGACCGGCTGGCCGTGTCCATGCGCAACTACCCGGAGTGGACGCCGCTGTTCTGGGCCAGCGCGCAGCTCGGCACGGTGCTGGTACCGCTCAACGCCTGGTGGACCGGCCCCGAGCTGCAGTACGCGCTGGCGGACGCGACGCCGCGGGTCATCGTGGCCGACGCCGAGCGGGCCACGCTCATCGCGCCTTACCTGAGCGAGCTTGACGGCGAGCCCGCGCTGATCGAAGAGCGCGGCGGCGGCCAGCCCGCCGCGGGCGCCCGCCGGTGGGAGGACCTGCTGGCCTCCCTCGACCCGGCTGCGGAGCCGCCGGATGAGCAGGTAGACCCGGACGACGACGCGACCATCCTGTATACCTCCGGAACCACCGGCCGCCCCAAGGGCGCCATCGGGACCCACCGCAACCACGTGACCAACCTTCTCAACACCGCGCTCAGCGCGCTGGTCAGCGCCACGATCGTCAACGGCGGCGAGCCGCCGGCCCCGGACCCGGCGGCACCGCAGCCCGCGAGCCTGTGCACCTTCCCGCTCTTCCACATCGCCGGCATCACCGGCCTCGGCTTCACCGCGCTGAGCGGGTCCCGGATGGTGACCCAGTACAAGTGGAACCTGGATGAAGCCCGGAAAATCATTCAAGCCGAACGGCTTTCGGGTGTCTCGGGCGTTCCCTCGGTGCTCCGCCAGCTCGTGGCCGACGCCGCCGAGCATCCCGGCGATTACGAGAGCCTGCTCGGCATCGCCATGGGCGGGGCCCCGATCCCGCCGGATCTCGTGACCCGGATCGGCGGCGGCACGTTCGCCATGCCGGTCGCGGCGAGCAACGGCTACGGGCTGACCGAGACCACCTCGGCGGTCGTCGCCAACACGGGCGCCGACTACCAGGCCCGCCCGGACAGCGTCGGGCGGCCCGCGGCGGGCACGGACGTCCGGGTGGTCGATCCCGCGACCGGCGAGGACGTCGGCGAGGGCGAGGTCGGCGAGCTGTGGTTCTACGGCCCGAACATCGTCCGGGGCTACTGGAACAACCCGAAGGCGACCGCCGAGGCGTTCACCGGCGGCTGGTTCCACACCGGTGACCTGGGCCGGATTGACGACGGCTGGGTCTACGTCGTCGACCGGCTGAAGGACGTGGTCATCCGGGGCGGGGAGAACATCTACTGCGCCGAGGTGGAGGCCGCGCTGTTCGAGCATCCGGGCATCGACGACGTCGCGGTTCTCGGGGTGCCGGACCCGAGGAACGGCGAGGAAGCGGTCGCGGTCATCGTGCCGGCCGCGGGAGCGGACCTCACCGCCGACGAGGTGCGCCGCCACGTCGGGGAACGCCTCGCCGCCTTCAAGGTGCCCGCCTACGTCGTGCTCCGGTCCGAGCCGCTGCCCCGCACCGCCAGCGGCAAGGTCCTCAAACGCGACCTGCGGTCCGCGGTCGTCTCCGAGGTGGGCGCACGATGAGCGACATCGACTACGCCGAGAACGGCCACGTCGGAGTCATCACCCTGAACCGGCCCGAGGTCCACAACGCGCTGCGCCGCGCCACCTACGACGAGCTGACCGCCCTGGTGCGGAACGCCACGGTGCGGACGCTGGTGATCACCGGAGCGGGCCCCTCGTTCTGCTCCGGCGACGACGTGCGGGAACTGATGAACGCCGGGACCGGCGACGCGCCACGTCCCGAGCCCAGGCTCACCCCGGCGGCGGACGCGCTGCTGCACACCGACATCCCGGTTATCGCCGCGGTCAACGGCCCGGCCGTCGGATGGGGCATGGAACTGGCGCTCATGGCCGACTTCCGTGTCGCGGCCCGCCGGGCCAGGTTCGGCGAGCTGTTCGTCAAACGCGGCCTGTGCAGCGACGTCGCGGGGATCGCTCGCCTGGCCCAGCTGGTGGGCCGTGAGCGCGCGGCCGAGCTGCTGCTGACCGGCGACGTCATCGACGCCGACCGGGCCGAGCGGATCGGCCTCGTCGGCCGGGTCGTCGACGACGGGGACCTGCTGCCGGCGGCGCTGGAACTGGCCGGGCGGATCGCGGAGAACCCGCCGCTGGCCGTCGCCGCCCTCAAGCGCGGGCTGCGGCGCGCCCTCGATCCCGACTGGAACGACCTGGGAGCGTGGGTGAGCAGCGCTCTCGGGGAGCTGTTCACCACCGAAGACCACCGCGAGGGCGTCCGGTCGTTCCTGGAACGGAGGGAACCGCGGTATGTCGGACGCTGACCCCGTCCCCGCGGGCATCGCCCGCGACGCCCTCCGCGGCCTGAACGTGTAAAAGAGAAGGAGAACGACATGGCCTGGGACTTTTCGACGGAACCGGAGTTCGAGGAAAAACTGGAATGGATGCGCGGGTTCGTCCGCGACGAGATCATCCCGCTGGAGACCCTCGCCCTGGACGCTGACGCCTTCACGCGCGCCACCGCGCCCCTGAAAGAAGAGGTGAAGGCCCAGGGACTCTGGGCCGCCCACCTCCCCCCGGAGCTCGGCGGCGGAGGCTTCGGCCAGGTCAAGCTCGGCCTCATGCACGAGATCCTCGGCCAGTGCGCCTACGCGCCCGCCATCTTCGGCAACAACGCCCCCGACTCGGGCAACGCCGAACTCCTCGCGGTCAGCGCCGACGACGAGCAGAAGAAGAAGTGGCTGGAGCCGCTGCTGGCCGGCCAGCTGCGCAGCGCGTTCTCCATGACCGAGCCCGGTGCCGGAGCCGACCCGACCCTGCTGGCGACCCGCGCCGTCCGCGACGGCGACGACTACGTCATCAACGGCCACAAATGGTTCACCTCCAACGGTTCCGTAGCCGACTTCCTCATCGTCATGGCGGTCACCGACCCGGATGCCCCGGCCCGGCGCCGGGCCACCATGTTCGTCGTCCCGGCGGGCACGCCCGGCGTGAACGTGCTCCGCGACATCGAGACCATGGGCGACATCGGCGGGCACCGCGGCCGTCCCGGCGGCCACTCGGAGATCGTCTACACCGACGTGCGGATCCCCGCCGCGAACCGGATCGGCGGCGAGGGCGACGGCTTCCTCCTCGCCCAGAAGCGTCTCGGGCCGGGCCGCATCCACCACTGCATGCGCTGGCTCGGCCAGTCCCGGCGCGCCTTCGACATGCTGTGCGAACGGGCCAAGTCCCGGTACACGCACGGCTCCGCGCTCGCGGACAAGCAGATGATCCAGGACTGGATCGCGACGTCGGCCGCGGAGATGACCGCGGCGCGGCTGATGACGCTGCAGGCCGCGTGGAAGATGGACCAGGGCGGCACCGCGGCGGCGCTCACCGACATCGCGATGATCAAGTTCTACGGCGCGCAGGTCCTCTACAACGTGATCGACCGCGCCATCCAGATCCACGGATCGCTCGGCTACACCACGGACCTGCCGCTGGAGTCGATGTACCGGCAGGCCCGCGCGGCGCGTATCTACGACGGCCCGGACGAGGTGCACAAGGTGACGGTCGCCCGCCGGATCCTGCGGGACTACGAGGCCCGCGAGGTGCCGGCCGAGCACGTCCCCACCCGCCGCGCCGCCGCCGAGAAGAAGTTCGCGCACCTGCTCGACGCCGCGTCCGCCAATAGCTGAGCCCTCAGGAGACCACGTGACAGCAGAAGAACCCGCCCTGAGCGCGTTCAGCCAGATCACCTACGAGGCGGACGACGGCGTCGCGACCATCACCCTGAACCGGCCGGACCGTCTCAACGCGTTCACCACGACCATGTGCCGCGAACTCGTCGCGGCCTTCGACGCGGCTGACGCCGACGACGCGGTGCGCGTGGTGCTGATGACCGGCGCCGGCCGCGGCTTCTGCGCCGGAGCCGACCTGCAACGGGGCGCGGGCACGTTCAACGCCAGCGACGCCGGCCGGGCCGTCGAGCGCGCCGGCTTCGAGACGATCGGCGGCCTGCCGCGCGACGCCGGGGGAGTGGTGAGCCTGCGGGTCGCCGCCTCCCGTAAGCCGGTGATCGTCGCCTACAACGGGCCGGCGGTCGGCGTCGGCGCGACGATGACCCTCCCCGCCGACGTGCGGATCGCCGCCGAGTCCGCGAAGTTCGGGTTCGTGTTCGCCCGCCGGGGCATCGCCCCCGAGGCCGCCTCCAGCTGGTTCCTGCCGCGCGTGGTCGGGATCTCCCAGGCGATGGAATGGGTCGCCACCGGCCGGGTGTTCGGCGCGGCCGAGGCGAAGGACGGCGGCCTGGTCTCCCGGGTCGTCCCCGACGCGGACCTGCTGCCGACCGCGCGAACCCTCGCCAAGGAGATCGCGGAGAACACCTCAGCCGTCTCGGTCGCGGTGTCCCGCAAGCTCCTGTGGTCCATGCTGGGCGCCAGCACGCCCTGGGAAGCGCACCGGCTCGACACCCGGGCCATCCACGAACTCGGCCAGGGCCCCGACACCGCCGAGGGCGTCCGCTCCTTCCTGGACAAGCGCCCGCCGGAGTTCACCGCCCGTATCGACGACTTCGCCGCCCTCATGCCCGAGTGGCCGGCGCGACCGGAGGAGATGGAATGACCAGCCCGATGTTCGACCTAAGCGGGCACGTCGCCCTGATCACGGGCGGGAACTCGGGGATCGGCCTCGGCATGGCGCACGCCCTCGCCCAGGCCGGCGCGGACATCTGCGTCTGGGGCACGAACGCCGAACGCAACTCCGCCGCCGCCGACGAACTGTCCAAGCACGGCACGCGGGTGCACGCGGTGCGCTGCGACGTCGGCGAGGAAGAGCAGGTCGAGGGGGCCTTCGCGGAGACCGTGCAGACCCTCGGCCGGGTCGACTCGTGCTTCGCCAACGCGGGCGTCAGCGGCCGCGGAACCTCGTTCGTCGAGATGTCCCTCGAAGAGTTCCACCGCGTGACCAGGGTGAACCTCGATGGCGCGTTCCTCACGCTGCGCGCCGCGGCGACCCACATGATCGAGCGCGGCGGCGGAGGCGTCCTCGTCGGCACCTCCAGCGTCTCGGCGATCCACGGCGCGCCCCGCAACGAGGCGTACTCCGCGAGCAAG
>WRBL01000017.1 GCA_009784565.1 Streptosporangiales bacterium | reverse complement strand
CGCGCCCGTCTCGGGGCTGCAGTGGACGATCGACGCCTACCTGCTGGTCCTGGCCAGCTTCCTGATGCTGTCCGGGTCGGTGGCCGACAAGGTCGGGCGGCGCCGGGTCTTCCAGATCGGCCTGGCCGTGTTCACCATCGGCTCGCTGGCCTGCAGTCTCGCCCCCAGCCTGGGCTGGCTGGTCGCGTTCCGGGCGCTGCAGGCCGTCGGCGGGTCTATGCTCAACCCCGTCGCCATGTCCATCATCACCAACGTGTTCACCGACCCGAAGGAGCGCGCCCAGGCGATCGGCGTCTGGGGCAGTGTCTTCGGCCTGTCGATGGCGCTCGGCCCGGTCATCGGCGGCGCCCTCATCGACTCCGCCGGCTGGCGCGGCGTGTTCTGGGTCAATGTCCCGATCGGCATCGCCGCCATCATCCTCACCGCCCTCCGGGTCCCCGAGAGCCGTGCCGAACGGACCCGGGCCCTGGACCCGGCCGGCCAGGTCCTGGTCATCGTTCTCCTCGCCACCCTCTCCTACGGGATCATCGAAGGACCCACCTACGGGTGGGGCTCGGCCCGGATCCTGGCCTGCTTCGCGGTGGCCGCCGTCTCGCTCGCGATCTTCCTCGCCTACGAGCCCCGCCGGGCCGAGCCGCTCATCGACCTCCGGTTCTTCCGCAGCCTGCCGTTCTCCGGAGCGGCCGTCACCGCCGTTTCCGCGATGATCGCCCAGGGCGGGTTCATGTTCCTCATGACCCTGTACCTGCAGGAAGTACGCGGCTACCAGGCCCTGGACGCGGGCTTGTTCCTGCTGCCGATGGCGCTCGCGCTGGTGGTGTGCGCACCGCTGGCCGGCCGGACGATCGGCGCGCGAGGCGGCCCGCGCATCCCGCTGATCATCGCCGGCACCGGGGTGATCGCCGGCGGGCTCCTGTTCACCGGCCTGACCGGCTCCTCTCCCGTCTGGTACGTCCTGGTCAGCGAACTCGTCTTCGGCATCGGGATCGGCTGGGTCAACGCGCCGATCACCAACAGCGCCGTGTCCGGGATGCCCCGTTCCCAGGCGGGCGTCGCCTCCGGTATCGCCTCCACGTCCCGGCAGGTCGGGCAGTCGCTTGGCGTCGCCATCATGGGCTCCGTGCTAGCCGACAACCTGCACGGCCCCATGGTCGCCGCGTTCGCGAGCGCGACCCGCCCCGGCTGGTGGGTCGTCGTGGCCTGCGGGGTCGTGGTTCTCGCCCTGGCGCTGGCGACCACCGGCCGCGCCGGCCGGGCCAGCGCCGCCCGGGCCGCCGATCTCATCCTCGCCGCCGAGGGCGACCGGGTCCCCGCCCACGCATGAGCGCTCTCCTCACCCCCCGCGATATCGTCATCCCCGAAGGGGCGGCGGGCCGGTCCCGCCGCCTCGTGGTGCTGCTGATCTGCAGCTCCTCGCTGTTCCTGGCGTATCTCGATACGACGATCTTGAACGTCGCGCTTCCGACTATTCAGCGGGACCTGCACACGGGCCTGGCCGCCCTGCAGTGGGTGGCCGACGTCTACCTGCTGGTGCTGTCGGCCCTCCTGATCCTGGCCGGGTCGACCGCCGACCGGATCGGCCGCAAGCGGCTGTTCATGGTCGGCCTGATCTGGTTCAGCGCCGGCTCGCTGCTGTGCAGCTTCGCCCCCAATGTCGAGTCTCTTGTCGTGCTGCGCATGCTGCAGGCCGTCGGCGGGTCCATGCTCACCCCGGTCTCCCTGTCCATCGTCCGCAACGTGTTCACCGACCCGAAGGAACGGGCCCAGGCCCTCGGCATCTGGAGCGGCATCTTCGGCGTCGCGTCCGCCTGCGGCCCCGTCGTCGGCGGGATCCTGGTCTCGGAGGTGGGCTGGCGCTCCGTGTTCTGGGTCAACGTGCCGGTCGGCATCGTCATGCTGCTCGCCGCCCGGCGCTACGTGCCGGACTCGAAGGCTCCGCGTGCCCGCCGGATCGACGTCCCCGGGCAGCTGCTGATGATCGTCTTCCTGGGCACGCTGACGTACGCGGTGATCGAGGGCCCGGGCTGGGGCTGGGCCTCACCCGCGATCCTCGTCCTGTTCACGGTCGCCGTGGTGTCCCTGGCGGCGTTCGTGATTCTGGAACGACGGCATCCGGAGCCGCTGCTGGATCCCCGCTTCTTCCGCAGCCCGCCGTTCACCGGCGCCAGCGTCATCGCCGTTCTCGCGTTCCTGGTGATGGCCGGGTTCCTGTTCGTCGCCACCCTGTACCTGCAGCAGGTCCGCGGGGACTCCCCGCTGCGGGCCGGGCTCTCGCTGCTGCCGGCCACCGCGATGATCGCCGTGTGGGCCCCGGTCGCCGGGCAGCTCAACGGCCGTTTCGGCCCCCGCATCCCCCTGGTGCTGGGCGGGGTTTTCATGACCGCGGGCGCTGCGGTCCTGACCGGTCTGTCCGCGTCCACTTCCTACGGGGTCCTCGCCCTCGGCTTCGCGCTGCTGGGCGCCGGCCTCGGCCTGGTCAACCCGCCCATCACCAACACCGGCGTGTCCGGCATGCCCCCGGCCCAGGCCGGGGTGGCGGGTGCCGTCATCTCCGCCACCCGCCAGCTCGGCCAGGTCCTCGGCGTCGCCGTCATGGGCGCCATGCTGTCGGTCGGCGCGGTCTCCGGTTCCCCGGTCCTGTCCGCCGCCGCGGGCCGGACGTTCGCGGTGGCGACCCGGGCCCCTTGGTGGCTCGCGGTCGCCTGCGGGGCCCTCATCGCCCTGACGGGCTGGATCACCACCTCGGTGAAGGCGCGGGAAACCGCCCGGGCGGTGGCGGAAGCTTCCTGAGAACTCCTCTGCCGAGGGCGACAAATTTATTACAGCGGGTTACTCTTCCGGTAGGAGCGGTGCCACCGAGGGGGCGGCTATGCCGGACGGCCGGTTCACGCACAGCAAGGTCGGGATCCTGGGCAGCGGCGACGTCGGCCGCAGCCTCGCGAAGGGCTTCCTCCGGGGCGGCCATGACGTCATGATCGGCACCCGCGGCGCGGCGAGCGCGAGCCTGCGGGACTGGGCCGACGGCGACGGGAAGGGCGTCGCCACGGGCACTTTCGAGGAAACCGCGGCCCACGGTGACCTGCTCGCCCTGGCCCTGCTGGGCGACATCGCCGAGGACGTTCTCGCCCGGGTGGGTCCCGGCGCCTTCGGCGGCAAGGTCGTTCTCGACGCGATGAATCCGCTCGACTTCTCCGGCGGGTTCCCGCCGAAGCTGTCGCTCAGCGGCGATGACTCCCTCGGGGAACGCGTCCAGCGGGCGGTGCCGGGCGCGCGCGTCGTGAAGGCGTTCAACACGATCGGCTACCAGTGCTTCGTGGACCCGCGCTTTTCCGGCGGCGTGCCCACCATGCTGATCGCCGGGAACGACGACGGAGCCAAGGCCGTCGCGGCGGACGTCCTCGCCGACTTCGGCTGGCCGGACACCGTCGACATCGGAGGCATCGAGGGCTCCCGCGAACTCGAGGCCCTCTGCATCACCTGGCTCAAGATCGTCGCCGTCCGCGGCGGCTCAGTCGATCACGGCTTCAAGCTCCTGGCCGGCTAACCGGCCCTGGCGGCTTGCTCCCCGGCGGCCGGAGTCTCCGGCGGGACCCGGAGGGCGAAGGACAGGACCGTCGCCACGACCAGGAAGGCGGCGATGGTGACGAGGGCCAGGGCGAAGCTGTGGGTCTGGCCCTTGATCAGGCCGATGGACCACGGGCCGACCAGTCCGCCGAACTGGGCGATCATGTTGACGAAGGCGATGAGCGCGGCCCCGGTGGCCCCGGCGCGGAACGACGACGCGAGGGACCAGAACAGGGGGTTCCCGGCGTAGATGATCCCGGCGACGCACAGCAGGATGTAGGCGACCACGTGATTGCCCACGTAGGCGCTGGCCGCGATGGCGATCGCGCTGACCAGGTAGACGGCGCCGAGGTGCTTCTTGCGGTCGCCGGTCCGGTCCGAGCTGCGGCCGACCAGGAGCGTGGCGATGACCCCGATCAGCGGCGGCACCGCCGACAGGAGGCCGACCTGAAGGTCGCTCAGGTTGCCCATGGTCTTGACGATCTGCGGCAGCCACAGCGTCCAGCCGTAGATGCCGACCAGGGCGCAGCCGAACAGGATCGCCAGGCACCAGGCCCGGCCGTTTCCGATGACGCTCCGGATCCGGCCGTGCGGCTGTCCGGCAAGCTCGGCCCGTTCGGCCTCGAGCCGGGACTCCAGCCAGTCGCGCTGCTCCGGGGCCAGCCATTTCGCCTCGGCCGGGCGGTCGGTCAGCCAGCGGAGCGATACCAGGCCGAGCAGCAGTCCGAGGGCGCCCTCGATGAGGAACATCCACTGCCAGCCGTCCAGGCCGGCCAGGTGGTTCGCGTAGGTCATGATCGCCGTGGACAGCGGGCCGCCGACCACGCCGGAGACGGTGCCGCCGATGATGTAGCCGCCGAAGGCCCAGCCCCGCCGGTTCGCGGGGACCCACCGGGTCAGGTAGACCGCCACGCCGGGCAGGAACCCGGCCTCCATCACGCCGAGCAGGATCCGCAGCGCGTACAGGGTGGCGTCATCCCTGATGAGGGCGTTGGCCGCCGCGACGATGCCCCAGGCCACCAGCAGCCCGGCGATCCACCGGCGGGCCCCGAACCGGTGGACCCCGAGGTTGCTCGGGATCTGCAGGGTCATGTAGCCGATGTAGAAGATGCTGCCGGCGAAGCCGAACGCCGCGTCGCTGATATGCAGCTGCTTGCCCATGTCGAGCTGGGCGTAGCCGATGTTCTGCCGGTCCAGGTAGTTGATGAAGACCATGAGGAACAGCAGCGGGACGAGGCGCCAGAAAACCTTGCGCATCGTGGTCTCTTCGATGCCGACGGACGCGGATGTCCGGATATTTGTCACAATGGGACGCTAACGCACGTAACGGCACGGTGACTAGGGTCAGACCTTTAGCTCTTTCACGTGGATTCGCGGGCGGCCGCCGCGAGGACGCGGGCCGCGTCGAGGGAGCCGATCAGGGGGTGCTGCGCGAATGCCCGCAGCGCCAGGTCCCGGGCGTCCGCGCGGTCGGCGCTCAAGGACGCCGCCGCGATGTCCCGCTCGCAGCCGCGGACCACGGACATCAGGCCGAGCTCGTGCGGGGAGGGATCCGTCCGCGCCGGCAGCGGAACCGCGCCGCCCGCGGTCACCCGGCAGGGGACCTCGACGACCATGTCCTCGGGCAGCCCGCCGATGGTGGTGCCGTTGCGGACATTGAGGATCAGCCGGGCCTCCGGCCCGCCGGCCAGGGCCTGCGCCAGGGCCAGGGCCACGGACTCGTACCCGCCCGCCGCCACGTCGGCCTCGTCCCGCTCGCCCGCCTTCTCGCCGGTCCGCAGCTCGGCGAAGTAGCTGCGGTTGCGCTCGTCGTTGGCGTCTCGCCACAGGCGCGCCGCGGCTCCCGGGTCGTCGTGCCCGGCCGCGGCGGCGTAGAACTCCCGCTGCCGGTCTCTCACGTGCTCGCCGCGGGTGCGGCCCGCCGCCAGGACGTCCCGCAGCGACTCGGCGTTGGCGTAGTACCAGTACAGGTACTCGTTCGGAAGCGCGCCGAGGGCACGCACGATGTCGGGGCCGAACAGCCTGCCTTCCTCGAACGATCCCAGGCGGCCCGGATCGGCCAGCAGGCCGGGGAGCCGGTCGATGCCGTCCACGGTGAGGGACCGCAGCCACCCCAGGTGGTTGATGCCCAGGTACCCGGCGTCGACCCGGCTGGTGACCGCGCCAAGCGACGGGCCCGGATCGATCCCGCAGGCCCCGCAGGCCCGGCGGATCAGGCCGACGGGGGAGTCGCACACCCCGATCACCCTCTCGCCCAGGACCCTCGCCATGACCTCGGTGACGATCCCGGCCGGGTTGGTCATGGAGATCACCCAGGCCTCCGGGGCGAGCCCGGCGATCCGGTGCGCGAGACGCTCCACTACCGGCACCGCGCGGGCGGCGCTGGCCAGGCCGCCGGCGCCGACCGTCTCCTGGCCGATGACGCCGAGCTCCAGCGCGGTCCGCTCATCGGCGACCCGCCCGTCCAGGCCGCCCACCCGGAGGGCGGAGAATATGAGGCCGGCCCCGCGCAGCGCCGCGTCCAGGTCAGTGGTCCCGGTCACGGTCAGCGAATCGCCGACGAGGCCGTTCAGCACGGCGGCGATCACCCCGAGCCGGGCCGGGTCGGTGTCATACAGGACCAGTTCGCCGACGGGCAGCCCGCTCGCCGCGAGCTCCTTCGCGATCAACGGGACGCGGAATCCGCCGCCACCGAGAATAATGACTCGCACGTACCCGTACATTACCGATCGCGCGGAGCGCGCGGTCGGCGAGGAGGACGATGGACTTCGATCTTTTCATGCACGGCACCGTCTTCTTCGACGTCGTGTTCACGGGCATGCCGTCGCTGCCGCTGCGCGGCGCCGAGATCCAGGCCTCCGGGATGGGGTCGTGCCCGGGCGGGATCGCGAACCTGGCGATCGCCGCGAGCCGCCTGGGGGTGCGGACGTCGCTGGCCGCCGCGTTCGGCGACGACGTGTACGGGGACTTCTGCTGGTCCACGCTGACCGAGCAGGAAGGCGTCGATCTCGCCCACTCCCGCCGCTTCTCGGACTGGCACTCCCCGGTGACCGTCTCGATGGTCGTGGACCGGGACCGGGCGATGCTGACGCACGAGCACCCGGCGCCGGTCCCGCCCGGCGAACTGCTCGGGAGCGTCCCGAGGGCCCGCGTCGGTTTCGCGCACCTGAACGCCCAGCCCCAGGAGTGGTTCGGCCCCGCCAAGGAAGCGGGGATGCTGCTGTTCGGCGACACCGGGTGGGACGAGGAGGAGAAGTGGTCGCCGGCCGTCCTGGACCAGCTGCAGGACTTCCACTGCTTCCTGCCCAACAGCGCCGAGGCCATGGCCTACACCCGCACCGACGACCCGCACGACGCGCTGCACGCCCTGGCCGACCGCGTGCCGGTCGCCGTGGTCACCTGCGGCGGGCAGGGGGCCCTCGCGATCGACTCCACCACCGGCGAGCAGGAGTGGGTACCGTCGCTGCCGGTGAACGCGCACGACCCGACCGGGGCCGGCGACGTGTTCGGCGCCGGGTTCGTCCTCGGCACGCTGCGCGAGTGGCCGCTGCGGCAGCGGCTGGCGTTCGCGAACCTGTGCGCGGCGCTGTCGGTGCAGTACGTCGGCGGGTCCCTGGCCGCGCCGGGCTGGGGCGACATCATCGACTGGGTCGCCCGCACGCAGGCCAAGGCGGCCCAGGGCTCCTCCCACGCCGCGGAGCTGGTGAAGACCTACGGGTTCATCGCCGACGTGCTGCCGGCCACGGGGAGGATCTCCGTCCGCCGCGCCCGTGCCACCATCGCCCGCGCCTCCGACGCCGAGACGCGCCGCGGTCCCGGCTGACGCCCCGCCCGCCGTCGCCCTGCGCGGCGGCCGCGGGAAGCGGCGGTTACGAAACGCGGCGCGCGTTGTAGGTGTGGCCGGCGGCGCGGAGGCGGTCCGCGAGGGCCGGGCCCATGGCGGTCGCGGGGGTGAGGACGCCGCCCCGCGCCGGCAGCTGGTCGAGCGCCAGGCACAGGCCGCTCTCGCCGAGCATGACCGCCGTGCCCGCGTAGCCGGGGTCGCCCGGGGCGCGGACGTCGGTCACGTACCGGGCGCCGCTGGAGGTACGAGCATGCACCTCGATGCGGAAGAAACCGCTGGCCCGGGCCTTCTCGCCCGGGCCGGTGCCCGGCTTGGGCAGCAGCGGGCTGACCAGGGCGCGCGCCGCGGGCTGGGTCAGGGCGGCCTGCGCGACGGCGGACCCGCAGGCTACCGCCGCCGCCTTCGCGGCGCCGGCCGCGCCGGTGCCGAAGCCCATGACCTCGCGATACCGGAACTCGCGCCCGTACGCCCACTCTTGCAGGGCGTTGCTGCGCCGCACGATCCGCGTGTTGTAGTAGGCCATGAGGAACGGGCCGGTCCACTGGCCGACGCCGTCGTCGTGGCGGGGGACGGCCAGGTCGCTCTCGTCGCCCAGCGACGGCTCGGCGGCCCGGTCCGGACTGAACGCGTACGGGTCGGCGACGATCCGGGCGGCCTCGGGGTTCGTCCGGGCCTCTTCGAACTGGCCCATGCCGGAGGCGATGGTGCCGCCGCTCATGCCGCCGCGCAGCGCGGTCACCACCAGGGTGGTGTCCGTGAGGGGGCCCGTGCCGTCGGCTTCGGCCGCCTGGTGGGCCAGGAGCACGCCGAGGTCGGAGGGGACGGAGTCGAAGCCGCAGCTGTGCACGATCCGCGCCCCGCTCGCGACGGCGGCGTCGTGGCACTGGCCGATCGTGTCCCGGACGAACAGGATCTCGCCGGTGAGGTCGGCGTAGTCGGTCCCGGCTCCGGCGCAGGCCCGGGCCAGTTCCAGGCCCAGCCGCCGGTACGGGCCGACGGTGGTCACCACGACCCTCGCCGCCCGGGCCGCCATGGCCGCGCCGCCGGGGGTCGTGGTATCGGCGACCAGGACCGGCCAGGTCCGGGCGGGATCCCCGAGGCCGTCCCGGACATCCTTCAGCCGCCGCTCGTCGCGTCCGGCCAGGCCGACGCGCAGGTCCTCGGGTGCGTGGGCGGCGAGGTAAGCGGCGGTGAGCCGGCCCACGAAGCCGGTGGCCCCGACTAGCAGGAGGTCAAGTTCTCTGTCGTCGCGCATCCGCTTATCCTGGCACGCCCGCTCTACTCGCGAGTAGTAAGGTCCCCGTTCAGCGGGGCTGGGGAGGCGGATGGCGCGGGAGAGGCACCATGATCCGTTCGGGGAAAAAGGGGTTCGTGCCAGCATTCGTGGCGTTTCCGGGATCACGGAAATCAGTGATGCTCAGAAGGTCACGACTCTGAGGAATTTCATCAGCTTATCGTTCTTGACCATTCAGTTAAGCCGATTTACGCTCCAGTTCAAATACTGTATACAAGCCGGGTTCGAGTGGAGGAACGATGAAGTTCACCACCCCTGTTGCCGCCGCTGTCCTCGCCTCGGTCACCGCCGTGTCCGCCCTGGCCGGGTGCGCCGCCTCCGCCAAGCACGGCGCCTCCGGAGGCTCCGGAGGATCGGGCGGAGGGCCCGCTCCCGGGGCCGCGCTGACCGTGGCCGACGTCGCCCCGTTCACCGGCGCCGATGCCGAGCTCGGCCCGACCTACCTGGCCGCCTGCTACGGCGCCGTCCACGCCGTCAACGCCGCGGGCGGGGTGCTCGGGCACAAGCTGAACTGCAAGAGCGTCGACACCCGCGGCGACCCCGCCGACGCGGTGCCCGCCGTCAACCAGCTGTTCGCCTCGACCCCCGGCCTGGGCCTGGTCATCGGCTGCACCTCGGACGAGGCCGCGTCCGTGGTGCCGGTCATCAATTCCCGGAAAACGGCGATGTTCTGCATGACCGGGCAGTCGGAATTCGACAGCGTGCATTTCCCGTATTTCTACCGGCTCGTGCCCCCGGACCTCGCGGAGTCCTACGCTGACGTCGCGATCGCCGAGCGACTGCACGACAAGCGGGTCGCGCTGGCGTACGGGAACGACATCGGCTCCCAGACCTTCATCAAGCCCGCCCTCGCGGCGCTGAAGAAGGCCGGCATCACCACGACCACCAACCAGACGCTGGACCTGCACGCGACCACGTTCCGCACCGAGGCCCAGTCGATCGTCTCCTCGCACCCGGACGCGATCATCACCGAGGCCCTCGGGTCGGCCGACCCGACCCTGTTCTCGGAGATCAAGCAGCTGAACGGCGGGAAGATGATCCCCGTCATCGGGACGGCCGCGGCCATCTCGCCCCCGTTCTTCAAGGCCTCCGCCGCGGCCGTCGGAGCGGCGGACTTCGCCTCGAACTTCCACGCCGACAACCTCGTCACCGAGACCAGCGGCGCCGCCTACCAGACCTACTCCAAGGCACTGCTGTCCCAGCAAGGCAAGGTCCCCGGGGCCAGCGGGAACTTCGCCACGTACCTGAGCTCGGCGGGCGGCGTGCACCTCTACGACGGCATCAACCTCGCCGCCCTGGCGATGCTGGAGGCCAAGTCCACCAGCGCCAGCGCCTACGGTCCGGACATCATCAAGATCGGGAACGGCGCGCCCGGCGCGGTCACCTGCCACGACTTCGCCTCCTGCGCCGCCAGCATCAAGGCCGGCCACCAGGTCCGGTACGAAGGGCCCGGCGGGGCGACCAGCTTCGACGGCTTCCACGACTCGCCCGGCATCTTCCAGATCGACACCTACAGTCCCGGCGGGCAGGTCAACGTGGCCGGCAACATCAGTCCGGCCCAGCTGAGGGCCATCGCGCCGTGACCGCTTTCCTGTCCTCCTTGGGCTTCGGCCTGGTGACGGCCTCGGTCCTGGCGATCGCCGCGACCGGGTTCACGCTGCAGTTCGGCGTCACCGACGTGCTCAACCTCGCCTACGGCGCGGTCATGACGGCGGGGGCGTTCGTGGCCTACGTGCTCAACGCCGCCGGGGTGTCCGTCTGGATCGGCCTGGTCGTCGCGATGATCGTGTGCGGAGCCGGGTCGGTGCTGCTGAACGCTTGTGTGTACGCGCCGTTCCAGCGGCGCGGCGTGTCCCCGATCACGATGGTCATCGTGTCGCTGGGGATGACGCTGATCATCGAGTTCGGCGTGCAGGCCGCCGCGGGCGGGACCAGCGTCTCCTACAGCATGAGCGACGGCCCGTCGCTCCGGGCCGGCGGGCTGGACCTGTCCGTCGTGCAGCTGGTCGTCATCGGGCTGAGCCTGCTGGTCATGGCGGGCACCCACGTTCTGCTGCGCTACACCCGGCTCGGCAAGGCGATGCGGGCCACCGCCGCCAACAAGACCCTGGCCCGCAACTGCGGCATCCGGACCGGCCGGGTCATCGCCGTCACCTGGGCGGTCACCGGAGCCCTGTGCGGCCTCGCCGGGGTGGTGTTCGCGATGGACGCGGGCAGCTTCGGCGCGACCAGCACCGACCTGTTCCTGGTGCTCATCCTGGCCGCCGTGTTCCTCGGCGGTCCCGGCCAGGCCTACGGGGCGATGCTCGGGGCGGTCATCATCGGCGTGGCCACCGAGGTCAGCGCCGCCTACATCACCCCCGACTACAAGTACGTGATCGGATTCGTGATCCTGCTGGTCATGCTGGGCGTCCGGCCGTCGGGACTGCTGGGGGCGCGCGCGTGAACTCTTTCTACATCGTCAACCTGCTGATCTACGCGGCCGTCGACGCCATGGCCTGCCTGGGCCTGTCCCAGCAGTTCGGCATCGGCGGCGTCACCAATTTCGGGTTCATCATCTTCCAGGCGGCCGGGGGCTACACGGCGGCGATCCTGGCCCTGCCGTCCCAGACGGCCAACGGCGGCTTCCAGTCCTACATCGGGGGCTGGCACCTGCCGTTTCCCCTCCCGTGGATCGGCGCGGCCGTCGTCGGCGGCGTCATCGCGCTGCCGTTCACGTTCCTGGTCGGCCGGCGGCTGCGCGGCGACTTCGCCGCCGTCGGGCTGCTGGTCACCGCCGTCCTGCTGAACCTCCTGGTCACCAACTACCGGCCGCTGCTCAACGGCGACGCCGGCCTGTCGCTCATCCCGCAGCCGCTGCAGGGCGAGTTCGACCCGCAGTCCTCCGGCTACGGCTGGGACTTCACCATCGGCGCGCTCATCGTGGCCGTCGCGGTGTACTTCTTCGTCCGGCGGCTCACCGAGTCGCCCTACGGCCGGACGCTGCGCGCCATGCGCGACAACGACACCGTCGCGGACTCCCTCGGCAAGAACCTGCTGTCCCTGCGCACCGCGATGCTGGTCACCGGCGGTGCCATCGCCGGGCTGTCCGGCGGCATCCTCGTCTCCTACATCACCACCTGGTCGCCCGCCGCGTGGGGCTACGCCGAGACCGTCGTCCTGTTCGCCGCGGTCATCATCGGCGGCACCGGCAATCACCTCGGCGCCGTCATCGGAGCGATCTGCGTGCCGGTCGGCTTCGAGGAGATCACCCGCTACATCCCCACCTCCAACAACCTCCCGCCCAACCTGATCCCCTCCCTGGAATGGGTGGCGATCGGGCTGCTGATCGTGCTGTTCCTCTGGTTCCGGCCGCAGGGCATCCTGCCCGAGCGCAAACGGGTCATCCGGGTCCCGGACACGGCGGGCGTTCCCGCCCAGCCGGGCGCGCGCCCTCGGCCCGCCCCGGACCCGGCCTCGGTCCCGGAGCCCCGGCCCCGCCCGCCCGGCGGCCGGACCGTCCTGGAGGCCCGCGACGTCTCCCGCGACTACGGCGGCGTCCGGGCGGTCAGCGGCGTGTCATTCCGCGTCACCGCGGGCACCGTCACCGGCCTGATCGGGCCGAACGGCGCGGGCAAGTCCACCCTGCTGGCCATGCTGGCGGGCACGCTGCCGGTCTCGGGCGGGCAGGTGCTCTACGACGGGAAGGACGTCACCGGCCTGCCCGCCTTCCGCCGCGCCCGCCTCGGCCTGGTCCGCACCTTCCAGATGGCCAGCGAGTTCAAGCGGCTCACCGTGATGGAGAACCTGCTGTCCGCGGTGCCCGGCCACCGGGGAGACTCCTTCCGCGGCGCGCTCGCCGGCCCCCGCTACTGGAAGAAGGACGAGGACGCGGCCGCCGCCCGCGCCCGGGACCTGCTGGAACGCTTCGGTCTCGCCCAGCACGCCGGCAGCTACGCCGGGGACCTGTCCGGCGGCCAGCGCCGGCTGGTCGAGATCATGCGGGCCCTCATGGCCGAGCCGGCGGTCCTGCTGCTGGACGAGCCGATGGCGGGCGTCCACCCGGACCTGGCCCGGACCATCGGCACCGCCCTCACCGGGCTGGCCGCCGGGGGCCTCACCATCCTCATGGTGGAGCACGAGCTCGCGATCATGGACGAGTTCTGCGACCCGGTCATCGTCATGGCCGAAGGCGCCGTGCTGGCCGAGGGAACCATGGCCGAGCTGCGGTCCCGCGCCGAAGTGGTGGAGGCGTACCTTGTCGGATGAGCCCTTGCCGGATGAGCACGCCCCCCGACGGGCCGGGGCCCCGCTGCGCGCGGAGTCCGTCACCGCCGGGTACGGCGGCGACCCCGTGATCCGCGACATCACCGTCGCCGCCGACCCGGGTCAGGTCGTGGCGCTGGTCGGCGCCAACGGCTCCGGGAAATCCACCCTGCTGAAGTCCCTCACCGGCATCGTCCGCGTCACCGGCGGGACGGTGACCGTCGGGGACACGGACATCACCCGGTGGGCGCCCGAGGCCGTCGCCCGCGCCGGGGTCGGCTACGTGCCGCAGGTCGACGACGTGTTCGCGCCGCTGACCGTCCGGGAGAACCTGGAAATGGGCGGCTACCTGCTGCGCCCCGCCCGCGTCGCCGAACGGGTCGATCACGTGGTCACGGTGTTCCCCCGCCTCGGGCAGATGCTCACCCGGCCCGCGGGCAAGCTCAGCGGCGGCGAGCGGAAGATGCTCGCCATGGGCCGGGTCCTCATGCTCGAGCCCGGCGTGTTCCTGCTGGACGAGCCGACCGCGAACCTGGCCCCCGCCATCGCCCGGACCCTGCTGGCCGAGCACGTCCGGCGGCTGGCGGACTCCGGCGCGGCGGTCCTGATCGTGGAGCAGCGGGCCCGCGCCGTGCTGGCGATCGCCGACTTCGCCTACGTGCTGGCCGGGGGAGAGGTCCGCATGTCCGGCACGCCGGCGCGTCTCGCCGCGGACCCGGCGTTCACCGAGTCCTTCCTCGGCGGCGCCGCGCCGCGCGCCTAGAAGGCCCGTCCCGGGTTCAGGATCCCCGCCGGGTCCAGCGCCGCCTTGATCGCCCGGTGGGCGGCCAGGGCCGCCGGGCCGAGCTGGCCGGAGACCCACGGCTGCTTGAGCGCGCCGACTCCGTGCTCGCCGGTGATCGTCCCGCCGAGCTCGACTGCGCGCCGGCACAGCCGCTCCCCGGCCTCCATCGCCCGCGCGACCACGTCGTCTTCCAGGGACGGCAGCATCAGCGCCGGGTGCAGGTTGCCGTCCCCGGCGTGCGCGGTGACCGCGATCGTCAGCCCGCTGTCGCGGCTGACCCGCTGCACTTCCTCCAGCATCGCGGTGAGCCGCCCCGGCGGCACGCACACGTCGTCGATGATGGTGGGCCCGGTCGCCATCACGGCGGGCGCGGCCAGCCGCCGGGCCGCCAGCAGCGACTCGGCCTCCTCCGCGCTGTCGGAGCGCAGCACGTCCACCGCGCCCGCCTCCTCGCAGCACTTCATCATGGCCGCCACGTCCTCGTCGGCCGAGACGCCGTCGGCCTGGCCGATCAGCAGCCCGGCGGCGGACCGGTCGAGATCCATCCGCCGGTAGTCCTCGATCGCGTTGATCGTCGGGTTGTCGATGAACTCCAGGAGACTCGGCGTGACGCCGCTGGCACCGATCGCCGCGACCACGTGGCCGGCCTGCGGCAGTTCCGGGATCGTCGCCGCGAACGTGACCGGGGGACGCGGGGGCAGCGGCCGCAGCCGCAGCGTGGCCGACGTGATGATCCCGAGCGTGCCCTCGGACCCGATCAGCAGCGACGTGAGGTCGTACCCGGCGACGTTCTTGCGGGCGCCTCCGCTGCCGGTCGCCAGGACGGTCCCGTCGGCCAGCACCGCCTCGAGGCCGAGGACGGAGTCCCGTGTGACTCCGTACTTGACGCACCGCATGCCGCCGGCGTTGGTGGCCAGGTTCCCGCCGATCGTGGAGATCTCGAAGCTGCCCGGGTCGGGCGGGTAGAAAAGCCCGGCCTTCGCGGCGGCCCGTCCCACGTCGGCGTTGATCACGCCGGCCTCGGCGACGGCGCAGGAGTTCGCCGCGTCCACGACGCGGATCGCGGTGAGCTTCTCGGTAGACACGACCAGGCACCCGTCGATCGCGTTGGCGCCGCCGGACAGCCCGGTGCCCGCGCCGCGCGGTACGACCGGGACCTGGTGGCCGCTGGCCCAGGCCAGGGCCGCGCTCACGTCCTCGACGCTGGCCGCGCGGACGACGCCCAGGGGCCGCCCGGCCGGGACGATCGCCGCCTGGTCCCGCCGGTATCCCTCGATGACCTGCGGGTCCGTCACCAGGGCTCCGGCCGACAGGCCGCGTATCTCGGGCACGCTCATCCGCCGATGATCGGTCACCCCGGTCACGATCGTCAATCGGGCCGCCCGGCCCCTCGCGTGCCGGGAAGGTTTTCTGCCGGTTGCGGGCGCGGACCGGCCGTGAATGGCTACGGTTACTGGCATATGAGCGACAATCCCGGACGGGCCGTCAGCGGCCCCGCGCGCGACTTCTTCACGGGCCTGACGTACTTCGGCCAGGGGCTGGCGATGCTGGTCCGCCGTCCGAGGCTGCTGCTGACCGGGATGCTCCCCGCGGTCCTGACCACGGCGGTCCTGCTGGGCGCGATGATCGCGCTGTGCGCCAACATCGGCGAGCTGTCCGCGCTGGCCACGCCGTTCGCCAGCGGCTGGGGCGACTGGCGGGAGGCCGCGCGGGTCGCCGCGGGCATCGCCATGATCGCCGCCGCGGTCCTGCTCGGCCTCGTGGGGTTCACCGCGCTGACCCTGATCATCGGCGACCCCTTCTACGAGCACATCGCCGAACGGATCGAGGATGACCTCGGCGCGGCCACGGGCGGCACCGGCCTGCCCTGGTGGAAGCTGATGCCGATGAGCATCCGCGACGCCATCGTGCTCATGGCCCGGTCCCTGCTGTGGACCATCGGCCTGTTCATCGCCGGGTTCATCCCGGTCGTCGGTCAGACGGCGGTCCCGGTCCTGGTCGCCCTGGTCACCGGCTGGTTCCTCGCGGTGGAGGTCGCCGGGGTCTCGTTCTACCGGCGCGGCCTCGGCCTCCGGGACCGGATGAAGGCGCTGCGCCGCCGCCGGATGCTGGTGGTCGGCCTCGGCCTGCCCGCCGCGCTGCTGAGCATGATTCCGCTGATGACGATCGTGGTCATGCCGGTCGCCTTCGCCGGCGGCGTCCTCGTCGCCCTGGACGTCCTAGGAATCGTCCCGGATCGCCAGGGCCTGCGCCCGGCGAAGGCGGATGTGAACAGCGGGCAGGGCTCGCTCGGCTAGGTTTTCGGCGGCCAGGTACGCGTTCCAGATTTCGTCGAGGTAGGTGAACCATTCCTGCCCGCCCGGGCAGAACCGCAGCAGCAGGCTGGCGGTGATCAGTACCGGGACGGCCGCGGCCGCCTCGATGCCGCCGAGCGCCTGGTCGAGCTCGTCGAAGCCGAGCGCGGCCCGGCCCAGGTAGTCGCGCACCTCACCGGAGTCCAGCCGGTACTTTGTCTCCCCCTCGGCCACGACCCGCGCGATCTCGCGGACATCCGCGCTGGTGGGCCACCGCCCGCTCACGTCGACGGCCACGTACGCGGCGGCGTACACGCACATCCCGATCGCCTCACGGTAGGCCTCGTCGCCCATGGCCTGGACGGCCGCCGCCAGCTCCCGCACCTCGCCCCGGGCCGCGTGGTCCAGCATCTCCCGCGCGTGCTTCTCAGTCCCAGGGCTGATCACTGGAGTCACCTTCCGTCTCGTTCTCGTCGTCGCGCAGTTGGGCCGGCCCCGTCGCTCTCCGGCGGATCAGGTCGGCCCCGGTCAGGCTGTAGCCCGCGACCCGCGGAGCGTAGCCCGCCATCGTGGCGGAGCCGGGCGGGGCGGAATCGTCGGCCAGGTCCGGCGGCACCGGCCAGTCCGCCGCGGGGGAGGGCTCGGCCGTCTCCCGCCACCGGACGACGATGCCGGAGGACGGCGTGTCCCCGCCGTCGGCGTTGTCGCGCAGAGTGAGGAAGTCAGCCTTCAGCTTCTTGATCTCCCGCATCTGGGCGGCGAGAGCCATGGAAAGAGTGCCGTCGCCCCGGCCGCGCTGGTCCAGGGCCGTCCTCAGCTCGCGCACCTCGGTCCGCGTCTCGGCGCCCTCGCCCGACAGGTCCGAGAGCCTCGCGTCCTGCCGTTCCCGGGCGGTGTCCAGCTCGGAAACGTGCTCACGTACCTCGGTGAGGCGCCCGCGGAGGTCCTCCAGGGCCTCGCGCAGCCGCGCCGTCTCGGCCGGCTGCGCGGGCGCGGGACGCTCCGGCTCCGGCCGCCGCGGTTCAGGTTCGCGCTGCCGCGGTTCCGGTTCCGGCCGCCGCGGCTCCGGAGCGGGCGTCCGGCCGGCCTGCCAGGCGCGGGGAACGTCCTCGCCCTCGGGCGGCGTCGGCTCGGGCCGGGAGGGGGCCGGGTACTGGGGCATAGCCGAGGTGAGGCCCGGATCCCGGGAGTCATCGGGCGGGCTGACCTCGCCGCTGTCCGCGGCGGCGCCCGCGAACGAGGCTTCGCGGGTGGGGGACTCGCCGCTGGCCGCGGTGTCGATGACATCGGCCACGATGCAGGTGATGTTGTCCGGCCCGCCGCCCCGGCACGCGATCTCGATGAGCCGCAGCGCGGTCGCCTCCGGGTCCGGGATGGAAGTCAGCGTCTGGAAGATCGCCCTCTCGGGAGCCACGCCGGACAGGCCGTCGGAGCAGAGCAGGTACCGGTCCCCGGGCAGCGCCTCGTGGACGGACACGTCCGGCCGGACCGGGTGCAGGCCGTCAAGGGCCCGCACCAGCACCGACCGCTGCGGGTGGGTCTCCAGCTCCGCCTCGGTGATCTTGCCCTGCTCCAGCAGGACCTGGACCTTGGTGTGGTCGCGGGTGATCTGGTAGAACTGCCCGTCGCGCAGCAGGTACGCGCGGGAGTCCCCGATGTGCCCGACCGCCACGTGGCCCTCGTCGGTCCAGAGCAGGGCGGTCAGCGTGGTGCCCATGCCCTGGCGCGCGGAGTCGGCGACGATCAGTTCCCGCAGCGCCTGGCTGGCCGAGGCCACGGCCCCCCGGATGGCGACGGGCAGGTCGTCGGCGGAATGCTCGGCGTCGAGGTCCGCGATCGTCGTGATGACCGTGGAACTCGCGACCTCGCCGGCCGCGTGGCCGCCCATGCCGTCCGCGACCGCCAGCAGGTGCGGCCCGGCGTAAGCGGAGTCCTCGTTTCCCTCCCGGCGAAGCCCGACGTCGGAGCGGGCCGCGAAGCGGAGCGCGAGCGTCATCCGCGGAGTTCCGAAATGGTCGTGCCTGGGTCCGTCCTGGAGGAAAAGCTGGGCATGTCGGCTTAACCGTCTCCTGTCCTGGTGGCTATGTCGGCGTTCGCGGTTAAACGTACTGTGCCACAGCCGCCCAGGTGACGGGGACGGGTTCCCGGTCTTGGGGGCCGATCAGCCGTCGCGGGCGTCTTTCCCGGGAAACGGGGCCCAGGGGCGCTCGGGCCACCACGGGAAGACGCCGGGCAGGTCGGCGGACACGCGGTCGGGGAACCGCGCCGGGCGCTTCTCGAGGAAGGAATTGACGCCCTCGCGCGCGTCGCCGGCGTTCCCGCGCTCGGCGAACAGCCGGGAGTCAAGCTGGTGGGCGTCCATCGGATGACCGGCGCCGAGCATCCGCCACATCATCTGCCGGGCGAGGGCGACCGACACCGGGGCGGTATTGTCGGCGATCTCCCGGGCCAGCGCGCGGGCGGCCGGCAGCAGATCCTCCGGTTCGTGGACCGACCGCACGAGCCCGCCCTCAAGGGCCTCGGCGGCGCTGAACACGCGGCCGGTGGCGGTCCACTCCAGCGCCCGGCTGATGCCGACCAGGCGGGGGAGGAACCAGCTGGAGGCGGCCTCCGGGATGACGCCGCGGCGGGCGAATACCAGGCCGAACCGGGCGCTGGTCGAGGCCAGCCGCACGTCGGCCGGAAGCGTCATGGTCACGCCGACCCCGACCGCCGGGCCGTTGACCGCGACGATGACCGGCTTGAGCGACTCGAAGACCCGCAGCGAGACCCGGCCGCCGGTGTCCCGGTTAGCGGCGGGATCCTCGTACTGGAACGCCGCGCCGCCGGACAGGTCCGCCCCCGCGCAGAATCCCCGGCCCGAGCCGGTGAGCACGACCGCCCGGACGGCGTCATCGCCGTCGGCCCGGTCGAAGGCGTCGATCAGTTCCTCGGCCATCCGCGACGTGAAGGCGTTGAGCTTGTCGGGCCGGTTCAGCGTGATCGTGAGAACGCCGTCGCCGGTCTCGTACCGGATCTGCTCATAGGTCACACGAAGATCATATTTTATACTCGCGCCCCACGGAAGATAACTCCGGCATCATTGACATCCGGTGAAATGCCAGCGTAAATGTCGATACATGACACTGCGGCAGCCTGGGCACGATGGATGCCGGGGTACCCATCCGGCAGGGAGGACACGGTAATGCCCAGGACACACCGGGCGCGTCGGCTCGGCGCGATCTCGGCCGCGGCCGTGACGGCGGCGACCTCCCTCGGCCTCGCGGCCCCGGCCTCCGCGAGCACGACGCCGGTCACCTCGTGGCTGTCCACCGCGACCGGCGCGGCCCGCACCGCGTCCGCCTCCCCGCTGGGCCCGGCGCCGTCGTCGCTGAAGCTGCAGATCGACGTCGCGCTGCCCGCCCACAACGCGGACGCCGAGAAAGCGGCGATGAAGGCCATGTACACGCCGGGCAGCGCGACCTACCGCCAGTTCCTCAGCCCGGCCCAGTGGGCCGCCCGGTACGCGCCCACGGCCGCGCAGGTCGACGCGGTGACCGGCTACCTGCGCGGCCAGGGCTTCACCGGCATCAGCGTGCAGCCCGACCAGATGCTCGTCACCGCCGCCGGCACGGTCGGCTCCGCCGAGAAGGCCTTCGACACGACGATCTCCCGCTTCTCCAGGAGCGGGAACGAGTTCCTCGCCAACACCGCCGCCGCGAAGGTCCCGCAGTCGCTGCGCGGCGACGTCCTGGCCGTGCTGGGACTGAACACGATGTCCATGCCGGTCCCGCACCCGGCGGTCCGCACCGCGTCATCCGGCAGCGCGGACCCGTTCATCGCGCTGCCGCCCAGGGACTTCCAGAACACCTACGACGCGGGAGGCACCCCCGCGGGGAAGAGTACGTCGATCGCCCTGTTCACCGAGGGCAGCCTCACCCAGGTCTACAAAGACCTGCGCAGGGCCGAGTCGGCCTACGGCCTGCCGCGGGTGCCGGTCACGCAGGTCAACGTCGGTCCGCAGAGCGGCGACACGTCCGGCCTGGACGAGTGGGACATGGATACCCAGACGTCGACGGCGATGGCCACCAGCGTGAACCACCTCTACCTGTACAACACCGGGTCGCTGTCGGACGCCAGCATCGTCCCCGACATCGCCGCGTTCGTGAACGCCGACAAGGCGCGCGCCATGTCGGCCAGCATCGGCGGCTGCGACATCGAGCCCTACCTGGACGGCTCGCTGGTCACCACGGACGAGATCCAGGAACAGGGAGCCATGCAGGGCCAGACCCTGTTCGCCTCCTCCGGGGACAACGGGGCCGGCTGCGAGTACGCCGCGTCGGTCGGCGCGCCCACCGTGCCGCCGGGCACGAACTGGCCGTCGTCCGGCGAATACAGCACCGCGGTCGGCGGCACCAGCCTGCTGACCGACTCCAGCGGCCACCGGAAGACCGAACTCGGCTGGGTCGGCAGCGGCGGCGGCATCAGCGAGGTCGAGAGCCCCGGCTGGTGGACGCAGGATTCCGACCCCGGCTACGCCGCCGCGGGCGTGTCCGGCGGCCGGGCCGTCCCCGACGTCGCCCTCGACGCGGACCCGAACACGTTCACCGCGGCGAACGTCTACGTCAACGGCCAGCCGACCGGGGTCGGCGGCACCAGCCTGGCGTCGCCGCTGATGCTGGGCGCCTGGGCCCGGCTGGAAAGCGCGCACTCGAACGCGCTGGGGCTGGCGTCGATCGGCTTCTACCGCCTGTACGACAAGGTGAACCCGGGAACATCGGCGGCCGGGCTCGCGGTCATCCCGTCGGCGAACCCGTCCGCGGTGCCCGGCTTCACCGACATCGTCGCCGGCGACAACGGCCCGTACCCGGCGAAGCCGGGCTATGACCTGGTCACCGGGATCGGCGCTCCCGACATCGCGGCCCTGTCGAAGCGGCTCGGCTAACGAACCCGAACACCGCTTCCGCGCGATCCGACATAAACGGTTCCTTTACCTACCGGTAGGCTGCTCCCGCCCGTGCGGGAACCCCCTCCCTCACGGGATTTTCGCGTTGCCCGAAACCGCCCGAAATCGCGAGGAGCCCCGTGAAGAACTTCACCCACCTGGTCAAGACCGAGCCGGTGCTGTTCACCAGCGCCATCCAGGCCGTGCTCGCCCTGCTCAGCGGCACCGCCGTTCACCTGTCGGCCGGCCAGTCCGGCGCGATCCTCGCGGTGACCACCGCGATCCTCTCCCTGATCGCCGCCGCGTCCACGAAGCCGTTCCACGTGTCCACGCTGACCGGCTTCATCAGCGCGATCGTCACGCTGCTGGTCGCGTTCGGCATCCACGGCGTGCAGCCCGGCATCGTCTCGTCCCTGAACGCCGCGCTCGTCGGCGTCGTCGCCATCATCGTCCGCCTCCACGTCTCCCCGAAGGCCACCGTCACCGAGGCGAACGGCGCGAAGGAAGAAGTCAACGCCGTCGCGGTCTGACCCAGTCAGCGGTGGGCGGGGGAGGAAAATCGGTCCGTTTAGTCCGAGCATCGGGAATGCTCCAGTGGCGTCCCGGATCCTCTCCCGCTCCGTACCGCCTGCATCGAACAGGTCCAGCTCGCGACGTCGCTCGCGTGAACTAGTCGACTAGAAGTGACGGTTTAAGTCTATAATCGTGAGTCTTCTAGGTGTCGTTCTGGCCGCCGCGGTGGTTCCGAGGGTTCCGATTTGACCAGTTTCAATAAAGAATGAGAAGGCGGCGGTCAGTCGCGTGTACTGAGTGTGACGGGGAAGTGGGATGGACTCCAGCGGCCCGGACGGCCAGCAGCCGCGCGACGCGGTGGAAGAGCGCCGGGAAACCGCTCCCGGCCCGCGAAACGAGATGAGCGGCACCGCGGGACCGGTCGTGCAGGCTCATGCCATCTACGGGGACGTGCGCATAGGCGGCGGCACCGCTGAGCGTTCTCAGCCGAAGCCACGTCAGCTGCCGGCGGCACCGGTTAATTTCACCGGTCGTGCCGGGGAACTAGCCGAGTTGGAGCGGCTTGCCGCTGGCACGGAGACGGTGAAAGGCCCCGCCATCGTGGTTATCGTCGGCCCGGGTGGCCTGGGCAAGACATCCCTGGCCGCGCATTGGCTGAGCAGAGCCAGCACCCGGTATCCAGACGGTGTCCTGTCCGCGGACCTGGGCGGGCATCAGCTAGACGGCGTCGTGCCGCCGGGTGACGTCCTGGACGGTTTTCTCAGGCTCCTCGGGGTGCCCCCGGACAGCATTCCGCGGACGCTGCACGAGCGGGCGGCGCTGTTTCGGTCGCTGACCGACGGCCGGAGGACAGCCGTCTTCCTGGACAACGCCGCCTCGGCGGCGCAGGTGCGCACGCTGCTGCCCGGGCCAGGCCCCGAACCCGGGACGAGCCTGGCGCTCGTGACGACCCGGCGGCGGATCGCGGGCCTGGCGGTGGACGGGGCCCGGTTTCTTGAGCTGCGCTCCTTGGAGGAAGTCGCGGCGGCCGACCTTCTCGGGCGAGTCGCAGGCGCGGAGCGCACTGCGGCGGAAGAAGACGCGAGCCGTGAGGTGGTGCGGCTGTGCGGGGGAGTACCTCTGGCTCTCTGCGTCGCCGGGGCGCGTCTGGCGGCCCACCCGAACTGGCCGGTGAGCCGGATTGCGCGCGACCTGGCCGACGGACAGGCCCGGCTCTCGGCGCTCAGCCTGGACGGAGACCTGTCGGTCCGGGCCACCTTTGACGCGTCATGCCAGACGCTGCCGATCGCGGTCGCCCGGGCCTACCGGGCGACCGCGCTGATACCCGGCCCTGACTTCCCCGCCGATCTCGCGATCGCCGCGCTCGATGACGCTCGCGGTCAGGATCTGCTTGACGCGCTGACCGACGCCAGTCTCCTGGAGGAGTCCCCGGTCGGCCGCTACCGGATGCATGATCTTGTCCGGCTCCATGCCCGGGAACAGGAGGTCCCGGACCTTCCTGGCGGAGCGGAGGGAGTGATCCGCCGCAGCGTGAACTGGTACCTGCACAAGGCTGTGGCGGCGGACCGGGTGATCCTGCCGGGCCGCTGGCGCCTGGGCCCGCTGTACGCGGAGGAGAGCGATCAGCCTTCCGAATACGGAGGTCCACCCGACGCGCTGGCCTGGGTAGAGTCGCATATGCCGGGGCTGGTCGCCGCAGTGCGGGCCGCCCGTGATGCCGGGCTGCACCCGGAGGCCTGGCAACTGTGCGAAGGCCTGTGGGGAACCCTGCTGAGCCGGAAGCGGTACGAGGCATGGTTCGCTTCCCACGCTGTCGGTTTGGAGAGTGCCCAGGCCTGCGGCGACTGCCTGGGCGAGGCCCAGATGCATATCCAGCTCGGGGCCGCGCACCGCAGCGTGCGTGCCCTGGACGCGGCCGCCCGGCACTTCATCCAGGCGATGGAACTATTCAGGGAGGAAGGGCACCGGCTGGGCGAAGCGTCGGCACTGGACCATCTCGGAGTGGTCCGGCTCCGGCAGGGAGCGTATGACGAGGCGATCAACGGCTTCACGGCGGCGCTCGCCGTTCACCAGGCGATCGGCCGTCCTCGTGGCGTCGCGCTGATGAACTTCAACATCGGGCAAACGCTCGCGGCCTCGGGACGGCCGGAGGCCGCTGTCGGTCATTTCCGTTCCGCGACGGGGCAGTTTGAGGCCATTGGCGAGTTGTATCACCAGGCCCGCGCGCTGACGGCGCTCGGCGAAGTCCTGGCGAGGCTGGGCCGGCCCCAGGAGGCGGAGGTGCCGCTAGGCGCCGCTGTGGAGATCGCCAAGTCGATTGGCGCGACCTATGATCAGGCCCGCGCTCACGTCCAGGTCGCGAACCTGGCCGCCGCGCTAGGCCAGCGTTCACGCTCCTGCGGGCACCTGGAACAAGCTCTGGCTCTGTACACCGAAGTGGGCGCTCCTCAGGCCGATGAGGTACGCGCCCGACTGGCGGGATGACTGGCGCAGGCCAGAACGTACAAGGTCTTGGCACAGGCCTCGGCGGCTTCGGGGGGCACGTCGCAGCGGCCTTCCGCACGGACGATCGTGAATGACTGTCCGCCGCGGGTGAAGGCCGCATAGCCGGCACTCCCGTCCGGGGTCAGGTAGATCTCGCAGCCCGGCAGGGCGGCGAAGACCCTGGCCGCTCGTGTTGCGGGTGCCTCTACGGCCGTGGTCCGGTGGTCGGCGACGATGTCGGCGATCGCCAGTCGCCCGGCCTCGAAGCCGTTGACCCGGGCGACTACGCAGAAAACCGGCTCGTATGTCAGCATGCGTGAGAGCCTTGATCCTGTGGGCTGCCCGGGCGCGGCACCGGATCCGTACGAGGGGCATCCGGCGGTTCATCCAGATCCAGATGGCGGTAGATGACCTGGCGGATAATCCTCCGCGCTTCCCCGGGCACCGACGTGACCTGGTCCCGGATCTTCTCATAGGACTCCTCCCGGTAGTCGGCGATGGACTGATCGAGCTGAGGTCGCAGCGGCCGGGCCAGGTTAAGGCGCGGGGCCGTTCGACCGAGCAGTTCAACGGCGGAGCCTGGAGCGACAACGTCATCGGGAAACGCGCCCAGGACAACGGGGACGCCCGCGGCTGCGGAGTAGGTGGAGACAGAGCCGTGATCGCCGACTACCAGGTCAGAGGCCACGAGCGCCGCTCGCCACCCCTCCGGGGAAGGCAGCAGCGTCATGCCTCTCCGAAGGCAGTTCTTCGTCCAGGACCGGAGCTGGAACGCGCTATGCCAGTCCCAGCAGTCCGGGTGCAGCGCGACCGCCACCTTGTAGCGGTCGGAGGGCAGTTCGGTCATGAGACGGTCCAGGATTCCGGGCCCCTGGCCGAGCAGGGACCCTGACCCCCAGGTGGAGGTGACCAGGATCAGTTTCTGGCCGGACGGGACTTTCAGGGCCCGCCGGTAGCTATCCCGGAACGGGAGACTGGCCGAGAGCCGGTCGTGACAAGGGTCGCCGGCGATGACCGCGGCCGGGACCGCCTCGGGACACGACCGCCGCAACTGCCCCAGGCGATCGTGATGCGCGAGCAGAATGGCGGACGGGACCACGCGGCCGTGGTAGATCAGCTGCTGGCGCTCAGTTCCGCGAGCATGGTGACGAGAGCTGGGGATACCGGGCCCGGGCCAGTGAGCGGTGAGCTTTCCGTAACCGACGCCGTGAGGCATGAGAATGACGGGAGCGTGAATCCGCTCCAGCCCTCCAGTGTCGGCCGCGATGGCCAGATCGAATTGTTCGCTGATCGCCCTCTGCCAGGGGACCACGTGTGCGCCCAGATCGTGCAGGAAACCCTGAACGTCGTTCGTAAACAAGGACGGACCCGGAGTGAAGACCACCTGGACCCGCCAGTCCTCCGCGACCACGGGCAGCACGTCGGCCAGTCGGGTGCCGGTCACGACACTATGCACCACCGCCAGCACTGTGCGCTGGGATGGCACTGTTGCTCCCTTGGCCGCATCGATTCCGAATGGCCCCTGATGGCTCCATTCACCGCAATGCACTTCGTCCTCCACGAGGTCGTTTTCGGTTTCG
The DNA here is from genome assembly GCA_009784565.1 of Streptosporangiales bacterium. Lineage (GTDB taxonomy): Bacteria > Actinomycetota > Actinomycetes > Streptosporangiales > Streptosporangiaceae > Trebonia. Next base: position 12,226 of record WRBL01000017.1, on the reverse strand, counting down.
ATTACGAGCATGGGGGAGGTGTGTTGACACTTTAGCTGCAGTGAGCGGGACAGGAGAGTTGCAGCGAGGAATCTTGCAGTGCAATTGCACCGCTAATGAAATTGCATGCGCACATCGGAGTGATTGCGGCGTGAGCTATGAACAGATTACTCTCCGGTTGTTATCTAATCGTAATAATCAATCTCGTGTTATGTGGTATTTGCGGAAGTGTTGCCGGGTAGACGATCTTTGTTCCCGTCGACACGGATGACGTGTTCATCTACGCAGGCAAGCCGGGGCGATTATGGAATTCAGGCTGCTGGGGCCGCTGGAGGTCCTGCAGGGCACGGAGCAGATTCCGCTACCCCCTCGGGGGAAGGAAAAATGTCTGCTGGCCGTGCTGCTGATGAGCGGGCGACGAGTGGTCTCCAAGGGGGAACTCATCTCTCGCGTCTGGGATGACCCTCAGGAGGCGACGGAGGCGACTTTCCGGGCCTACCTCCATCACGTGAGGAACGTGATCGACGCGTCAGGCGGCCGGGCGGAGCTGGTGACGAGGGACGGCGGCTATCAGCTACTGGTCGCCGACGACTGCGTGGACGTACGCCGTTTCAGCCGGCTCCGGCGCGAGGCGGAGGTGGCGGAGAGAGACGGCAACCTTGATCAGGCGATCGCCCGGCGGTGCGAGGCGGAGACGTTGTGGTACGGGACCGCGCTGGGGGGCCTTGGCGGCTGGTGGGCGGCCGCAGTGCGAGAAAGCCTGCAGGACGACCGCCGGAACTGCGTTCTGAAGCGGATAGGACTTGGCCTCACCCTCGGGCGCCATGACGAGCTTCTCGGAGAACTGCGTCAATTGCGAGCGCATTATCCGGACGATCAGATCTGTGCGGAACACGAGATGACCGCACTGTTCTGGTCGGGTCGGCAAGCAGAAGCGCTGGAGGTGTTCCAGCGGGTGCGGGCGCTTCTCGGGGAGCAGGGAATTGACCCTGGACCACGGCTGGTAGCGCATCATCAGAGGATTCTGCGGGGAGACCTCGAGCAACCGAAGGCTCCGAGAAGGCCGGTGTCCGCGGATCGCGTCGCGCCGGTCCCGCGCAGGAATACGGCATTCGTCGGCCGGGAGGCGGACCTCCGGCGGCTGACCGCCGCTGGACCCGGCGATCCGTCCGTATGGATCATCTCCGGGCTGCCGGGTGTCGGTAAGACCAGCCTCGCGGTTGAAGCCGCCACACGTCTTGCGGACGAAGTGCTCTACCTGGAATTCCATGCCAACGAGGTTGACCAGTCGCCGCTGGGTGCCGACGCGGCACTGTGTCGTCTGCTCGAAATGGCCGGCGTTCACCGTTCCGGCCTGCCCAGAGGCCAGAAGGAACTGGCCTCGCTGTGGCAGAGGGAAGCGGCGAGCCGGCGGATGGCCATCGTCCTCGACGACGTGCCAGACGCCAATTCCGTCAAGCAACTCCTGCCGGAGGCGGGACCATGCCGTGTTTTCGTTACCACGCGTCACCGTTTGCGCGGGCTTGCCGGCGCATCGGAACTCTCGCTTGACGTGCTGCCAGAAGAAGAAGCGATTGCCCTGTTCCGGCAGATCGCTGGTACAGGAGCTGACGATGACTCCGCCGCAGCCGCCGCGGCTGTGCGGCAATGCGGGTACCTTCCCTACGCTATCGCCATTACCGCAGGTCGAATAAGGCCTGACAGCGGCCTGACTTCCCCGGGGGGTTCCGCGGACTCCGGGGTAGAGACGATGAACGACCAAGTGCTGTCAGTGCTGAACTCCTCATACCAGGCGATGTCCGAACAGGAGCAACGACTCGTTCGGTTCCTGGGAATGAATGTATGTCCGTCCTTCAGTGCCGAATCCGCTGCGGTCATGGCTAACCTGCCCGTGAGCGTAGCGGCGGCGATGATTTCAGCCCTGCTGGACCGGCACCTGATTGAGCGTGCGGCCGGCGGAGGATTCCGGCTTCATGACCTACTTCGGGATTACGTATCGGCCCGAGCAGCCCTGGAAGTGCCTAAGGCTGCTCGTCGTGACGCGGAACGCAGACTGCTTGATCATTACCTCAGCAGGGTCGATCGCGCTGACCGCGATCTATACCCGCACCGTCGGCATTCCGCTCTCCCGCTCCCTCGATCAGACCCAGACTCGGGCACCTACTCGCGTCGCTGGCTGGAGCTGGAATGGAGGAATGCGCTGAAGATCGCCGAACACGCGGGTCGGCATGAACGGCAACAGGACTGCGCGGAGTTGACTCACATGCTCGCGGGATTCTTGGAAATAGAAGGTTACTGGAGTGAGTCTATCGACGCTCACGGCCGGGCCCTTCGTGCGTGCCGTGATCTGGGGGATCAGCGCCGCACTGCGCGGGCCCTGCTCGACCTCAGCCGGGCCTGCGTGGCGGGCGGCCTTCGGGAGGATGCCTTCACTCGCGCGGATCAAGCACTGGGTGTCTACCGGTCGCTTGGCGACCAGAATGGCGAAGCGGCGGCGATAGGTTTTATTGGCGTCATCAATTTGGAATTTGGAAACGTGCGAGATATGCAAGCTTGCGAGCGGGATGCGCGATCCTTGTACGTGCGCTCGGGGGATATTACTGGAGAGGCTGAGGCTAGTTTCCACTTGGGGATAGCGTGCCTGGTGCTGGGGCAAATAGATGAGGCTCTGGAGAATCTTCGAAAGTCGCTGGATATATTTGAGCGATCCGGAAATTGGCGCGGCGCCGCAAGCGTACTCAATAGTATGGCGGAGGTGAGTCTCAGGGAGGGGCGCCACAGGGATGCCCTGGCCAATTATGAAAGGGCGCTGTCGATGTGGCGAGAAATGGGGGGAAAGCAAAATAGCGCCATCGTCAGATTGAATATCGGGCGAGTCTATCTCTACAAGGAGAGTCCTGGCCGGGCGCTCGCGGAGTTCAAATGCGCGCTAGCGGAATTTCGGCAGCTTCGAGACTTTCCCTGGCGGGCCCGGGCTATGTGCGACTGTGGTGATGCATGCCTGGCAATGGATGATCGCGATCAGGGCCGGACCTACTATGAGCAGGCCGTCTCGGCGGCGACGGAAGTCGGTGACATGGCAGTGAGGGCGACGGCCCTCCGAGGAACGGCGGACGTGTACCGGGAGTCCGATCGCATCGACGAAGCGATGCGCCGCTATCAGGAGGCCCTGAAGGTTGCCCAGGACGTTGAGGATCCTTTCCAGCGGGCCATGGTCCTGGACGGGATGGCTAAGACGATGCTTCGGGCGGGGAAAATCAGCACCGGACGGATCCGCCTGCGCCAGGCTCGCGACCTCTACCGCACTGCGGGCGCGACCGAGGCGGCGCGATCCGCTGATCTCCGCCTGCATATGCTGGGCGATCCGACCTCAGACTGGCTGAAACTTCAACTTCCGACGGCCTGACCTGACCTGTCCGGGAGGCCGCCGGAAGCGCGCGAGCGTCACATAGTCGTGTGCCAGAGCGGGCTAGCGGCCGTGGCGACATTGTTGTTCGGGGCATTCTGCGCTGAGGTCGCGTAACCCGCCGTCACGATGACGGCGATGAGCGGAAGCGCGAAAAGCAGCCAGATGGCCGCAGGGGACCCTTTCATTCTATTAGCCCTCCCGAATCCCGAAAGGTCGAGATTATCAAGCGGTTGCGCACGTTGATCGTGCGATGCGAGACTACGGGGCTTGTGGTTGGGGCGTGACCTGCATCGACGAATTCACATGCCCAATCCACTTCTAATAAGTATGGTCATCCATGGTCGTTCGGTCTAGTGCAGAAGGCTCTTGGGGTCAGCATTCAAGAAGCCAGGTCGGCTGGGCGCTGCGAGGGTGAATCCGCGGGGGAATCGGGTGACTTCGTTCCGAATCTGAGTTCGGGACGCTGGCGAAGAAGTGACCTACAAGTTGATGTCGCCGTGGACGTCACGGAGTTGGATGACCTTGTCGGCCCGCCCCTGGAAGACGTTGGAGACCGCGTCGTCGGTGGCGGTCGGGGTCGCTTGGACCCACAGCGCCCTGATCTCATCACGGAAACTGGGGTCGGCAGCGAACTCCCGGTCCAGGATCTGAGCGACCGCCTCCGGTTCAGGTGATTCTCCGTTCACGACCGCGAGATCGGCTGGATGCCGCCGGAGTTTTGCGCGGAGCCTGGCGGCGATCGCCGACATCGCCTCCCGCGCCTGCTCGGTCACGCCCTCGGCGGCCTTGCCCGCGATGGCCGATGCGATAGCCAGAGTAAGAGGGTCTAGCATGCCTGAAAATACCTCTCCCGCAGGCGGGTTCCGCATGTGCTGACGCCAATTCAACCATCAGGGTGTCTCGACGCGACAAGTCGGCTGTCGCTCGGCGCGGAAGAGACCACCGATAAGTTTTCTGCCCGCCGCCTTGGGCTGGACTGGCAAACCAGCGCGGATGCAGGTGCGTCTTAATGGCGGTTCCTCGCAAGAATCCGCCCCCCGCGCCGGGCGCGACCCGACACCATCCTGCGCATCTGGCGGCTCCCGGCCTGACTCACGCGGGCCGGGCCTGGTCCCTGAGGGACTGCGTTCCCAGGACAACGGCGAGCGCCAGCCGGTCGGCGTCCTCGGTGCCCGGTTCGGCCGTGTAGACCATGATCCGCAGGTCCTCGCCGGCCACCGCGAGGATGTCGCAGTCCAGCGCGATGAGCCCGGCGTCCGGATGATCGATGACCTTGTGCCGGGAGTGATCCTGAGGGGAGCCGGCCTGGGCTGACTCCCACAGCCCCGCGAACCGCGGGCTGCTCGCGGCGAGCCCGGCGACGAGCCCCCGGAGCTCGCGATCGGAGGGATAGCGGGCCGCGGTCATCCGCAGGTCGCCGACGAGACGCGCCTCCAGCAAAGCCTGTTCCTCCCGCGTGGACACGGCGCGGCTACCGGGCCCGGCCAGGTTGCGCCAGACCGCGTTCCGCTCGATCCCGCGCCACGACGTGGTCTCGCCCATCAGCGCGTCATAGGGCGCGTTGGCGACCAGCAGGTTCCACGCCGCGTCGTACACGGCGACGGGGGTGCGGGCCAGCCGGTCCAGCAGCCGCTGCACGCTCGGCGTGATCCGGGCCGAGACGACGTCACGCCCCGGCGCGGCCAGGCCCGCGAGCCGGAACAGCAGCTCCCGCTCGGCGTCGGAAAGCCGAAGCGCGCGGGCGAGGGCCTCCACCACCTGCGCGGACGGCGAATTCGCCCGGCCCTGCTCCAGCCGGGTCAGGTAGTCGACCGAGATCCCGGCCAGCCCGGCGAGCTCCTCGCGGCGCAGCCCGGACGCGCGCCGCCGGCGGCCAGGCGGAACGCCCACCGCCTCCGGGGCGGTACGGTCCCGCCAGCGGCGGATGGCCCGCCCGAACTCCCCTGACTCCATGATTCCATTGTGCGTCACCGTCTCCTGGCCGTGGTGGCCCTGCCAGTCCTACGAAAACCGGACCGCTTTCTCGCGGCGCGCATCCCGGGCACCGTGAAGGCATGACCACCACACTGATCACCGGGGCCAACAAGGGCCTCGGCAAGGAGACCGCCCGCCAGCTCATCGCCGCCGGGCACACCGTCTACATCGGCGCCCGCGACGAGACCCGGGGCCGCGCGGCCGCCGCGGAACTCGGCGGCCGCTTCGTGCGGCTCGACGTGACCGACGACGCCTCCGTCGCCGACGCCGTCACCCGGGTCGAGGCCGGCGGCGGCCTCGACGTTCTCGTCAACAACGCCGGCATCGAACCGCGCCTGGCCGACAACGCGGTCCCCACGCCGGCCGACGAGAGCGCCGGCTCGTTCCGGGAGACCTTCGAGACCAACGTCTTCGGCCCGGTCCGCGTGACCGCCGCCTTCCTGCCGCTGCTGCGCAAGTCGTCCGCGCCGGTCATCGTCAACGTGTCCAGCGGCCTCGGGTCGCTGGCCGACATGAGCGATCCCGGCAGCTACACGCACTTCTACTCCGGGCTCAGCTACCCGGCGTCCAAGGCGGCCGTCAACGCGCTCACCATCCAGTACGCCAAGGCCTTTCCCGGCATCCGGGTCAACTCCGCCGACCCCGGCTACACCAGCACCGACCTCAACGGCGGCACCGGCATCCAGACCGTCGAGGAGGGCGCCGCGATCATCGTGGAGCTGGCGCGGGCCGGGGCCGACGGCCCGACCGGCACGTTCGTCTCCGCCCGCGGCCCGAATCGCTGGTGAACCCGTTCCCGGGCTACAGGCGCGCCCGCGCCGCCATCGAGGCCGCGTCCGGGTCGATGGCCCGGATCATCGAGTCCTGGGTGAACGACGCGAGGATCCGGCCGGCCTCGGTCAGCACCTGCCCGCGGGAGTAGGCCATGCCCGCCCCGGCGAAGGTGCTCTCATGGTGGTAGCGCAGCCAGCCGTCCCAGCCCACCGGGTCGTGGAAGCTGACCCCGATTCCCATCGGGGCGGTCGACACGGTGTGGTGCGCCTGGGACGTGCCGATCCCGGCGTGCGCGCGGAACGCCGTGGAGATCGACAGGTGCCCGGTGAAATGCGACAGCAGCGCGCGCCGCAGGTCGTCCCGGTCCGGCACGATGTCGTAGCGCAGCCACGCGTCGACGACCGGCGGGCCGACCTCGTCGGGGCCGTTGAGGTCCGTGACGTCCTCAACCCGCAGTTCCCGGCCGGGCAGCGGCATGCTCACCGTCCGCGCGGCGGCCGGGCCGGCCGACGGCTTCCCCGAGACGTACCCGGACGGCTGCGCCGCCGGCCGGTCGTGGCGGACCACGTCGGGCTGCGGGCTGTCCAGCAGCACGGTGGCGGTGACGCAGGTCCGGTCGCCCTGCGCCACCGTGACCACCGCCGAGCCGAACGAGCGCCCGGCCCGCACGGGGGCCACAGCGAACTCCAGCGGCCGGTCCGGCCGGGCGGCGCCGACGAACAGAGCGTGCGCGGAGCGCGCGGTGCGGCCGGGCAGCGCCTTTCCCGCGGCGACGATGGACTGCGCCAGGATCTGGCTGCCGTCCACCACGTCCCGCTCGCCGCCGTCGCTGTCCCCGGTGAACCGGGACCCGTCCCCGGGCACCGGCGTCACGTCGAAGATCTCGATCAGGTTCTTCAGCGTCGATTCCGTCATGGCCGCACTCCCGTGTAGACGCCCTTGCCGATGCTCACCCGCACCGCGTCCTGGTCGAACGCGACGTACCCGGCCAGCCGCGCGACCTGGCCGAACGGCTCCGGATAGCTCCACGCCACCCAGTCCGCCGTGCCGCCGGCGGCCTTCCAGTAGACGGCCTGGCCCTTGAACGGGCAGACGGTGCGCAGGTCCACCGGCTCCAGCCAGGTGAAGTCGACGGCGTCCGGCGGGAAGTACACGACCAGGCCGTGATCCTGCTCGTCCACCACCAGGGCCGCGTCGCTGCTGGCCAGCCGGGTCTCGCCCAGGTGCGCCGTCATGACGTTGGTGCGGGCGAGCAGGTCTACCCGGTAGTCCGGCCGCCCGCCCCACGCGGAACGGACGGTGCCGGTGCCGGGATCGGCTGCTGGCGGGGGCTGCGTCACGGTCTGGTCCCGCTTCCCTGAGTACGGAGTATGTGTTCGCTCACTAGTCTAACCCGGGGCGGCCCGGCTGATCCGGAGGTGATCTCGGCAGGGAAGCGCTCGAGCAGGCGCGTCAAGGCACCTCCCAAGAGGGGCTTTCTGAAAATGAGAATAGCATTCTCGGTCCTGCGCGATTCATGTGATGACAGTCGCATAAGCGACTTATATAAGCAATGGAATGTAGTGTGGGCGGCGCTCGTTCCTTCCCGGTGCAGGGTCGGACCGGGAAGGCTCCAGGGGGAAAGGTCGCGCAGGCGATGAACAGCAGCAGCACGGTGTCGGCGGAACTCGGGATCTCGCTCTTCGTCCCGCCGGAAGACGTGGTCGTCCCGCTGGTCGCGGGCCTTTCCTACTCCAAGACCGACCCGTACGCGGTATGCCTTTCTCTTCACGTCGGCCTGGACGAGCCGGTAGAATGGGTCTTCGCGCGAGAACTGCTCCTGGCGGGCCTGGAGCGCGAGCACGGTCTCGGCGACGTCCGGGTCTGGCCGTCGGTCCGGTCCCAGGGCGGGCTTCCCGGCATGGTGCTCAACATCGAGCTCTCCTCCTCGGCCGGCCACGCGAACTTCGAAGCGCCGCTCCGCGAGGTCTCCGCTTTCCTCCACGACTCCTACGCCCTCGTCCCGGCCGGCCGGGAGAACCGCCACATCGACGTCGACGCCGAGTTCCGGAAGCTGCTGCGACAGTCGTAACACCTGGATAACAGGCTGGGCGACCCGGCCGCTCGTTGAAATAATGCGTAGAAGCCGGTGATAGCGTTCAGAATTAACCACTAGCACGCAATCGAGGTAACGGATGTCCGGCCCGGAGACCGCATTGCCGGAGACCGCGCACCCGGCTGCGCCGGGGCTGAACCGGCCCTTCGTCATCGCGCTGCTGCTCGCCTTCGGCAGCAACGTGGCGCTCATCGCGCCGATCCAGAACCTCCTGCCCCGGATGATCGAGCAGGCCGCCGGGGCGCCCGGCAAGGCACTCGGCCTGGGGATCGTGACGGGCATCGGCGCGCTCGCCGCGATGGCGTTCAACCGTTGTGTCGTGGTGATCAATAGTGGTCGTCGCGGCACGTCCCCTTGCGGGGTTCCGCTGCCGCCACGGGTGGCGGTGTTGGTTCTGGTCTCTCTGCGCTCGGCCGGGCGCGGGGTGCGCCTGCTCTTACGTGCGCTCCCCGGGTCGTGCCGGGGATCCGGGCCGCCGTCCCCCGCGCTGCCGCGGGGAGTGCTGACGGGCGGGACCGGGGCCTTGGACTGGGCCCCGACTGGCGTGACCCGGCCAGTCGCGGAGGTTCTTCGCGGCGTTCTCGTCGCGGTCCACTACCTGCCCCGTGGTCGGGCAGGTCAGGTGCTTGTCCATCCGGTGTTTTCCTTCGAGCCGGCACGGGGTGCCCTCGGGAAGGATGTGGCCGTGGTGGATCTGGCTGGAGGCGAACCAGCGGTCCGCGACCGTGAGGGTGCTGCCGTTCTGGGGGATCTTGTAGGTCAGTTGCGGGCGGATCTGGCCGAGGGCGGCGTCGGAGACGGACCGGCGGAACGCCTTGCGGCCCATGCTCTTCTTCATGTCGGCGATGTCGAGGTCCTCGATGACCACGTGCCCGTAGGTCCGGGCGAGGCCGACAGGGAGGGACCCGGCCCGCCTGCGCTGCAGTTCTCATGCCCGTGATCATCTCGCCACCCCCTGCGGCACCACTGGACTATCTCGCTAAAAATTAGCTTGAACTTCAAGATCTAGTGAGTTACATGAAAACATGTTCCCCACACGCGACGGTATCCTCATGTCGGGCGATCACTAGAGAGCGCTCATGGCTGCTATGAGAGCCTGATCCGTCATAGCGTGAGATTGTGAGCGTTGAGGCTGCGGCGCTGGGCGCCGGGAAGGCGGTAGCGAAGATCGCTGCCAGCAAGTGGTTGGAGTCCCGGTCCGCTCGAGCGGCGGCGGGGGCGGACCTGATCGACCTGATCAAGGTCGGCTTCCCCGACGAGATCATGCAACGGAAAGCCCAAAGCAAGTTCGATGACCTCATTGCCTCGGTGGCCGAGCATCTACGCCCGTACATTCGCACGGAACTGCGCGGGCTGACAGACAATGACCGCGAGGCAGCCCTGCGCGCGGTGGCGGCGACCCTCAACCAGGCGGATTTCTCGGATGAGAAGCTGTTCGCTGACGATGTTGACCCGCTACGGCTGGCGGAGCGGGTACGCGCGGCGCTGCCCCGATGGGACGCGGAAAGAGAACTGGGCGAGTCCGGCGCCCGGCTGTACACGGTGGCCGTGGCTGCGTGCTGCGACTGCCTTGCCCACATCCTGAAGCATCTGCCCGAGTTTGCCGAACGGGCGGCTGGTGAGTCTCTGGCCCGGCTGACTAGGGCCATTGCATCACTGGACGAGATCCTGAGCCGCCTACCGGTTCGGACCCTGGACGCGCCCCAGGGGGAATCTCTTGATGGGGAATTTACCCGGAGATACCTGGAGAGGGTCAGCGCGGAACTGGACCGGCTGGAACTGTTCGGTGTGCGCTTCGACCGGCTCACCCGGCCGCGAACCACGCTCAGCGTCGCCTACATTAGCCTTAACGTCACCAACGAGAACCCGGGCAAGTCGCCAAGTTGGTTGGCTTCCACGAGTGAGTGGAGTGATGAACGCTCCTACCGTGGTACCGCTCGGGCCGAGAACGCCCTGGCAGAACACCGCCTCATGCTCATCAGGGGCGAAGCGGGCAGCGGCAAGAGCACGCTGCTGCGGTGGCTCGCTATCACGGCCGCCCGGGGTCTTTTTAGCGGTGCGCTGACCTCGCTCAATGGGTCTGTGCCGTTCTTGATCAAGCTCCGCAGTTATACGGATCGGCCGCTGCCCCGCTCGGACGAGTTCATTGACGACGTAGCTCCGGCGTTGGGTGCCATCACGCCGGACGCCTGGGCTCACCGATGTCTGGAGTCGGGCCGGGCCATGTTGCTCATCGATGGCATCGATGAGATTGTCGAGGCACAGCGGGAGAAGGTGCGGAGCTGGCTCCGGAACCTGACTGACACCTATCCCAGGGCCCGCGTCGTGGTTACATCTCGTCCCGCGGCGGTCGCGGCGGGCTGGCTCGGAGCGGAAGAGTTCCAGTCCGCGTTCCTTGAACCGCTCACGCCGGGGGACCTGGCTGAGCTCATCCGGCACTGGCACATGGCGATTCGGGACAGCGGCGACCTGCCCTGCCCGCCTGAGCGGCTTCCTGGTTACGAAGCACGGCTGCTGGCCCGGCTGGAGGCAACGGCGCATTTGCGGGCCCTGGCTACCACGCCGCTGCTGGCCGCCATGCTGTGCGCGCTCAACCTGGACCGCGATTCGCTGCCCCGGGACAGGATGGGGCTGTATGCCGACGTGATCGACATGCTGCTGGAGACCCGCGACGCCAAGCGCGATATTCCCAGCGCGAAGGTTGTCCGGCTCGAACGCAAACAGAAACGGCGGCTATTGCGGGATCTGGCCTGGCACCTGTCCACCAATGATCTCGTGGAGCTGTCGCGGTCAACGGCCCAGCGGCTGCTGGCCGAGCGGCTGGAATCCATGGCGTACGTCAAAGCCACGGGAGAAGAAGCGCTCGAGGCGCTGCTTCAGAGAAGCGGGATTATCCACGAGCCGGTTCCCGACGAGATCGACTTCGTGCACCGTACGATCCAGGAGTACCTGACGGCCGAACGGGCCGCCGATCTCGACACGATGAACCTCCTGGTCCAAGCTGCGGACCTCGACCACTGGCGCGAAGTCATCATCATGGCGATCGGCCACGCCAACGAGACCCAGCGGCGGGACCTCATCCAAGGAATCCTGGGCCGGACGAGGGAGCGCATCGCTCCAGAGCGGGCGCGCCAGCTGAAGCTGCTGGCCGTAGGGTGCATGGAGACCCTCCCAGCCGTTTCCGGCGACCTGCAGGAGGCGCTGGATGAGTGCCTGGACGGGCTCTTCCCGGTGAAAGACGCGGACGAGGCTAGCTCGCTAGCCGCACTCGGGGAGCCCGTGCTGCGGAGACTGCCCGCGAGCTTGGAGCGGCTGCCGGGATACGCGGCAGCGGCGACCGTCCGGACGGCCTGGCTGATTAACGGACCGGACGCCCTGAACCTGCTGCAAGGCTATGCGTCTGATGAGCGTAGAGAGGTTCAGGACGAACTCAACCTTGCCTGGGCGTATTTTGATCCTGATGAGTATGCCGAGCGAGTGATAAGCGCTATGCCGGGGTGGTCCAGAAAGAGTTTTGAGGTTCATCTGCCCGCCCAGTTCGCCCTTTTGAACAAGGTGCCGCCGCTTTGGAGTCTGAGGGTGCATGTAGTCGGCCTCAATGACTGGAGCATCCTCTCCGTTCATTCCGCTTCACTGCGGGAACTTGGTCTGACCGGCTCCAGGCTTGATGCCGCGGCGCTGACCTCTCTGGTTGATGCCGTGCCAAACGTTCGCTGGTTGTATCTCCACAGGTGCGATGGAATCAATGACTTGACGCCCCTCAGGAATTTGCTGGATCTAGAGCGTCTATACATTGATCACATTCCGCCGGGAACTGACCTCTCGCCCTTGGCTCAACACGAGCGTCTGAAGAGCGTGCTAATCGGTCGCGGTCGCGATGTGCGCGGCGCTGAGCCTGGATCCACCGGCAAAAATTCTCGACTATGCCGGCAATTAAATGAAAAGGTGCCCTCTGAACTGGGATAATGGGAGTTCTTCACGCTTCCAAGACCCGT
>WRBL01000016.1 GCA_009784565.1 Streptosporangiales bacterium | reverse complement strand
GGCGCGCCAGGCAGGATTCGAACCCGCGACCCGTGGCTTAGAAGGCCACTGCTCTATCCAGCTGAGCTACTGGCGCCTGTGGAACATTGTGCACGGCTTAGGTCACACGTTGGCTACGTACAGGTCGCATTGTGCCGTACGTTGTCACCGGCCGTAGCGGTCAGATCTGTCGCCGCGCGAGTTGGCCCGTAAAGTTTACCTGAATCCAACGACCAGGCGTCGGCCGCGCAGCCACGATAAGGTCGGAGCATGCCCGACACGGTTCTGTACACCGCGGAGGCGGTGTCCACTGGAGACGGCCGTAATGGCCATGTCACTTCGTCCGATCAGCGAATCAACACCGATCTCGCGATGCCGCCGGAGATGGGCGGCACGGGATCCGGGTCCAACCCCGAGCAGCTCTTCGCGGCCGGGTACGCCGCGTGTTTCCACGGCGCGCTCCGGCTGGTAGCGGGCAGGCAGCACACGCCGCTGCACGACTCGACCGTGACCGCGCAGGTGGGCATCGGGCCCGAGGGCGAGGCCTTCGGCCTGGTCGTCACCCTGGTGATCCACGTGCCCGGCCTGGACCAGGAGAAGGTCCGCGAGCTCGCCGAGGCCGCGCACCAGGTCTGCCCGTATTCCCGCGCTACGACCGGCAACATCAGCGTCGAACTGCGCGTGCTGTAGCCGAATCCGGGTAGAGGCGCCTGCCATGCTGCATATCGCCGGAGGCCAGGGGCTCCTCCAGTTCGGCGAACTGGGACTGGCGTTCGTCCTGTCCGCGTTGATCGGCCTGGAGCGGGAACTGCGGGGAAAGGCCGCGGGCCTGCGGACGCACATGGTGGTCGGCGTCGCGGCCGCGCTGATCATGCTGGTCAGCAAGTACGGCTTCACCGATGTGCTCGTCCGTCAGGTCATCGTCCTCGACCCGTCGCGAGTCGCGGCGCAGATCGTCTCTGGCATCGGGTTCCTCGGTGCCGGGCTGATCATCGTGCGCCGCGACTCGGTGCACGGGCTGACCACGGCGGCGACGATCTGGCTGACCGCCGCCATCGGGATGGCCGCCGGCGCAGGCCTCGCGGGCCTGGCCGCGGCGGTTACCGCGCTGTATTTCCTGGCCCTGTACGGGTTCCCGATGCTTCTGCGCCGGCTGCCGAAGATCGGCATCGGCCCGGCGACGCTCCGGGTGACCTATGAGGACGGCCAGGGGGTGCTCCGGCGGATCCTGGAAGTCTGCACCGGCCAGAACTTCAGCGTCGCCCACGTGTCGGTCGGCGAGCACCGGCCGGGCCCGGGACTGGTTGACGTCACGATGACGGTCTACGGCCGTCCCGCGGCCGCGATGCTCGCGGCCGCCGTGGAAGACGTAACGGGAGTGATCTCTGTGACCTCGGACGACTCCAACCTCGTCGACGACTGAAGCCGCGGTCATCTCAGCGCCGGGTGCCGCCGGCCTGCCGGAACAGGGCCCCGATCGCGGATCCGAAGTAGGGACTGTAGGAGGCCCAGTCGTAGTCTCCGCCCTGCTCGTATCCGCCGATCACGCCGGTGACGGTGCCGTCCCCGGTGCGCGAGTTGAACCCGGTGATCCACGGCCCGCCGCTGGTGCCGTCCCAGAAGTCGCGGCAGTACAGTTCGCGCTGGCCGGAACGGAACTCGAAGCTCCTCGTCCGGCACCGGACCGGGCGGCTGTCGGTGTCGTTGTACCCGACCGGCTCGACGGCCTGCCGGTACGGTCGGCTGACGCCGAGCCGGAGCCCGCCGGTGCGGGTCTGAACGCGGGTACCGGCCCGCCCGACGGTCAGGAAGGCGACGTCGAGGTCCGGGTTCTGCGACTCGCGCCACCCGCTGGCCACGGTGATCTTCCTGACCGGCCAGGAACCGTAGGGCCGCTTGCCGTCGTGGTAGCCGGGGACGAACTGGATGTGCCTGGCGTAGCCGCCCGGCTTGGAGTACACGCAGTGGGCGGCGGTGATGACCAGGTCCCCGGGCGCGGAGTCCACGACGCTCGCGGTGCAGAAGTGGCTCTTGCCGCCGACGGCGGAGAACAGGGCACCCACTGTCGGGACCCCGCCGAAGCGCTTGGCGGTGGGAGTTCCCTTGGGCGGTGACGCGCCCGAGACGGCCGAGACATACGGTACGGCCCCGGCTATCAGTGCCACGGCCGACAGGGTCAGCGTGGACGTGCGGGCCTTCCAGGGGGCTTTTCGTGTAGTGCGCATCTGAAGGTTGATTTAACCATGTACGCCCGTCGAATCAAGGGGGTCTCCGGGCCGCTCCTGCCCGCGTCAGTGGAGACGGGATAGAATTCGTCGACTCTTCCCGACGATGCTAATATCGGCCCGTGCCGAGGGGCCGGATCGCGGAGGGCTGCGTTGTCGAGAAATGAATTGCCGGAAGAGGGAGACTGGTCGTCGGTGAACCGGGCCATCCGCCGTCTCATGGCCGAACTCGACCTGTCGCTCGCCAGTCTGTCCCGGGAGAGCGGCATATCGGAAACGACGATCCGCTATATCGGGCGGCCGGAGAAACGGCAGAGATCAACGCTGGTGGCGCTGGCCGGGGCGCTTGAGTGCCCGCACGACTACCTCGTGGACGTTCTGCGAGGGACGGCCGATCCGGGGGCGCAGCCCCAGCCTCCGGCGGACCTGGTCCTGCTGGGGCTGATGTCGGAAAAACTCGACGAAATGCGGGCAACGATCTACGAGATCAACGGCAAGGTGGAAACGATCCTGGACCGGCGGTAACGGGCGGAGGAAGCCCGGCCGCGGGGGAGGACCGTCAGATCCGTTCGGCGGGAAGATGGATCCGGACCGACGTGCCGCGGCCCGGGGCCGAGATCAGCCGGGCCTGACCGCCGTGCGCCGCGGCGATCGCCTGCACGATGGCCAGGCCCAGCCCGCTGCCAGGGCCGCCGGCCTGCTCGCTGCGGTAAAACCGGTTGAACGCCAGCGCCGCGTCCTGCTCGGTCATTCCCGGGCCCTCGTCCGCTACCTCCAGCGTCACCCCGCCTGAATAGCGGCTCGCCCGTACCGTGGCCGGGGTTCCCGGCGGCGTGTGAGCGCGCACGTTGGCCAGCAGGTTCGCCAGCACCTGCCGGATCCGGGCCTCATCGGCCGTGACCACCAGCGACGGGGGCACGTCCGCGGTGACCGGGCGGTCCGGCTCGACCGCCCGCGCGTCGGCGGCCGCGTCCCGGGCCAGTTCGGACAGGTCGGTCCCGGCGAGGTCGAGAGAGGAAGCGCGGTCCAGGCGGGCCAGTTCCAGCAGTTCCGCCACCAGCAGGCTCATCCGCTCGGCTTCGGACTCGATGCGGCGCATCGCGTTCGGCATCTCGTCGGGGCCGATCGCGCCCTGGCGGTACAGCTCGGCGTACCCGCGGATCGTCGTTAGCGGCGTGCGCAGCTCGTGGCTGGCGTCGGCGGCGAACTGGCGGACCTTCTCCTCGGATTCCAGGCGGGCCCGGAACGACTGCTGGATCCGGTCCAGCATCGTGTTGATCGCGGCCGCGAGCCGGCCCGTCTCGTGCCGGCCGTCCCCGCCGGGCATCCGGGCGGCCAGGTCCCCGCCGCCGGTGATCTGGCCGGCGGTGCTCGCCATCCGGTCCAGCGGCGCGAGACCCCGGCCGATCAGCCAGCTGCCGCAGACGACGAGCAGGACGAGCAGCGTCCCGCCGGTGATCAGCTCGGTGACGACGAGTCCCCGGACATGGCTCGCCACCGCGTGCACCGGGCGCCCGACTACGATCACGGCCGGCCCGGCGGGCAGGCCGCTCCGGGAAGCGCCCGCGGCCCTGGCGGGGACGACCCGCCACGCGACGCGGAGCGGATCGTGGCCGGGAAGCGTGAACGTCGGCCCGCGGGCGGCCAGGGCGGCGCGGGCCTGGACGCGCGTGTCCCCCGAGAGGCCGGACAGGAACCCTCGCAGTTGATACGAGGGAGAGAAAGCCGGGGTCAGGACGCCGGTCTGTCCGGTGCGGAGCGAGAGGTAGGCGGCGTAGAAGCCGCCGGATCTCTCGATGCCGGGGACGGACTGCCGGGAGGCTATCCGCACGTCGCTGTTGAGCTGGTTCTGCTCGAGCCGTCCGAGAGACAGGGAGCTGACCGCGCCCATGATGATGAGGAAGCACGCGGTCAGGGCGATGAGGCCGGCCAGAAGACGGGCCCGCAGCGACAGGCGCCGCCGCCGGGCCGGGGACTGGCCGGTCATGGCTGGCGGAGGCTGTAGCCGACGCCGCGCTGGGTGTGGATCAGCGGAGGCCCCAGCGGGTCCAGCTTGCGCCGCAGGTAGCTGACGTAGGTCTCGAGGACCTGGGACTGCCCGGCGTACTCCCAGCCCCAGACGTTCTCCAGGAGCTGGCCGCGGGTGAGCATGCGGCCGGCGTTGCGCATCATGTAGGCCAGCAGCCGGAACTCGGTCGGGGACAGCTCGACCGGGGTGCCGCCCCGGCGGACGGTCCAGTGATCCTCGTCCAGTTCGAGATCGCCCACGCGCAGCACGGCGGCGGGGGACGGGCCGTCTTCCGCCGTCCCGGACTGGCGGCGGGCGCGGCGGAGCACCGCCCGGACCCGGGCGACGAGCGCCTCCACCGAGAACGGCTTGGTCACGTAGTCGTCGCCGCCGAGGGCGAGCCCCGTCACCGTGTCCGACGAGGTGTCGCGGGCGGTGAGGAAGATGACCGGGACCTCGTTGCCGTCGGCGCGGAGCCGCCGGCACACTTCGAAGCCGTCGATGTCGGGCAGCCTGACGTCGAGGACGACGAGGTCGGGCCCGCGGGCCCCGCCGGGTCCGTCCTGGGCCCGGCGCAGGGCCTCGGCCCCGCTCGCGGCCGTCATGACCGAGCAGCCGTGGAACTTGAGGGCGACCTGGACGAGTTCGCGGATGTTCGGCTCGTCATCGACGACGAGTACTGTGGGGATGTTCGGGTCATCAGTCATGGTCTCGCCCCATTGTGCCCGCCCGCTCCGGGTGACGGGGACTCCCGGCGCCCGGGAGGCGTCCTCCCGGGGTATTTAACGTCATTAACTTCCCGTTGTCGTCCTGGGTTGCCGAAAACGGAATAAAGACGGCGAATTCTCTCAGTAAGTGGTGTAGGCATGCGTCGGTATACGTGGATCAGAAGATCACTGCTATCACACGAGTAACAGCTGTCGAGTAGGTATTAGTGCTTATCTTGCGCGCCACTTTCAGCAGGGGTCCCTGTGTATGCAACACTGACTGCGCAACCAGAAACTCCCCGGGGGACTAGGCGAATGACGAGGGCACTTAACCTTCCGCCAGGGTTGGACACAACTAAACCAACTCCAGCGCGGATATGGGACTACATGCTGCGGGGGCGGCATTATTTCGATCCCGACGCGAAAGCGGCCGAGCAGATGCTCGGCATAGTTCCAGAGCTACGAGATACGGTCTGGGCGAATCGCGGCTTTCACCAGCGCGCGGCCACCTGGATCGCCGGCCAGGGAATACGTCAGTTCATCGATATCGGTGCCGGATTCCCGTCCGTCGGGAACGCCCACGAGGTGGTCCGGCGGATCAGCACCGACGCCCGCGTGGTGTATACCGACAGCGACCCGATGGTCGTCGAGGCCTATGCCGGGAAGATCGCAGGCCTGGGCGAGTCGGTCGCGGTGATCCACGCCGATCCGCGGGACCCGGACTCGATCCTGGGGCACCCCCGCGTGCGGGCGCTGATCGACCCGGGCGAGCCGACGGGCCTGCTGATGACCGGCGTGATGGCGTTCGTCGGCGATCGGGCCCGGCCGCATGACCTGGTCGCCCGGTACCTGCGGGAACAGGCGCGGGGAAGCTACCTGGCCCTGTCGCACCTGACCCACGACTCGAAACCGCCGGCGGCGGTGGAAGGGTGCCGTCAGGCGTTCGGGACCGCGGCCGAGCACCTGACCTTCCGCTCCAAGGCCGAGGTCGCGCGGTTCTTCGACGGGCTGGAACTGGTGAGCCCGCATCAGACGGCCGGCCCGGAGATCGCCTACTGCGGTGTCTGGGGGGCGGAGGACGTGAATCTCGCGGACAGCGAGGGCTCACGGTGGCTGTACTGCGGGGTGGCCAGGACCCCATGACAACAGCGGACACGGACACGGAGGACGGCACGGTGGCTGGAACGGAAACCGGCAAGCCCACGCCAGAGGAACTCGGCATCGACCTGACCTTGCAACGCTGGTCGCGGTCCGGGGCGGAGGGCGAGGCCATCGAGATCGCCTTTCCCGAGGACCCGGCCCGCTGGACGCGAGGAGACTGGGTGCTCATGCGAGTGGCGGGGGACGCCGAGCGCAGGACACTGGTCTTCGACCGCAACGAGTGGGAGTGCTTCCTCGACGGCGCCCGCAAGGGCGAATTCGACGACGCGGCGGCGGTCTAGCCTTTCCCGCTGACGGACGGAGCCCCGGGCGAACCGCCCGGGGCGGGCCGGGCGGGACGGGCCGGGCGGTCGCTGAACCGCCGGGCCGGGGCTTCATTAATGCTGCCCGCGAAATCCGTGAAACGGTTATGTCGCGTACTGGTGCATTTCGGTGCGTGGGGTACTTCATAAGCCATAAGTTTCATTAGTGAAAGACCTTGATTTGCGATTCGCAATTTAGATACGCTCCCCCTACCGGTGGTATACGGGGATCGGTTTCAAGGGGAAAGCGCGTTAAGCCGCGAATCACGGTTAAGCGTTAAATGCCCGAAATTTCCAAGGGCGAGGTATGGATACACGCAGAGAAAGGGGCGATATGGGCGATGACGCGTATGGCGCTACGGTCGCGAAACGACGCCTAGCCCGGCGCCTGGCGGAGCTCCGCGGCGAGACCGGCTACACGGCCAACCATGTCTGCGACATCCTGAGCTGGGGGCGCGGCAAGGTCGGCCGGTTCGAGGCCAACCAGTGGAAACGCCCCGAAATGAGCGACATCCGAGACCTTGTCCGCATCTATGAGGTCGAAGGCGAAGAACGGGACGAGGTCGAGGACCTGGCCGTCCGGTGCCGGGTACGTCCCTGGTGGCGGGATTACGGGGAAATCTTCGACAACGAGTTCCCGGGATACGAGAACGACGCGAACAGCATCCGCTGCTACATGCCCATCGTGCTGCCGGGCCTGCTGCAGACCCAGGCCTACATGGAGGCGCTCCTCAAGATCGGCCCGAGGGCGCCGGGATTCCGGCGGAAGGCGGTGGAGGCGCGGCTGCGGCGGCAGGAGATCCTGGACCGCCCCGACGGCCTCGCGCCCCAGCTGAGCGTGGTGATTACCGAGGCGTCCCTGCTGTTCAGGTGGGGAATGCGGGAAGACCGCCGGGAGCAGATCGAGCACCTGGCCGAGATGAGCAAGAGGGACAACGTCGAACTGCGGGTCCAGCAGTTCGAGGACGGCCCGCCGACGAGTATCTGCTCGATGGTCAACATCTTCGGCTTCCCGGGTGATGAGCCTTCCCTCGTGTTCGTGGAAACCGACTACTCGATCGAGGAAATGAGCAAGCCGGAATCCGTGGACAGCTACATCAAGTCGTTCGAGCAGGCATGCGACGCCGCGCTCGAACCCGGGGACACGACCGTGTTCCTCGAAAAACTCGCAAAGAGAATGGAATAACTCATGATCGACCTGTCTCAGGCCACTTGGCGCAAGGCCGCCCTCAGCGCGCACAACGGCGGCTGCGTGGAGGTCGCGGCGAACCTGCGCGATGTTGCCGCCGTCCGTGACAGCAAGCGACCGGAGGGCGGCGCGCACGTCGTCAGGCGGGCGGCGTTCGCCGCGTTCCTGGCCGACGTCCGGAAGGGCCGCTACGACGTCTAGCTCCCGCCGTCCGAATGGACGGGCGCCGAACTAGCGCAAGAACCCCCTGGGCTGCCCCCCAGGGGGTTCTTGTCGTTCGAGCCCTGTCTCATGGCCCCGGGCGGCCGCGTCAGTGCGGCGCGCCACTGTGAATGTACTCTCGGTTGCCGCCTGAGGCCAACCCCCCGAGAGCGGCGAAAGGGCCGGCCGGGGCGCGGCGCCGGCGCCCAGTGCCCCGTGACGTGCGCTGCCCCGGGAGATGCCCGCGCCGGCCCGGAGATCCGGAGGCGGGGTAATTTAGGTATCTCGGTAGTCCTAGGTGACATCAAGATCATTTGTAATGGGCATTTTCCCGGCGTCCATACAATGACATGCGGCTAATGCCGGAGTCCATCCGATTTGCGCGGATGGCCGGGCCTTTTAAGGCAGGGATTTGCTTCCGGAATAGTGTGCAGGCATGTATTGTGAAGTGACGCACATGACTCAGAACCTGTGCTTCACAGATTACGGACTCGGAGCCCGGACAGGGGACTTCGGGGCGGGGGCGATGGGGAAAGCAAGAAGTACGCGCCCGTGACCGGGGGGCTCTGACGGCCTGATGGCTACAGCCGGAGGCGTCACGATTATGGAAGACGCGTTGCGGACGGTCGGGAACGGCGGGTGCGGAGCATGGCCGCTGCCGGGGGACCCGACCTGCGCCGGCATCGCCCGGCGCACCTACCGCCGTGTGGCGGGAGGCCTAGCGCTCAATCCCTCTCTCATCGACGATGGCGTGACTATCGTCAGCGAACTAGCCGCCAACACTCTGCACGTCCGGGGGGAGGATTCCCAGGGCGATCCAGAGCTATGGCTCTACCTGCGGGGCAGCGGCGCGAACCGTGAACTCGTCTGCAAGGTCTTCGACGCCTACCCGGCCTGGCTGAACGGGACGCCCGGACCGAACGCCCGGGTGTCGTCCGAGGCGCTGAGCGGCCGCGGCCTCGGGGTCGTGCATGAGCTGTCGGGCGGGCACTGGGGGTATCACCTGACCCGGGCCCGCCTCGGGGAGGAACATCTCCGGGGCAAGGCGGTCTGGTTCGCCCAGCCGGCCCCCGAGCCGGCGGTCGCCCTGGTGCCCCGCCAGCCGGGAAGCCCGGAGACCTGGTCGGCAGCGGGTGAAGCCATGGCCAGGCTGGAAGCCGGCCTGGCGGCGCGGGGGTTCGGGCCGACGCTGGTGCGCGCGGACGACGGGGCCGCCGACATGGCGGTGCTGTCGGTGTGCGGCGGGGTCACGCTCTGGTGCGCCGACGGCGTCGCCTGGCTGCGGGCGCCGGGGTCGGACGGCCGGAGGTGGGGGTACGGCGACCTCACCGAGCTCACCGAGCAGACGGTCGAGGCGTACGAGACCACCGCCGGGGGGACGGAGATTCCCCGGCGGGCAGCCCGTCTCTGCGTCGGCGCCTAGTGACGCAGGTCACTAGCGGCTCATCGACGAGGCCAGCCCTGAGTAGGTCTTCAGCACCAGGTCCCAGAAGGCGCCGGAGTCGATGCTGGTCGCCACCTCGGCGTTCGGCCCGGACCCGGAGCCGGAGCCGGACCCAGTGCCGGGCCCGGAGCCGGTGAAGGAGGTGACGGTCATGCCGGACGTCAGCCGCCCGGCGGTCTCCACCTCCACCCGGGCCGGCGTGTAGCCGAACACGGAGGGCTCCGCCACCGATGCCACCGCGCACACGTCGTGTACCGCCGGGTCGCCGCCGGCGGCGGAGTCGTGGTACTGGGCGAGAGCGGGAAGCAGCAGCGTGTCGCCGAGCGTCCCGAACTCGCTCATCCGCGCCCGCACCGGGGGCGTGGCCAGGGCCTGGAGCGTGACGTCCAGGCCGATCATGCGGACGGTCCAGCCCGCGCCGAACGTGATGGCCGCCGCCTCCGGGTCCGACCAGATGTTGAACTCGGCGGCGGGGGTGACGTTTCCGCGCCCGGCGGACCCGCCCATGATGACGAAGTCGCGGACCCAGCCGGGCAGCCGGGGCTCGCGCCGCACGGCGAGCGCGATGTTGGTCAGGGGGCCGGTGGCGACCAGGGTGATCTCGCCGGGGGAGGCCGCGATCGTCTCGATGAGGTAGTCGACGGCGTGGCCGGGTTCGGCGTCCCGGGACGGCGGGGGCAGCACCGCGCCGCCGAGTCCGCTGTCGCCGTGGACGTCCCGGGCGTCCCGCGCCGCCCGCAGCAGGGGAGCGGCGGATCCCCTGGTGACCGGGACCGACGGCGCGCCGGCGAACTCGGAGACGGCCAGCGCGTTGGCCGTGGTCTGGCCGACCCCG
Source organism: Streptosporangiales bacterium (assembly GCA_009784565.1). Lineage (GTDB taxonomy): Bacteria > Actinomycetota > Actinomycetes > Streptosporangiales > Streptosporangiaceae > Trebonia. The sequence goes on along the minus strand of WRBL01000016.1, from coordinate 30,653 downwards.
ACGTTTCCGGCCACGGTGGTGATGCCGGCCAGTTCGATGTCCGGGTGCCCGGCGGCGAACGCGATCGCCAGCGCGTCGTCGATGCCCGGGTCGCAGTCCAGGAGGATGGGGGTGCTCATAATGCCTGATCCTGGCGGTTCGGGGCGTTTCCGTCCAGATGCGGCACCATTTTCCCCCGGTATGGATTTCCGTTGATCTTCTCGAATATATTAACCATGGATGTTCACTCACCTGCATGTGGCGTCGTCGTATTCGCTGCGCTACGGCACGGCAACCCCGGATGCTCTCGCCATCCGGGCGGCGGAGCTGGGCCTGCCCGCCCTCGCGCTGACTGACCGGGACGGTCTGCACGGGGCGTTCAAGCACGCCCAGGCCTGCGACCGGGCCGGGATCAAGCCGCTGCTCGGCGCGGACCTGGCGGTGGCCGGGGCGGGCCGGGTGACCCTGCTCGCGGCCGGCCGTGCCGGCTGGGCCTCCCTCTGCCGATTGATAACAGCAATAAACGGCGATAAGGTCATCACCAAGCAGCAGGTCGCCGGGCACTCCGACGGCCTCATCGCGCTGCTCGGCCCGGACAGCGACGTCGGGCGGGCGGTGGCCGACCGGTTCCCCGGCGCGGCGAGGAGCACGCTGCGAAGCTGGCACGCCTGCTGCGAGATCGTGATCGAGGTCACCGGCCACCTGCGGGAAGGCGGCACCTCCCGTGCCGCCCGGATGGCGTTGCTCGCCGACGCCGAGCACGTGCCCGCGGTTCTCACCAATGCGGTCCGCTACCTGGACCCGGACGACGGCGTGACCGCGCAGGTGCTTGACGCGGCCCGGCACCTGGCGCCGGCCGGCTCGGTGAGGCTCGCCCCGTACCGGGCTGACCACGAGGGCCGGGCCTACCTGGCCGGCGCCGCCGACATGGCGGCGATCGCGGAGCGCGTGGGCGCGGCGGCCGGCGTTCGGAACCGAGGAGCCCGCCTGCTGGGGGATACCGCCGAACTGGCCGCCCGCTGCGTCCTCGATCCGGCCGCGGACCTGGGCATCGGCCGTCATCATCTTCCGGAACACCAGGCCCCCGGCCGCGAGCAGGCGGTGCTCCGCGCCCGCTGCGAACAGGCCCTCGGCCGGGCCCGCGGCCGCGCGGCCGCCCGGAAGCCCGCGGAAGACCGGATGAACCGCGAACTGGACGTCATCGCAAGGACCGGCATGGCGTCCTACTTCCTCACGGTCGCCGGGATCGCCGACCGGATCAAGGCGCGGGGCATCCGCTGCTCGATCCGCGGTTCCGGCGCGGGCAGCCTGGTCAACCACCTGCTGGGCGTCAGCGCGGTCGATCCGCTGGAGCACGGCCTGCTCATGGAGCGGTTCCTGTCCCCGGTGCGGTCCACACTGCCCGACATCGACCTCGACGTGGAGTCGGCCCGGAGGCTGGAGGCCTACCAGGTCATCTTCGACGCCTACGGGGAAGAGCGCACGGCCTGCGTGTCCATGATGGAGACCTACCGCGCCCGCAGCGCGATCCGGGACACCGCCGCCGCCATGTCCCTGACCCCGGACGAGACCGGCGCCATCGCCAAGGCGTTCCCGCACATCCGCGCGAAAGACATCACGAAAGCCCTGGACACATTCCCGGAACTGAGGAACAGCCGGCTCGGCCAGTCCCGGCTCAGCGAGCTCTTCCGCGTCGCCGAACGGCTGGACGGACTGCCCCGGCACGTCGCCATGCACCCGTGCGGCGTCCTCCTGTCCGACGCGACGCTGCTGGACCGCACCGCCACCCAGCCCAGCGGCGAGGGCTTCCCGCTGAGCCACCTCGACAAGGACGACGCGGAGATCGCCGGGGTGATCAAGCTGGACGTGCTCGGCGTCCGCATGCAGTCCGCGATGGCCCACACCCTGACCGAGATCAAGCGGACCACGGACAACGACATCGACCTCGAGGCGATCCCCGCCGGCGACGCGGACACCTACGAGATGATCCAGGAGGCGCGGACGACCGGCTGCTTCCAGATCGAGTCTCCCGGCCAGCGGGAACTGGTGAGGAAACTCGCCCCGCGCGACCTGGCCGACCTGATCGCGGACATCTCCCTGTTCCGGCCCGGCCCGGTCAGCTCGGACATGATCACGCCGTTCCTGCGGGTCCGGCACGGCCGGCGGGCGCCGCGCTACCCGCACGAGAACCTGAGGCCGGCCCTGGAGGACACCGGGGGAGTGGTCATCTTCCACGAGCAGGTGCTGCGGATCATCGACGTGATGACCGGCTGCGGCCTTCCCGAGGCCGACCTGGTCCGCCGGGCCCTGTCGGAGCCGGGCGGCCCGGAGCGGACCGCGGTCTGGTTCCGGGCCCAGGCCGCCCGCAACGGCTACGACCCCGAGACGACGACGAGGGTGTGGGAGGTGCTGGCGGCGTTCGGCGCGTTCGGGTTCTGCAAGGCGCACGCGGCCGCGTTCGCGGTCACCGTCTACCAGTCGGCCTGGCTGAAGCGGCACTACCCGGCGGCCTTCTACGCCGGGGTGCTCACCCACGACCCGGGCATGTACCCCAAGCGGGTGATCATCGGCGACGCCCGCCGGTCGGGTGTCCGGGTGCTGCCGCTCGACATCAACGCGTCCGCCGGCGAGTGGAGAACCGAACCAGCGGCAGCCGGAACGGGTGTTCCTTCCCCCGGCGCGATCCGCGTCTCCCTCCGCGAGGTGAGGGGAATGAGCGACGCCGAGGTCGCCCGGATCACCGAGGGCCAGCCGTACGCGTCCCTGCGCGACTTCACCGAACGGGCCGGGGCCTCCCGCCCCGTCACCGAGAACCTCGTCCTGGCCGGCGCCTTCGACGAGCTCTACTCCCGCCCCTCGTCCCGCCCCCCGCTTAAGTTCGCAGTTTCTGCTGCCGGGGCGACAGATAATGCGAACGCAGGCGGCGACCGAGACGCAGGCGGTAATGCGAACGCAAACGGTGGGGGCGGGGTGACGCGGCGGGACCTGCTGGCGCGGGCCGGGGTGCTGTACCGGGGGAAGGCGCGGAGTTCCGCCGAACCCACGCTGTTCACGGCGGGGGACGGCCTGGGGGACCTGGTTCCGGCCGGGCAGCTTCGCGACCTCGACCCGGCCGAGCGGGTGGCCGCGGAACTGGACATCCTCGGCTTCGACGTCAGCGCGCACGTCCTGGACTTCTACCGTGATCTCCTCGGCGACCTGGGAGTTGTCCGCTCCCCGGACCTGGCGTCGTGCCGGACCGGGGAGGAGGTCCTGGTCGCCGGGGTGAAAGTCGCGGCGCAGACTCCCCCCGTGCGCAGCGGGCAGCGGGTCATATTCGCTACCCTGGATGACGCGGTCGGCCTGGTCGACCTGGCGTTTTTCGAGTCGGTGCCGGACCGGTGCGCGGCCCGGGTGCTCGGGTCGTGGCTGCTGGCGGTGCGGGGGCGAGTCCGCCGCGCGGGCGTCGGCCCGGCCGCGGTTTCGGTGAACGCGACGGACTGCTGGGACCTGTCGGCCCTGGAAGAAACCTATAAAACCGGGGGGATTAATTCTGTTAGAAAGGCCCTCTCGTGAGAGTGCGAGTCTTTCGGCGGGAATCCCTAAGTAGGGGTAACGTGTTACTAGTACGTGTAACCGAAGCAATTCAGCGCTCTCCGCCCGTAACGACGGGGTGACTCTCTGGCCTGCGGCTTCGTGTTGTTTACTTGAGTAACAGCGGTCTCTTCTCTGAGGAACTACATGGCACTCGCGCAAAATCGGCTTGTCGTAAAATTGTGGACCAAGCTCCGTAGTAAGGTCGGAGTGAGGTTCACTCGCTTCGTCGGCGTCGCGGTGGCATCGCTTGGATCGAGCATGCTGGCCCTGTCGATTTGCGACGGGCTTTTCCATATGACCTCGACCGTCTCGGCAGTCATCTCTTGGTTCTGCGGGGCGGTCGTCAGCTACGTACTGAGCCGCTGGGCGTGGGAGCGCAAGGGCAAGCCGGACGTGCTGCGCGAGACCATCCCCTTCTGGGTCATCTCGGCCGTAGTGGTCGTGGTCCTGAGCCTGGCCACCAAGCTCGGCTACAAGATGGCGCTCGCGATGCACGTCCACTCGGGCTTCAAGCACGTGCTGATCGTTGAGGGCGCCTATTTCATCGCTAACGTCGTCACGTTCGTCCTGCGCTTCCTGATCTTCCACTACGTGCTCTTCACCGACCGCACCGCGGCCGCCCGGGCCGCCGCGACCGGTCCCGACCTGCCAGAGGGCGTGCAGCACCCCGCCGAGGCGCCGTCCTCCGCCTCCTACGGCGTGACCGCTGAGAGCGGATTCGGCGGCGCCGCCGCCTCCGCCGCTTACCCGGAGCCGGCGCGGGTTCCGGGACGTCTCTCCGAGAAGAAGAAGTAAGACCAGAGACTGGCAGACGCGAAGAAGCCCCGTCCGGATCGATCCGGACGGGGCTTCTTCATGCCCTGGCGTCTTACGAGGGGCGGTGGCGGCGGCGGCTCTCGCGCCACCAGGTGCCGACGACCACGCGCATGAAGCGGAAGCCGTAGAAGACGTTGTTCAGGCCCGGGATGTGCAGGTGGTAGAGCGGGTTGGAGCCCTTCTTGCTCTCGCCGACCGTCCGCTTGTGGATGGTGGCCGGCACCTCCAGCACCCGGTAGCCGTGGGTGATGACGCCGATCAGCAGCTCGGACGACTGGTACTGCGGCTGCTCCAGCTGGACGGCCCCGGTCACCTCGGCCTTCATGGCGCGCATGCCGAAGGACGTGTCAGTGATCCGCTGGCCGGTCAGGAGGCTGGCCAGCTTGGCGAAGAAAATAGACCCGGCCGTGCGGATCGGGTCGTTGGTCTCCTGGCTGCCCAGGCGGCGCGAGCCGGTGACGAAGTCAGCCTTGCCGTCGATGAGCGGCTGCACCATGTCCGCGATGTCCGCCGGGTTGTACTGTCCGTCGGCGTCGGTCGTGGCGATGTACTGGGCGCCGCCTTCGCGGGCGATCCGGTAACCCAGGCGCAGCGCGGCGCCCTGGCCGCGGTTGACCTCGCAGTCGCAGACGACGGCACCGGCCGCGTCGGCCTCCTTGGCGGTCGCGTCGACGCATCCGTCCGCCACCACGATGACCTCGGCCTGCAGCCCGCACACGGTACGAGGAAGGGACTCGACCACCGGGCCGACGGCGCCCTCCTCGTTATACGCGGCGATCACCAGGGCGACCGGGGGGAGCTTGGTCGCCCGCTCACCGTAGACGTTGGCGAGCGTCTCCAGTGCCTTGGCGTCGATCGCCTCGTCTCTCGGGTTGCTGTATTGCACGCTCAGATGCCTCCGTAGCGGTGTCCAGATTTTCAAACCAGGCGAGGACAGGGATGGGGAAAGAAATTCCGTACCGGGTCGTCGTATGGCGGGCCCAGGGAAAAGGTGCCCTGTCCTGCTTATGACTGGCTGACGACCGCCTGGCGGGCCCCTCAAAGCGCGTTGAAGCGGCAGGCGGCGTGTCGCCAGAAAGTCTTGCTTCTCGTTTAGTGTATCGGCACTTGGTTACAACGTGTCGGCTCTGCGCCTAGTCCCGTTACCGGAAAGTAACGAACTGGACAGGCCGGGCGCCGTTCCGCGCCACGCCCGCGATGTCGTGGACAACCGACCCTGGTTGCGGTTTGCTCAGCAGATATGACACAGGGTCCTTCTGCTGTCACCGGTCAGGACGACGGTGGCCAGTCGACCGTTGCCGATCCGGCGACGGTCGAGGCATACCGCGTTCTGCGATCCCGGATTGACCTCAGCGTGCTGCCTCCGCTGACTCGTGCGGTAACCGAGGCGGTCGTGTGCGCCACCGCTGACTTCGACTACGTACACGACCTGGTCTGCGACGAGCACGTCCTGTCCGCCGGGGTGTCCGCGCTGCGGTACGGCGCCCCCGTCGTCGCGGACTCGGCCATGGTGGCCGCCGGGATCGGCTGCGAGGTCATCTGCAAGGCCGCCGAGCCCCTGGCCGCGCGGCTGGCCCGGACGGCCGGCATCTCCCCGTCCGCGGCCGGCGTCCGCCTGGGATTCGCCGAATCGGGTCCCGGCGCCGTCTGGGTCGTGGGCAGCGCCCCCGGCGCCATCGAGGAGATTCTCGGCCGTTTCACCCACCCGGCGCTGGTCATCGGCGTCCCCGTGGGCCTGAACGGCGCCGCGGAGGCCAAGCAGACGCTGCGGGACAGCAACGTTCCCTGCCTGTCCAACATTTCGGAGAAGGGCGGCCCCGCGGTCGCGTCGGCGGCGTTCGGCGCGCTGCTGCGGGTGGCGATCGCGGCGGGGACCCCCCGGGACGCCCAGTCGCTCCGGACCGCGCCACGCAACTGACCAGGCACGGGCCGCGCGCGTTCCCCGCTCGCCTCTCGGGTACTTTCATTCCGATATGAACACGACCGGAGAGGCATCAGTGACCGGATCACAGGACGAGGCCTACCTGCTCGGCCTGCGACTGCAGGGCCGCCGGGTCGCGGTGATCGGCGGCGGGGAGGTCGCCGCGCGCCGGGTCCCGAGGCTTCTCGCCGCCGGGGCCGACGTCCTGCTGGTGTCCCCGGAGGTCACCCCGGCCCTGGAAGACCTCGCCGCCGCCGGCCGCATCACCTGGCATCAGCGCCCCTACGCCGCCGGGGACTGCGTCGGCGCCTGGCTGGTCTGCGCGGCCGCCGGGCCGTCGGAGGTCAACGCGGCGGTCGCGGCCGAGGCGGAAGAGAACCGGATCTGGTGCTCGCGCGCGGACGACGCGGCCAGTTCCAGCGCCTGGACGCCGGCGGCCGGCGCCGAGGGCGGGGCGACGGTGGGGGTGCTGAGCGGAGACCCCCGCCACAGCGCCGCCATCCGGGACGCGGTGACCTCGAAACTGGCGTCGGGCGAGATCAGCGCGCGGCATCACCGCAAGCGCCCGGCGGGCGTGGCCCTGGTCGGCGGCGGCCCCGGGGACCCGGGCCTGATCACCGTGAGGGGGCGGCGGCTGCTGGCCGAGGCCGACGTGGTGGTCGCCGACCACCTGGGCCCCCGGGAACTTCTGGACGACCTGTCTCCGGACGTGACGGTCATCGACGCGTCGAAGATCCCTTACGGACGGGCCATGCCCCAGGACGAGATCAACGACGCGCTCGTCACGCACGCCAAGGACGGGAAGTTCGTGGTCCGGCTGAAGGGCGGGGACCCGTTCGTCTTCGGCCGGGGCGGCGAGGAGATGCTGGCCTGCCTGCGGGCCGGGGTGCCGGTCACCGTGGTCCCCGGTATCACCAGCGCCATCGGCGTGCCCACCAGCGCCGGACTGCCGGTCACCCACCGCGGCGTCACCCAGTCCTTCCACGTCATCTCCGCCCACGTGGCGCCGGGCGATCCGCGTTCCACCGTCGACTGGGAGGCGATCGGGCGCGATGACGGCACCATCATCCTGATGATGGGAGTGGAGCGCATCGGCGCGGTCGCCGACGCGCTCATGATGAACGGACGCCCGTCGGGGTCCCCCGTTTCGGTGATCGCGGACGGTACGATGCCGACGCAGCGCGCCGTTCGGTCGACTCTAGGGAGGGTCGCCGAAGACATCGCGCGCGAAGGGATCCGGCCGCCCGCCATCACGGTGATCGGCGAGGTGGCCGCGGTCGCGGCGGAGCTTGAGGAACTCGCGCGGGAGCTGTTACCGGAAAGTGGGGGCGATGGGAACGGAACCGGCGGAATCGGCGGATAGAGTCGATTCCGTGGCCGAGCCGGAAAGCATGCCCGACGCAGGGGCCGATGAGCCCCAGGCCCGGGTCGACGCACAGCAGCTTGAGTCGGCCCTGCTGAACCTGCGCCAGCGGGTCGCCTCGCTCCCCCTCGTGTTCGACGTCCCCGGAACCGGGGACGTGACGGCCGAGCGGGCCAAGATCGTCACCCAGATCGACGACTACCTGCTGCCGAGAGTCCGCCAGTCCGCGGCCCCGATCCTGGTCGCGCTGGTCGGCTCCACCGGCGCGGGAAAGTCCACCCTGGTCAACAGCATCGTCGGCACCAAGGTGAGCCTGACCGGCGTGCGCCGCCCCACCACCAACTCGCCGGTGCTGGCCTGCCACCCGGACGAGATGGGCTGGTTCGCCGAGAACGTCTTCCTGCCCACCATGCCGCGGGTCCGCCAGGAGGGACTGGCCCGCCCGGGCCAGGACGGCCTGCTCGTCCTGGCCGCGATCGAGGAGATGCCCCGGGGCATCGCGCTGCTGGACACTCCCGACATCGACTCGGTCGCGGCATCCCACCGGGCCTTCGCCTATCAGTTCCTCGACGCCTCCGACCTGTGGCTCTTCATGACCAGCGCCACCCGCTACGCCGACGCCCCCGTCTGGGAGGTCCTGCGGCACGCCCGGGACCGCGGCGCGGCCCTGGGCGTCGTCCTGTCCCGGGTGCCGCCCGGGCACACCGCCGAGCTGACCGGGCACTTCGGCGCGATGCTGGCGGCGAACGGAATCGAGCCCGCCCGGCGGTTCACCATTCCGCAGACCGAACTCGATGACGGGATGCTCCCGGAGGAGATCTACGCTCCGGTGAAGGAATGGCTCACCGACACCGGGCGCCAGGCCGATCGCCGGGTCGCGGTGCTGAGCCAGACCATGGCGGGCACCCTGGACACCTTCAGGACCCGGGTCCCCGAGCTGGCCCGGCACATCGACGCCCAGGCCGAACTGGCCGCCCGGCTGCGCGGCGAGGCCGAGTCGGCCTACCTGACCGCGCGGTCCGAGTTCGCCACCGCGACCGCCGGGGCCCGGCTGCTCGGCGGCGAGGTAGCCGCCCGCTGGCGGGACTACGCCGGAAGCGGCGACCTGGAGACCGAACTGCGGGGCAAGCGCCCGGGCCGCAAGGCCCGCCGGAACCGCACCCCGTCCGGCGAACCGCGGGCGGCGCTGTACGGCGCCGCGCTGCGCGACGCCGTCGCCGCCCTGGCCGCCGCCGTCGCCGGCCGCGCGGCCGAGCGGGTGACCGGCGCCTGGCGGGCCGAGCCGGCCGGCGCCGCCCTGCTGGACGCCGCCCGCGAAACCCGGGAGCAAACCCGTCATACCGAACGGATCTTCGCGGACACGTTCGGCTTTCCGGCCGTTTCCGAAGCCGGAGAGGAAGACGGGAGCGGGGGAGACGGCCTGATCCGTTCGGGGGAAGAACTGCCCGTCCAGGCCGGGCCGGCGGTATCCGAATGGGAAGCCCGCACCGCCCGGCAGGTCGAGGCGGGAGGCGGAGCGCCCGCCGGGCCGCTTACCCTGATCGCGATGACAGCGGTACTGGCCGACGGCAGCGACTCCGGCGACGACATCGTGACCGCGCCGCGGCGGCACCTGGAAGCGGCGCTCGGCGCGGCGCCCGCCGCCCGGCTTATCGACACGGCCCGGACGGACCTGAACGAGCGCACCCGGCTGCTGCTGGACGCCGAACTGCTGCGGTTCACCGCGCTCCTGGACGAGGCCGGAGCGGTCGACCCGATCGCCGCGGTCCGCCTCTACCAGGCCGGGTACGCGCTGGAGGCGGCCCGGTGAACGCGGTCACGAGCGACGCCTACCTGCCCGAGCGCCTCGAGGCGCTGGCCGAGCTGACCAGGATCGGGCGGGCCCGCGAAGGGTTCGACCCCGGTCTGCTCACCGAATCCGAGGACGTGCTGCGCCGCAGCGGCGAACGGCTCCGGCTGTCGGCCGGGCACACCGTGGTCGCGATCGCGGGCGGCACCGGCAGCGGCAAGTCCACCCTGTTCAACGCCCTGTCCGGGGCGACCTTCTCGGTGCCGGGGGTGACCCGCCCCACCACCCGTGACGTGCATGCCTGCGTGTGGGGAATGGAGGGCGCGGCGCCGCTGCTGGACTGGCTCGGCGTCGACCGCCGCCACCGGTACGAGCGGGCCAGCGTCCTGGACGCGGGCGAGGCCGAACTGCACGGCCTGGTCCTGCTCGACCTGCCCGATCACGACTCCGTCGTCACCTCCTCGGCGGCGGCGGTGGACCGGATCAGCAAGCAGGCCGACATGCTGATCTGGGTGCTCGACCCGCAGAAGTACGCGGACGCCGCCGTCCACGACCGGTACCTGGTCCCGCTGGCCGGGCACTCGGGCCTGTTCACCGTGGTCCTCAACCAGACCGACACGCTCACCGATTCGCAGGCCGAGGACTGTCTCGAGGACCTGGGACGGCTCCTGGAGTCGGAGGGACTGGACGACGCCTGGCTGCACTCGGTCTCGGCCCGCACCGGTTCCGGCCTGGACGGCCTGCGCGGGCTGCTGGCCGACGCGATCGCGGCCAGCAGCGCGGCCGCGGAGCGGATCGCCGCCGACATCGACGCTGTCGGCGCCCGCTACGCCGCCTACGACGGCGGCCCGGCCGCTGCCCCCGCTGCCCCCGCCGCCCTTCCCGCCCCGGTCGCCGCCCCCGCCCCCGCCAGCGTCATCGCCCGCAACGGGACCGACGGTGTCGCTATAGCGCCCGCGGAGGGTACTTCGCAGGCGCTGGGGACCAGTGCCGATGGGGCCTCCGCTGTCGCCAAGCCGCCGTGGGAGATGACCGCGGAGGAACTGGCCGAATTGCGGACCGAGCGGAACCGGCCGCCCTGGGAGGACGCGCTCCCGGCGGACCCCGCCGGGCGCGAGCCGGAGCCCGAGGAACTGGCCGCGAACGTGCCGCCGGAGACGGCCTCCGTCCTGATCGGGTCGCTGGCCGACGCCTCCGGGCTGTCCGCGGTGGCCGACCACCGGGCCGGCGTCCGGGAGGCCCAGGCCGCCCGGTTCACGGGCTGGCCGCCGGCCCGGCTCTTCCGGCGTTCCGGTTCCGCGCCGGGCACCGCTTCCTCCGCGGCCGGGCTGGCGCCGCAGTCCGAGGTGGACAACGCCGTCACCGCCTTCGCCGACGCGGCGGGCGGACGGCTGCCCGAGCCGTGGCCCGGCGCGGTGCGCCGCGCGGCGCGGTCGCGGGCGGACGAGGTGCCCCCCGGGCTGGCCGAGGCCACGCGCCTGCCCGACCCCGAGAGCACGGCGGTGCCGGGGTCCTGGCGGCTGGCCGCCGCGTGGCAGCGGCTCCTGCTGGTCATCGCGGTGGCGGCGCTGACCGGGGCGGTCGCGGCCGGGGTGACGCACGGCTTCGGAGGGTTCGGCGGGCTCGGAGGCCGGTTCTGGGTCATCGGGCTGGCGGCGGTGGTCGTGGCGGCGCTGCTCCTCGGCTGGCTGACCTCCCTGGCCTGCCGGAACCTGGCCGACGGCGCCGCCGAGCATGAACGCCGCTTCGCCGAGGGCGCGCTGCGCGGCCGCGTGACGACCGTGGCCCGCAACCTGGTCCTCGCCCCGGCCGGCCGGGAACTAGCCGCCTACGAGCGCTTCCGCCGCGAACTCGCCATCGCCCGCGGGAACGATCAGCGAATGGCGGACCAGTAGCCGGCCAGGTCCCGGTACATGGAGGAGACGGCCATCAGGTCGTCGTGATCGCCCACCCGGGCCTGGACGCCGTCCAGTACCAGGATCCGCCGCGCGCGGCGGGCCGACGTGATGCGGTGGGCGATGACGATGAGGATGCCGCCGCGGCGGGCGAACGCCTCCTCCGCCTGGCGCTCGGCCGCCGGGTCGAGGTAGCACGTGGCCTCGTCCAGGATCGCGACCGGGGCGGGCGACAGGTAGGCCCGGGTCAGGGCGATCAGCTGCCGCTGCCCGGCCGACAGGGCGGCCGGGCTGACCTCCGCGCCGTAGCCGCCTAGCCGCGACAGCAGCGGCACCAGGCCGGTCTCCTCGGCCGCCGCGTCCATTTCCGCCTTGCCCGGTCGCTTCCCGTCCTGCCGGTAATAGGCCAGGTTCTCCTCCACCGTCCCGGCGAACACGTACGCCTCCTGCGGGATCAGCACGCGCCACTCCCGCCCGAGGCGGCCGACGGGGACCCCGCCGAACCGGATCTCGCCCCGGTCCGGGACCAGCGTTCCCGCGATGAGCCCGGCCAGGCTGGACTTCCCGATGCCGCTCGGCCCGGCGATCGCGAGATGGTCGCCGGCCGGGATGGTCAGGCTGAGCCCGTCGATGACCGGCGCCGCGTGCGGCCCGTAGGAGAACCGCACGTCGCGAAGAGAGATGCTGAGCGGACCGGAGGACGTTCCCCCCGCCGGGACCCCCGCGGGGCCGGGCCGGATGCCGCCGGCGTCCCGCTGGCGGGGGACCCTGACGGCGCCGCCCGTGCTCCGGATCCGGTCGTAGGTGACATAGAGGCGGACCAGGCCGTTGCCCACGCCCTGGGAGGCGGTATACAGCGCGACCCGCATGCTGCCGGTGATGTAGGTGATGACCCCGATGATGGCGCCGGCCGAGACACCCTGGGCGAGCATCGACGGCGTCGCCGTCAGCACGAGCACGAGCGGCAGCCAGCCTCCGACGGCCAGGCACAGGACACGGACCGAACTGATTCGCGTGGCTGAGCGCGCCGCCGCGGCCTGCAGTTCGATCGTGTCCGCGAGCCCGGACAGGACCGGTTCCTCGGCCCCGCACGCGGTGACGTCCCGGACGCCGGTGACCGCCCGGGAGACCTCCTCGGATACCCGCTCCTCGGTCAGCAGCGATGCCCGCTGCCGCGTGATCGTGGGCCGCAGCAGCAGTCGCAGCAGTACCCCCGCCGCCACCAGCGGCGGGATCACGTACGGCAGCGTCGCCGGGACCAGGGTGACGAGCCCGGCCACGGTGCTGATCATGGTCAGCGCGAACGAACTGGTGACCGCCAGCAGTCCGGCGGCGGAGTCGCGGATGATCTCGGCCTGATGGGTGAGGCGGGCGACCGAGCGGGTGTCGGCCAGCGGGGCGCTGCCGGCGGTGGACCGGTCGAGAGCGCCGGTCACCACCGCGGCGACCAGGTCGTCCCGGAGCGGTTCCACGATCATCCCCACGCGCAGATAGGACTGCCGGGCCCCGATCGCTCCGACCCCCGCCGCCGCCGCGTACAGGGCGAGCCACGCCAGCCCGGGCATGACCCGCCCGGCGAGGAACCAGCGGGTGGCCTGGGCCATTGACCAGCCGGAGGCCAGGGAGGGGAGCGACTGCACGAGTGACCAGGCGGCCAGCCAGGCCAGATCCGCCCGGCGGGCGCGGAGATGACGGATCAGCATCGCTCTCCCGTGGCCGGGATCTCCGCCTCGACGCCGAACAGGGAACGGTAGTACGGGTCCCGCCACAGGCGGTCGTGCGGGGCGAGAGCGCGGATCCGGCCCTCGTCGAGCCAGGCGACCAGGTCGGCCCGGGCAGCCGTCGTCGCCCGGTGCGCGACGATCAGGCGGGTACGGCCGCGCAGCCGCTCCGTGACCGTCCGGCTGACCAGCATCTCGGTGACCGTGTCCAGGCTGGAGGTGGCGTCGTCGAGGACGAGAAGCCGGGCGTCCGCCGCGCGGGCGAACGCGCGGGCCAGCCCCAGTCGCTGCATCTCACCGCCGGACAGGGGCGCCCCGTCGAGCGCGGTGTCATAGCCCCGGGGAAGCCGCTCGATGAACGTTGAGGCCGCAGCGGCCTCCGCGGCCGTCGTGATCTCGGGAACGGCCAGCGGAGAGGCGCCGAACCCGATGGCCTCGGCCGGGGTCGCTCCGAACGGGAAGGGCCGCTCGAAGGCGTACACCACCGACTCCCGCAGGGCGGCGCGGGTCAGCCGCCGCAGTTCGGTTCCGCCGAGGCGGATAGTGCCCTCGTCCGGGTCGGCCAGCCGGCCGGCCAGCTCGGCCAGCGTCGACTTGCCCGCTCCGGACTTGCCCACGATGGCCACGGCGGCCCCGCCGGGAACGACCAGGTCCAGGTCGCGGAGTACGGACTGCCCGCCCCGCCGCACCGTCACGCCCTGGAGTGCCAGCTCGCCGTGTTTCCCGTCTATCCCGTCTTTCCGGGGCTTCCGGTGCCTTCCGCGGTAGGAAGTGTTTCCCTGGGGAGGGTCTTCGGTCCCCGCGGGATTCGTCAGCGTGCCGTATTCCGGGGCCGGGACCGCTAGCAGTTCGGCTACCCGGCGGGCGCCGCCGCGGGCGACGCCGAGCCGGGCCACCATGGCGGTGGTCGCCCCGATTCCGGTGGCCAGCACCGCGTACTGGCTGGCGGCGGTCAGGCCGCCGGGAGTGAGGTGGTGCCGGGAGAGTTCCAGGCCGGCGACGGCCACGACGACGACCTGGAGCACCGGGGCGATAATCGTCGACTGCGCGGCCGCGCGGGCCTGCACGCGCCAGTTCGCGTATCCGTGCCCGCGGAGTTCGGGAAGGAGGGCGAGAACCCGCCGGCGCTCGAAACCCTGAGTGCCGGCCGCCGCGATGGTGCGGGCGCCGGCCAGGGCATCCAGCAGCCGGGCCGTGATCGCGCCCTGGACGCGGCTGTAGTCCACCGCGATCTGCGAGGAGTCCCGGGCCAGGTGCCGCAGCATGCCGATGAGCGCGGGAAAGACGAGGACGAAGGACACCGCCAGCCACGGGTCGATCAGCCCGAGGGCCACCAGGGCGCCTACCGGGGGGATGGCCGCCGCGACGGACACGACCAGGCTGGCGGGCCCGCCGCCCGCGGCCGGCGCGCTGCCGACGATGCGGCTCACCGTGTCGCCGCCCCGTTCGGGCAGCCGGTGGCCGACGGAGAGCGCGTGCGCGGAGAGGTAACGCCGCAGCCGGGCGGTGGCGTTAGCGCTCGCGATGCCGATGGCCAGCGCGGTGGCCGCCTCCGAGACGGCGAAGACCAGTATGAGCAGCGCGCAGGCCGCGACCCAGACGCCGCTTCCGGACCGGGCGACCGCCGCGTCCACGGTCCGGCCGAGCGCGGCGGGAAGCAGGAGCGCCGCCCCGGCCAGCGCGAGAGACCCAGCACCGAGTCCGGCCAGCCACATCCAGTCATGGCGGGCCACCGAAATGAGCAACCGGTCACCTTCGGTGGCGGAATGGCTCTTTCCCGTCAAATCACGTGTCCTGGTCTCGTATACTAAGAATCAGGTCGGAACCGGCGGGAAACGCGGATGGCACCCGCGCTCCCCGCCAGCTCCAGGGCTCAGTTTGGGGCCTGAGCTGCCCGTATTCGACTAGCCGTTGCAGACGCCGGCGAGAGCACTCAGCGTGCTGTCCCGGC
Organism: Streptosporangiales bacterium; assembly: GCA_009784565.1. GTDB lineage: Bacteria > Actinomycetota > Actinomycetes > Streptosporangiales > Streptosporangiaceae > Trebonia. The sequence continues at coordinate 15,642 of WRBL01000016.1, read as the reverse complement.
AGTCCGCGCCAATGCCGGTGCTGAGCAGGCTGAGCGCGCTGCGGCCGTTGTCCTGAAGCGCCTTGCTGTCCTCAGCGTTCATTCCCTGCATGTCGAAAAGGGACATATTCGTTCACCTCCTTGCGAGTTCTCGGTCCTGATCGGCTCCCCGCGAGGGCCCGGCATGCGCCGGATCCCGTCCAGGGAGGTCTGCGGGGCCGGCCGGAGCGGCCCGGGTGCGGGTGATCAAGGGCGCCGCCGCGCCGCGGGGCGCGAGAGCCGAGGCCAGGCCCAGGAGGACGCCGGCGGTGCCGGTACCGACGTCCATGGACAGGCGCAGGAGCTGGTCCCCGGGGAAGGCCAGGCCGCCGGAGTACGGCATGGCGTGCCAGCACAGCCGCGCGACATGGTCGCGGACCCGCGGGCTGGCCGGGGAGGCCCCGTCCCGGGAGGCCAGGAAGTACAGCAGGCCCGCCCGGCCGGTGAACAGGCCGGGCTGCACGTAGAACGTCGAGCCGGCTGAGATCACGATGCGGTCAGCGGCCCGGGCTAGGTCCGGGTCGTCGCGATGGGCCAGGAACTGGTCGATGACGGTGCCGATCCCGGCGCTGCCGGTCGCGAGGTAGGGCATCATCCGGTAGCCCTCGTCGACCTGGAGACCGCCGTCGGGGTCCGGGACGCAGCGGTCGAGGTCGGCCGCGATCGCCGCGGCGGCCGCGTCGAGGTACCCGGGTTCCCGGGTGTGCTCGTAAGCCCGGATGAGCAGCAGCGCCTGCCCGGCCTTGCCGTGCATGAGCCCGGCCGCGTCGGTGTCATCATGGCGGAGAAAGTCCGCGACGATCTCTGCCGCCCGCACGCCGGCGCCGGCCAGCGCGGCGGAGTCGCCCGTCCCGGACCCGGCCAGTTCCAGCAGGGCAGTCCCGAAGCCGGACAGGCCGCCGAAGAAGTCCGGCGGCAGCCGCTCCCAGTCCGCGGACAGGCACCGGCTGGCCAGCCGGCCGGCCGCGTCGGAATGTCCGAGCCGGCCAAGGGCCCAGGCGATGCCCGACAGCCCGTCCCAGCAGCCGAGCGGCATGTCGTCGGCGGCCTTCTTGACCCTCCGGAGCAGCCATTCCTCGTACTCCGGGACCCGCACTCCCGCGCCCTCGTCCAGCGCGACCAGGACTCCGGCCGCGCCGTAGGCGAGACCGAGCCCGCCGCCGGGCGTGCGGAACTGGTCGATATCCCCGGGGAACAGGCGGTCGGTCCGCTCCGGGGTCGCGCTGGCCCGGATGGCGGCCACGAGATCGGCCGACAGCCGGCTCCACGGAGTGCCATCCGGGTCCTCCGGAGAACGGGCCTGCCGGGGGACACTGGCTGGCCGGGAAACACGGGCCACCGACCGGGCGGCGGCCTCGAATTCGCGGGTCACCGAATCGGCGGTGCGCTCCGGCGGCGGAGCGTCGCGCCCGATCTCCGCCACGGCCTCGGCCAGGAAGCTGTCCGGCACCGGGAAGACGGTTGAGATCGCCGTCGCGATCTGCTCCGCCTTCGACCGGTCCAGCGGCAGGATCGCGGTCAGCGGCATGAAGGCCGACAATCGCATGCAGGCGAGGGCGTAGTCGTCGATCTCGAAGCCGTTCCGGCTGGCCGGCGCGGTGAACCCCGGATTGCCGAGGCCGGTGCGCTTGTCCCGGCTGACATCGCCCGCCGCCTCGAAGTCGATGAGGACCACGGCGGAACTGTCCGGACGCAGGATCACGTTGTGCATGTGCAGGTCGTGAAAGACGATGTCGCGCGAGTGCATGAGCTTGGTGGCCCGCTCCGTGCCGGCGCACGTACTCATCACCCAGTCGGTGTACTCGGCCAGGGTCTCCCGGCCGGGGTCCGACACCAGAAGCGGATAGCGCTCGACGACGCACTTGTTGAATGTCTTGCCGTCGATGAATTCCTCGGCGAGGAAGTGATGGTCGCCGACCTGAAAGCACGCGTACGCTTCCGCCGCGATGCCCAGCCCGTCCAGCCTGCGCATGAGCTCGTACTCGCGCTGGAGCCTGGCGACCGCGTCGGAGCCGTCTCCTGAGAGCCCGGCGTGCGGCCGGGCCTCCTTCAGGATGACCTCGCGGCCGTCGCGCTTGTCGGTGGCGGTGTAGACACCGCCGCCGTTGGAGAAGTGCAGGGCGCCGGTGATGTCGTAGTCCATGCTGGCGAAGCCCACGGCGTTGCGCGCGTCCAGGTGCGGCTGAAGGAATTCCGGCAGGCGCACCCAGTCCGGCACGGTGAAGACCGGGGAGCGGACGTCGGGGACGAGGACGCCGTCCCCGTTCTCGATGGCCAGCACCGGCTGGCCGTCGCCCCCGGGACAGAACCGCTCGGTGAAGCCCCCGTAGCGGACGTACAGGGGACCGCTGCCGTACCGGAGGTCGCTGAGAATGTAGGGTCCCTCGGCTCCGCGGAGCGCGGCGTCCAGTTCGCGCAGGATGCGCTCGAAGGCCGCCTCGTTCCCCGGGTAGATGGCGGCCATCTTCCCGGCGGACGAGCGGTCCGCGTACTTCATGTTGCGCAGGAAAACGTCGCGCGCCGAGCCGACCATTTTGAAGGGAATTTCGCGGGATACGCAGTATTCCCACACGCGCGTGAGCGTGTCCGCGGAACTCGCGGCGGACGCGGAAACGTGAATCTTCCAGCCCTGGTCCGGCATTTCCAGGTTTGGCGGGAGGAAAATAACCCAGTCTCCCCGGGAAGTTCGCCGCCATCCGCGGGGAAGCGGACGCCGGGCGATGGGGAAGTGCGTTCGCCCGGTGCCAAGCTGAGGGGAATCGTAGAAAAGCGGATGTGTCATGCAGTACAGCTCATACTGCTTATCCACGATCACTCCCGTGCAAAATAGTTTCCGAGGTATCAGCAAAATCATGGCATCGTCCAGGTGCCAAGAATAGTGACTTCTGTCATCAGTTCAATTGGCTTGCCGACTGTTTTGCGTCCAATTTTCGCTCTTAAAAATCCAGCATGTCCGGATATTGCCGAAGCTATAGCCAGCCGGATGCGGCGGCTATCCGAACCGCGCCGAGCCGATTGCGGGCGCCGGTCTTGGCGATCGCCCGGGACAGGTAGTTCCGCACCGTGCCCTCGGACAGGCACAGGGCGTCGGCGATCTCCGCGGTGGTGGCGCCCAGTTCGGCCGCGCGCAGCACGTCCGCCTCCCGCTGGGTCAGCGGCGACTGGGGGCTCCGGGGCAGCCGGGGGTCGAGCACCTGGCGGCCGGAGGCCAGCCTCCGGACCGCGCCGATGAGATCCTCGGCCGGAGAGTCGCAGACCAGGAAGCCCCGTACGCCCGCGGCCGCCGCCCGGCGCATGTCCCGGCACTGCCAGCCGGGGCTGAGGATCGCGAGCCGGCACTCCGGGGCGACCTCCCGGGCGCGGGACGCGACGGTGATCCAGTCGCCGATTCCCCGGTCCGCGGGGAAGGCCGCGGAGAGCAGGGCCACGTCGGGCCGGAGCGTGCGGGTGGCCGAGACCGCCTCGCCCCCGTTCCGGGCCGTGGCCACGAGGTCGATGTCGGGCTCCCGCCCGAGAATGGCGACCAGCCCCTCCCGGGTCAGGGCGGTGGATTCGGCGATGAGCGTGCGGATCACCAATGAGTTCCTTCCGTGCCCGGCCCGGTACCTAGGTATTCTAGGTACCGTTGACGGCGATTCGTGGCCAGTTCAGTACTATAAGTAGTTACCTTGCGCGGCCCGGACCGTAACGGCCGGCCTGCCCTCTGGGAGATGTTCTATAAGGCGGCTAGGGGTCGGGGTGCCGAGTCGCGGACCTTCGGGGCATATGGGGTATGCAGCGCATTACTTGCATAGTGAAATCGTCGCGCCGCGAGGTCCGGAGTAGGGGGCATGGTTGCGTACACGACTATGCTGCCGATGATCGTTTATAGCGCATGGACGCGCTCTTTTGCTGACCTTTATGGGGATGCGCCGCAAGCCGTGATTGAAACGCGGCATCATGGCGGGGAATTTTCATGATCGCAAGTCACTCTCCACAGGCCCGGGACAAATCGGGCTCATTATCCACAGGGCAGAAATCGACCTTCCGGAACGCGGCGGGCGCGCCGCACCGTGGAAGTGCGCCGGCGCTCGCCGGGCACGTCCATCTTGAGGAGGAAGACGATGAGCAACCAGACCTATGTGAAACTGACCGGCTGGGTGGCGAAGGACCCGGATCTGCGAGTGACGAACAAGGATCATACTCCGGTCTGCACGGTCCGGGTCGGGACGGCCAGCCGGTGGCTTGACCGGTCGGCCGGGGAGTGGCGGGAAGGGCCGGCGTCCTATTACGACGTCGTCTGCTGGCGCGGCCTGGCGGTGAACGCCGCCTCGTCCCTGCGCAAGGGGCACCGGGTGACGGTGCACGGCAGTTTCCGCACCAAGACCTGGACCGACCGGGACAACAACACCCGGACCGAGGTCGAGATCAACGCCAGTTCGCTGGGGCACGACCTGCTGTTCGGGTGGACCCACTTCAACCGGATCCGGTCCGCGTCGCCCCAGTCGGCGGAGGGGATCGCGGCGGGCGAGGCCAGCCGCGGACTGGGCGCCGAGCCGGAATTCGGGCCCAGCGAGAACTACGGGCCCGGGCCGGGCTTCGGTCCGGGCCACCCGGAAAGAAGCCCGTTTGACGAGGACTGCGAGGCGGATGTGGACCCAGCCGTCCGTCCGGCCAGTGAGCCGGACGGCGGCCGCGACGGCGTGCCCGGTGATGAACCGGGTGCCGGCCGGGTCTTCGGCACGGGCGACGAGAGCGATGCTGATACTGCCGAGGCGGCCGCGGGCGACCCGCGGCGTGAAGACGTCGCTGTGCCGGTTTAGATCCAGATAACGCCTCGCATTGGTGTGTCTCCTCGTCGATGTCCGGCGGAATCGCCGCCAGCAGGGAGTACCGCAGGGGTGTCCGCACCAGGGCGGAAGCGCGCAAGAGGCCGCGTACCCGCCCGGGTGCGGCACCCAACATACCGGTTCTGCCCACACCACGCACACGGTGCATCTATTCTGTTACCTAGCGTGACTTGAAGTTCCGGGCGGGAGCGGGCGCCAGGAAGTCGGAACCGACGGCAGGCGGAGGCATGTCAGCAGTGCAGGAGTCGACGAAACGCCGGCGACGAAGGATTATCCGGGTTGTCGGGTGGCCGCGGCACTGGGAGCTGTTCGCGCTGCCGGTCCCCGTCATTGGTTACATTCTGTCAGTACAGATCGGCTATGCGGGGCTGGCCGGGTGGGAGTTCACCCGCACGTCGGCCCGCGCGTGGGACATCATGCTGTTCGCCGCGCTGATGGCGTGCGGCGCGGTATGCGTCGAGGCCACCCGCCGCCTGGGACAGCCGGCCGGGGTCTCCCGGGACCTGCTGTCGGCGTGGTGGCTGCCGGTGGCACTGTTGCTGCCGCCGCTCTACGCGCTGATCGCGCCGGCCCTGCTCGGCCTGCTGCTGTACCTGCGGGTGCGGCGCGGCCCGCTCTACCGCCGGGTGTTCAGCTCCGCGGCGCTCGGCCTGGCCGGGGCGGCCGCCTCCATCCTCTTCCGCTGGCTGGCCCCCGCGGCCCCGCAGGCCCGGGCGCTCAGCTGGCTGGCCTACCCGGGGCCGCAGGAATGGTTCGTGCGGCCCCAGCAGGCGGGAATCGCGGTGTGCTGCGCGGTCGTGTTCGGCGTGCTGAACACCTGCCTGGTCGCGGTGGCCGCGTGGCTGGCCGAGCCCGACGGGAAACTGTCGGACATGCTGTGGGACCGGGAGCGGATGCTCCTGGACCTGACCGAGACGTGCGTCGGCGTCCTGGTGACGATCGCCTGCGCGCTCAGCCCCCTGCTGCTCTGCGTAGCGCTGCCCCCGGTCATCATGCTGCAGCGCAGCCTCATGCACCAGCAGCTGAAGGCGGCGGCCCGCACCGATCCCAAGACCGGGCTCCTGAACGCCTCCACCTGGCAGCGCGAGGCCGACGCCGAGATCGTCCGGGCGCTGCGCACCGGCGAGCCGGTCGCCCTGCTGCTCGCCGACGTCGACCACTTCAAGAAGGTCAACGACACCTACGGTCACCTGGTCGGCGACGACGTCCTGCGAGGACTGGCCCTCGAACTGCGGCAGCAGGTCCGGGAAACCGATATCGTGGGACGGTTCGGCGGCGAGGAGTTCGTGATCCTCCTGTCGAGGACCAGGGTGGAAGAGGCCCTGCGCATCGCCGAACGGCTCCGTCGCGGCGTGAGCGTGATCGGTGTGCTCGCGGGAGACGCCACGGTCGGCGTCACGATTTCGGTCGGAGTCGCGGAGCTCGGAGTACACGGGCGCGACCTGTTCGAATTGCTCGCGGCCGCCGACCTCGCGCTCTACCGCGCGAAGAACACGGGCCGGGACCGGGTATGCCTTTGCAGGCCGGCCGATAACCCGGCGAAGACCGCTCCGCGCGGCACAAGACACTGAGTAGCAACCCCTAGGCTGGATACTATGCCGGAATTTATCTATCAGCTGCGCGCCGTCCGCAAGGCGCATGGTGACAAGGTCATCCTTGATGACGTCACGCTGAGCTTTCTGCCGGGTGCCAAGATTGGCGTTGTCGGCCCCAACGGCATGGGCAAGTCCACCCTGCTGAAGATTATGGCGGGGGTCGAGTCCGTGTCGAACGGCGAGGCGCGCCTGATGCCCGGCCACACTGTCGGGCTGCTCGCCCAGGAGCCGCAGCTTGACGAGTCCAAGACCGTTCTCGGGAACGTCGAGGAAGGCGTCGCCGAGACCAAGAGGCTGCTCGATTCCTACAACGAGATCGCCGAGAAGATGGCGACCGACTACTCCGACGAGCTCATGGAGGAGATGGGCAAGCTGCAGGAGCAGCTTGACCACAAGGACGCCTGGGACCTCGACAGTCAGCTTGAGCAGGCGATGGACGCCCTGCGCTGCCCGGCGCCGGACGCCGAGGTGACGAGCCTGTCCGGTGGCGAGAAGCGCCGCGTCGCGCTGTGCCGGCTGCTTCTCCAGCAGCCGGACCTGCTGCTCCTCGACGAGCCGACCAACCACCTGGACGCCGAGAGCGTGAACTGGCTGGAGCAGCACCTGGAGAAGTACCCGGGCACTGTCATCGCCATCACTCACGACCGGTACTTCCTGGACAACGTGGCCCAGTGGATCCTGGAACTCGACCGCGGCCACGCCTTCCCCTACGAGGGCAACTACTCCACCTACCTGGAGACCAAGGCTTCCCGGATCAAGGTCGAGGGCGCCAAGGACGCCAAGCTGCGCAAGCGCCTCGACGACGAACTGGAATGGGTCCGGTCCAGCCCCCGCGCCCGCCAGGCCAAGTCGAAGTCCCGCCTCGAGCGGTACGAGGAGATGGCGGCCGAGGCGGACAAGAACAAGAAGCTCGACTTCGAAGAGATCCAGATCCCGCCGGGCCCGCGCCTGGGCAACCAGGTCGTCGAGGTCAGCGGCCTGTCCAAGGGCTTCGCCGACCGGGCGCTGTACGAGGGCCTGAGCTTCAGCCTGCCCCGTAACGGCATCGTCGGTGTCATCGGCCCCAACGGCGTCGGCAAGACCACCCTGTTCCGGATGATCGTCGGAGACGAGAAGCCGGACGCCGGGACGATCAAGGTCGGGGACACGGTCAAGGTCTCCTATGCCGACCAGAACCGGGCGGGCCTGGACGGGAAGAAGAACGTCTGGGAGGCCATCTCCGACGGCGAGACGTTCATCCGGGTCGGCAACGTCGAGATCCCCAGCCGGGCCTACGTCGCCGCGTTCGGGTTCAAGGGCAAGGACCAGCAGAAGCCGACCGGCGTCATGTCCGGAGGTGAGCGCAACCGGATGAACCTGGCGCTCACCCTGAAGCAGGGCGGCAACCTGCTGCTCCTGGACGAGCCGACCAACGACCTCGACGTCGAGACGCTGGCCTCGCTGGAGAACGCGCTGCTGGAGTTCCCGGGCTGCGCCGTGATCACGTCCCACGACCGCTGGTTCCTGGACCGGATCGCCACGCACATCCTGGCCTGGGAGGGCGGCTCGGACTGGTTCTGGTTCGAGGGCAACTTCGAGGCCTACGAGAAGAACAAGATCGACCGCCTCGGGGCGGAGGCCGCCCGGCCGCACCGGGTGACCTACCGCAAGCTCACCCGAGGGTAAGGCGAGCGGCCCCCGGGTTCACGCCCGGGGGCCTAAAGCAAGCCTTCCCGGCCTTCGCTGTTCCTGGGGTCTTCCTCCGGCGGGACGTTGACCAGGCTGTTCGCGGCCATGACCAGGTAGTCCCACAGCTGGTGTTCCAGTGCCTCGGGAAGGCTGATCTCGTCGAGCGCCGTGCGCATGTGCGCCAGCCACAGGTCACGCTCACGGGTTCCGACCCTGAACCGCACGTGCCGCATGCGCAGGCGCGGATGGCCGCGCAACTCGTGGTATTTCGCCGGACCGCCCCAGTACTGGATGAGAAACAGCCGCAGGCGCTCTTCCGCCGGGCCCAGGTCGTCGTCCGGGTAGACGGCCCGGAGTACCGGGTCCGCGGCGACCTCGGCGTAGAACCGGTGGACGAGCCGGGTAAACGTTTCCTCGCCGCCGACCGCCTCGTAGAAGGTGCGCGGGGGGTGTGCCGTGTCCTCAGTCATATCGCCTCTCACCCTAGTTGGACCGGGGGCGGGAATTGAATACCGGCGCCCCGGGTCTAGCCATCTAGCCGTCTGGCCATCTAGATGACTAGACATGCTGGGATTCGAGTTCCCGCGCCGGGAACGGGGATGCGGCTGCGGGCCGGCGACGACGGCCCGTCACGGTGAGGATCAGGGTGATCACTAGCGCCCCGCCGGAGACGGCGAGCCCGGCCGGAAGCCGCGGCGTCATGTAGTGCCAGGTCACGGTCCCCTGCCCCGGCGGGACGTCCACGGCCTGGACCACGCCGTCCCGCTGGATCGTCAGGGGCACCGCCCGCCCGTGCCGGGGCTGCCAGGTAGCGCTCCACCCGGGGATGGCGGCGACCGAGCGGATGAGACGGGCCCCCTCCGGCGACGCCACGGCCGCCTTGGCCGCGTCGCCCGACACGCTGACGGCGTACCGGACCGACGCGATCCGGCCCGGCCCCGCCCGTGCCCGGGAATACCGCCCGGAGGAACCGGACCGCGAGGTCAGAGCCTGGACCGTGACCGGAGCGGCGGCGAACCTGTCGTGGAAGACCGCGAAGCCGCCGTCGAACCCGGCCAGGTCCCACCGGGGCGCGGTGAGGTCGTTCTGCAGTTCGCCGTCGGCCACCAGCGCGGATCCGCCCGGCTGCCGGAGCGTGGGCGCTCCGAGGCGGACCGGAGAGCCGGCCCGCGCGAGCACCGTCGTCGCCGTTACCGCCCGGGGCGGCGTGACCACCAGGGCGGACGTGCCCGACGCCCGGGCCCGGAACCACCGGGTCCGCCCGTCCGGGGCCGTGAGACCGATCCTGGCGCCCGCCTTCACCGCGGCCCGGGCGCCGGACGGGGCGGGCACCACGACCCGGGACACCGGTGCGTACTGCCCGAGGAACCAGGTCGCCTCCTGGCCCGTGCCCGGGCGCCGCTCTCCGTACAACGGCAGTCCCCGGGAGCCTCCCAGCACGGGAGCGGCGGTGGTCAGGTAGTACGGCACGGTGGCCAGCAGCGTGGTGTCCAAGGCGTCCAGGGTGCCGTTCCCGACGGCGGCGGGGGACAGGACATTCTGCCCGCCGCCGGAAGCCTGATGGGAGCCGGTGGCGGTCGCATAGGTCCCGTCGACGATGGATGAGTAGCCCTGCACGGAGGGCATGCCGCCGGTGCTGATGTCGTTGGTGTTGGGCGGATCGAGCACTGACAGGTCGTCGCTGTCCAGCATCCGCCGGTCGTAGATCGCGAACCGTCCCGGGTACCCGAGTTCCGACAGCGGCCGCGCGGGCGTCGGCGCGGGTACCGAAGGACCGGCGGAGCCCGAGGGGGGAGGGGGAGGAGTGGCGGGAACCAGGGCGGAGGACGAGACCGGAGCGACCCGCACCACGCCGAGGACGGTGAAGAGCACGAGGTCCGTGACCACGAACACGGCGCACGCCCGGGATAGCGCCTTCCGGCCGAGGCGGTGCCCGAAGACCACCAGCACGGCGGCCGCGGCCGCGATAACCATGGACGGGACGAGCCACGGCTTGAGCGCGCCGATCTCCTGGGCGCTCATCGCCGACTTCACCCCCAGCCAGCGGGGCAGGCCCGCACCCCAGGCCAGTCCGGCCACGACCAGGGCCCCGGCGGCCAGGAGGGGCAGCAGCCCGGCCGCCGCCTCCCAGGCCCGCCCGCGGGACACGCGAGCGGCGTCAGCGGCGCGGGAATCCCGGGGGAACGGCTTGTCCAGCCAGTACGCGAGCAGGATGGCCAGGGCAAGGTCCAGCAGGAGGATGTTCCGGCTCTGCAGCCGTTGGGTGCCGAACAGCGGTATCCGGTACAGCACCTGGGCCAGCGGCGTGTTCCCGCCCAGGGCCAGGAAGATCCCGACGATCCCCACCAGGTGCCACACCAGGTATTCCGGCAGCCGGCGTCGCCCGTCGTCGCCCCGGGTGAACCAGGAACGGGCGAGCAGCGCGAACGCGGCCACGACCGGCAGGATGCCGACGTAGCACGTGATCTCGGTCAGGCCGTAGGTGTCGAAGAAGGCGGGCTGCGTCAGCGACCCGGAACCGCCCAGCAGGTCCGGAACGAGCGTGAGCAGCAGCCACCGCGGTGCCAGCGACCCGTCCGCGAACAGCGCCATCGACCCGGTCCCGCGCTGGGAGGAACTGACCGCGTCCAGTCCGGGCAGCAGCTGCACCGCTCCCAGCGCCACGCCCAGGCCGAACCCGAGGGCCAGCAGCGCGGTTCCCGGCAGCGCCCGCCGCCAGGAACTCCGGCGGAACAGCCCGAGACGCGCGGCCCGCCACGCCGCGTAGATGCCGATGATGGCGAACCCGTCGACCACCGCGCGCGGCTCCCCGGACAGGATGACCAGGCCGGAGGACACGGCCAGCACCGCGGTCCACCGGAACGTCCGCCGCGACGGCCACAGGAACGCGGGCCCGTCGCAGGAACGACTATCCGTTCGGGATGAAGAGTCCGTGATCCGCAGGACAGCGAGGAGAGCCAGCGGCACCCAGCTCATGCCCGCGACCAGCCCGAAGTGCGTGACCTGAGCGGACATCGCCCCGGCGAAGGCGAATGACAGCGCGCCCAGGAACGACGGCAGCGTCCGCAGGCGCAGTGCCCGCAGGTACGCGAACAGGCTGATTCCCGTCGTCGCCCAGGTGACGATCAGTCCGGCCGTCCAGGCCGCTACCCCGGGAAGGACAGCGTAAAGCCAGGTCAGCGGGTAGGCCGCACCAGCGTTCCAGCCGGCCAGCAGCGGTGACCCGCTCCAGGCGTAGGGGTCGAACATCGGCAGGTGCCCCGACCGGATCTCCCGGCCGGCCAGCACCCGCAGCGGAAAGTTCTGGGTCAGGTCGTCGCCGGGCATCAGCGGATGGCCGACCAGTGACGGGATTCCGTACACGAGCACGGGCAGCGTGATGAGGACCGCCACGGCCGTCACGTCGCCGGGCCGACACCGCCTGGGGACTTCCTCAGAGGAATGTTGCATACCGGGGATACACGCTACCGGTGCTGACGTGCTGGTATGCGCGAATCCCCCGGAACGCTATCCGTCCAGGCCGGTCTCGGCGGCTACGAAGGCCAGGGTGTCCCCGGACAGGCCCGCCGTCCGGCTGACCGCGCGGGCGCCGTGCCCGACCTGGGCTTCGGCCCGCAGGAGCACCGGCTTTCCGGACGTGGTGGCGTGCTGCAGCGCGGCGCACGTCTTGTAGGCGTGCAGCGGGTCTACCCGGGTGTCGTTGGTGAACACCGTGAACAGGACGGACGGGTAGCCGGTTCCGCCGGCGACCCGGTGATAGGGCGAGTAGCCCAGCAGCCATTCCAGTTCTCCGGGCACCGCCGCCGACCCGTACTCGGCTCTCCACAGTTCCCCGAGGCCGAACCGCTCGTAGCGCACCATGTCGAGCAGCGGTGCCGAGCAGACGGCCGCGGCGAACAGATCCGGTCGCTGCGTGACCGCCGCCCCGACCAGCAGCCCGCCGTTCGAGCCGCCCGACACGGCGAGTTGCCTCCGGGTCGTGAGGCCCTCATCGATGAGGTACCCGGCGGCGGCGTGGAAGTCATCGAAGACGTTCTGCTTGCGGCCGAGCATGCCCGCGCGGTGCCATTCCTCGCCCTCCTCGGAGCCTCCGCGCAGCGCCGCGATCGCGTATCCGCCGCCGGCCTCCGCCCAGGCCAGGATGCTGGGGGAGTAGCCCGGGGTCATCGGGATGTTGAAGCCGCCGTACCCGTACAGGATGAAAGGCCTTTCGACCGAACGGATCGTTGTTCCACTCCCGGGTTCGACGATCACCATCCGTACCGGAGTGCCGTCCTTGGAGGTGTACGTGACCTGCCGGGCGGTGACCTGCGGAGGGTTCGCGGCCCCGGTTTTCGCGGCGCTGCCGGGCGGGGTGGCCCAGGTCTCGATGTCGCCGGTGGCCGCGTCGTAGCGGAGGATCCGTGCGGGAGTCGTGTAGTCGGTGTAGGCGAACCAGGCCTCGTGACCGCCCTCGGGCCGCTCGGACAGGCCGCCGACGGTGCCGATCCCGGGGAGTTCGAGGGTGCTGAGCTTCTCGCCGGTGGCCAGGTCGTGAACGGTGATCTCGGCGATGGCGTGCCGGGTCCAGGAGACCAGCAGGACCGGCCGGGCGCCGTCATCGGAGCCGTCATCGGCGCCGTGCCCGGCACCGTGCCCGGCGCCGTCGAGGACGGCGTAGTCGCGCAGGACGGCTTCGGGGTCTTCGGCGATCAGGTCAGCCCAGGATTCCGGGCCCGGGTTCGCCGGATCCGCGATCGCGATCCGGCCCCGGGGAGCGTCGAGGTCGCTGTAGACGTACAGCCGCCCGTCGCGGCCGGCGTGGAGGTGGCTCTGGGCGTCGAGGCCGACCGTGACCGGCTTCAGGTCCGGCTTCGCCGGGTCGGACGCGGTCAGGTCGGCCAGCCACAGGTCGTCACGGGGCGCGGTGCCGATCGAGGCGGAGATCGTCAGCCAGCGTCCGTCCCGGCTGACCCCGGCTCCGTAGTAGGAGGTCTTGTCCCGGCCCTCGCCGAAGACCATCGTGTCCGTCCGCGGGTCCGTCCCCACCGTGTGCAGGTAGACCCGCCGGTGGTACTGGCTTTCTCCGTCGGGGACCTGGCCGGCGGGCAGCCGCCGGGTGTAGTAGAACGCCTTGCCGCCGGGCAGCCAGGCGATTCCGGAGTACCGGCACCGGTCGATCGGCCCGTCGGCCTGCTGGCCCGTGGCGACGTCGATGACGTGCAGCAGTGACTCCTCGGTCCCGCCGGCCGATACCTGGTAGGCCAGCAGGCGTCCCTCCTTGTCCGGGGACCAGGCGTCGAGGGTGCTGCGGCCCTCGGGGTCGAGCGCGTTCGGGTCGACGAGGGCTTTCTCTTCCTCCCCGTCGGACACGTACAGCACCCCGTGCTCCTGGCCGGGATCGCGGCGGGTGTAGAAACGGCGCTCACCCCGGTGCACCGGCGTCCCGACGCTTCCGACCCGCAGGAGCTCGCCCACCCGGCCGGCGAACTCCTGCCGTCGCGGCAGCTGGTCCCGGTAGCGCTCCCACAGCGCTTCCTGGGCGTCGCGCCACTCTTCGGACTGGCCCGACTCGGAGTCCTCCAGCCAGCGGTAGGGGTCCGCGACCTGATGGCCGAACAGGTCCTCGACGAGCTCGAGCCGCCGGGCCGCTGGGTACTGCGCAGGGTCGAAAGGCATGGCCAATACCATAACGCCGGGTCGTTACGCTCCATTAACCGAGAATCTGCTTACAAGGCTGTAGTCTTATTGTGTTGGCAGAGGCACGTGGCTTCGGTCACACTGGGGTGACAAGGGTCCCGGTGATGCGAGCGGCGCCTCACGAAGGTGCCTGCGGAGGTGCCAGTGCGACGAGTGCTGCTGCTCAACGTGACGTACGAACCGCTGACGACGGTCGGGCTGAAGCGGGCCGTCTGCCTCGTGCTGTGCGACAAGGCGGAGATCGTGCATGAAGACGTCACCGGCCAGGTCATGCACTCCGCCAGGTTCTCCCTGACGACGCCCTCGGTGATCCGGCTCCGGCGCTATGTGCGGCTGCCGCACCGTAACCGCGTTCCGCTCACCCGGGCCGCCCTGATGCGCCGGGACAACTACCGGTGCGTGTACTGCGGCCGGCACGGCGAGACCATCGACCACGTGATACCGCGCAGCCGCGGCGGCCAGCACACCTGGGAGAACACCGTGGCCGCCTGCCAGATGTGCAATCACCGCAAGGCAGACCGGCTCCTGAGCGAGCTGGGCTGGACCCTGCCCGTCGCCCCCGCCGTGCCCCGCGGCGCCCACTGGCGCCTCATCGGGACCTACCACGATGGCGATCCCCAGTGGGACGTCTATCTCGGCACCAGCAGCGCCGCCTAGCTACCCCGCTCCGCCCGCGCGGACTCCAGTGGTCTTTTATGCACCACGCGAGTCCACGCGGGACCGGTTGCCCCGGCGTCGGCAGGTGCGGCGTCGGCAGGTGCGGCGCGGGCAGGTGCGGCGCGGGCAGGAGACCCGGGTGCGGGCATGAAACTCCGGTCCCGGGGACATGACAGGGAACATGACGACTGAAGAACTGCGCTCGCGGCTGGGCCGCGTAGGTATCTGGACACCGCCGCCGGCCGCCACGGGACAGGCCCCGCAGGCGCTGGGGCAGGCCATCGAGAAGGCGGGCTTCACGTCGGTGTGGGTCGGAGGGGGCAACGCCACGCCCGCCGACTTCGAGGCGCTGCGCGGCCTGCTGTCCGGGGGCGAGCGGCTCATCGCCGCGCCCGGCATCGCCAACATCTGGGCCTGGGAGCCCGCGGAGATCCGTGCCCAGGCCTCCCGCCTGGACACGGAGTTCCCCGGCCGCTTCATCCTCGGAGTCGGCGTCAGCCACGCGCCGCTGGTCACGAAACTCGGGCACGAGTACGTCAAGCCCTACTCCAAGATGGAGAAGTTCCTGGACGAACTGGAGCACCCGGCCCAGCAGGGCGGCGCCGCGCCGGTGCGGGAACTCCCGCCGGTGGTGCTCGCGGCGCTCGGGCCGAAGATGCTCAAGCTGTCCGCCCGCTACGCCGGCTCCCACCCGTACTTCTCGCCACCCGCTCATACGAAGAAGGCCCGGGAGATCCTAGGTGCCGGACCGCTGCTCGTGCCGGAGCAGGCGGTCTCGCTCGCGTCCCGCCCCGAGGAAGGGCGGGCCGCCGGCCGCGCGTACGCCGGCCGTTACCTGAAGCTGCCGAACTACACGCGAATGCTCAAGGACTACGGCTTCACCGACGAAGACATCGCGAACGGCGGCAGCGACCGGCTGATCGACGCGATCATCCCGTCCGGCGCCGAGGCGGCCGCCGCCCGGGTGCGCGAGCACCTGGACGCGGGCGCCGACCACGTCGTGGTCCAGCCCCTCGCCGAAGGCGGCGGTTTCGCCTTCGGCGACCTGGGCCGCCTGGCCGAGATTCTCGCCTAGCGGCTCACCCCTTGCCGGGGTTGAAGATGCCGAGGGGGTCGAGTGCGGCGCGGACCGCGTCCTGCATGGCCAGGGCGCCGGGGTCGAGTTCGCGCCGCATGCCCTCGCGCTTGAGGAGGCC
>WRBL01000015.1 GCA_009784565.1 Streptosporangiales bacterium | reverse complement strand
CTGGAACGCAACTGCGCGTACCCGGCATATCGTGCGTCTCACCTCTGTCCGGATTTCGCGAAATTTCGAGAGCGACACATGAATATCCCGCCTTCGCACGTCAACGCCACGCGCCTGTACGGCCAGCGGTTCGATGAGGATCCGGCCAGCGTGTACCGGGAGATACGCGGCGTTCACAAGTCGGTCGCGCCGGTGCTGCTCGACGGGGACATGGCGGCCTGGTTCGTGTTCTCCTACCGTGACGTGCACCAGATCCTGAGCAACCCCCGGCTCTTCGGGCGGGACGCCCGGCGGTGGAACCTGTACGACCAGATCCCCGAGGACTGGCCGCTCGCGCCGTTCGGCTCCTGGGGACCGTCGGTCCTGCACACCGAGGGGGCCGAGCACCAGCGCCGCGCCGGGGCGATCGGCGACGCCCTCGACGCCGTGGACCGGGTGGAGCTGGCCCGGATCTGCGAGCACACCGCCGACCAGCTGATCGACTCCTTCTCCCGCGAGGGCACCGCCGATCTCATCGGCCAGTACGCGCAGCAGATCCCGATCCGGGTCATTACCCGGCTGTACGGCATCCCCGAGGAGGAGATCCCGGCCCTCGTCGCGGACACCGAGGCGGCCGCGACCGAGACCCCGGGGGCCCTCGCGGCCCACATGCGCGTGGTCGGGCGCATCGCCCAGATGATCGCCGAGCGCCGCGCCGCTCCCGGGACCGGCCTGCCCGCCCGGATGGTAACCCACCCGGCGAACCTCACCGACGACGAGCTCACCCACGACATGCACATCGTCCTCATGGGCGCCCAGCAGCCGACCGCGGACTGGATCGGCAACACGCTGCGGCTCATGCTGGCCGACAGCCAGTTCTCGCTCACGCTCCAGGGCGGGCGCGGCAGCGCCGACCAGGCCCTCAACGAGGTGCTGTGGAAGGACACCCCGGTCCAGAACCTCATCGGCCGGTACGCGATCCAGCCCGGCGAACTCGGCGGGCACCGGATCGACAAGGGCGACCTGCTCGTACTCGGCCTGGCCGCGGCCAACGCCGACCCCCGGGTCCGCCCGGACACCTTCGGCAACGGCGCGGTCAACCGGGCCCACATGTCCTTCGCCCAGGGCGAGCACTCCTGCCCGTTCGCCGCTCCCGAGCTCGCCGAGGTCATGGCCCGGACCGCGATCGAGGTACTGCTCGACCGCCTGCCCGACGTCGAGCTGGCCGTCCCGCCGGAAGAGGTCCGGTGGCGTCCGGCCGCCTGGGTCCGGGGCCTGTACTCCCTGCCGGTCCAGTTCATGCCCACCGAACGTCTGAGCCCGGCCGCGCTCATCACCTGAAGGGCCGGAAAGGCCTCACCTGCAAGGCTTTACGGCTCCGCTCCCAGTGGATTCAATGGCTCACGGAACTCATACGAGTCCCGTGGCTCCTCCCTTCCCCCTCAAGGAGAATCTTGTCCTCTGACGCCCCCGGACACGTTCCGGCACACGTCCCGGCTGAGCTGGTCCGCACGTTCGACTTCCTCAACGATCCCGGGGTGCTCGCCGACCCCTGGGCCGCCATCGACCGGCTCCGGGGCGAGGCGCCCGTCGTCTACTCGCCAGAGCTCGGCGGGTACTGGATCGTCACCGGCGCCGACGAGGTCCGCGAGGCCGCCCAGAACTGGGAGGTCTTCAGCAGCAACCCGGTCACCGTGCCGCCGGTGACCGACAAGTGGCCGCGCCCGCTCAACCCCGAGGAGCTCGACGGCGACGAGCACACCCGCTACCGCCGGCTGCTCACCCCTCTGTTCAGCCCCCGGGCCATCCGCCCCCTCGCCGACTCCGTGCGGGAGCGGGCGACCGAACTGGTCAAGGCGTACGCGGCCGGCCAGGGCGGCGACTTCGTGAGCCAGGTGGCCAAGCCGCTTCCGTCCTGGGTGTTCCTCGGGATCTTCGGCGCCCCGAGAGAGCAGGCCGACGTGTTCACGGGCTGGGTGGCCGACCTGCTCCACTCCACCGACCCGGACGTCAACGCGGCGGCGGGCCAGCAGCTTGTCGGCTACCTCATGGAGACGATCGCGAAGCGGCAGGCCGAGCCCGCCGACGACATGATCAGCGCGCTCACCCAGATGGAGGTCGACGGCCGCCCGCTGAACGACGAGGAACTGCTCGACATCTGCTTCCTGCTCTTCATCGCGGGCATGGACACGATCACCAACCAGCTCGGCGTGATCACGGCTCACCTGGCGGCCCGCCCGGAGCTGCAGCGGACCCTCCGCGCCGACCAGGGAAAGATCGACGAGGTCCTCGAGGAACTCCTCCGGGTGAACCCGATCGTCGCCCCGGGCCGCCACGTCACCCGGGACTTCGTCCTGGGTGGGGCCCCGCTCAAGGCGGGCGACACCGTGATGCTGGCCAACATGGGCGCCGGCCGGGACCCGAAGGCGTTCGACGACCCGCTGGAGGCGAAGGTCGGCCGGGAGGCCAGCTGGACATCGGCGTTCGGCCTGGGCCCGCACCGCTGCCTCGGCATGCACCTGGCCCGCCAGGAGCTCCGCATCGTCCTCGAACTGATGGCCACCCTGGCCCCCGAGTACCGGCTCGCCCCGGGCGCTCACTGGAACTACGTGACCGCCGGCAACGTCTGGGGCCTGGACCGCCTGGACCTGGAGTTCGCCGGCTCCTGACGTTCCCCCTGGGGGCCGCCCCGGCGGCCCCCAGGGCCCGGCGCCGCCGCCGAAATGGCGGCGCGAGCAGTCCGCCGGGTTTGCTAAGCTAACCGTGTTGTCTGGGGCTGTAGCGCAGTCCGGTAGCGCACTTCGTTCGCATCGAAGGGGTCAGGGGTTCGAATCCCCTCAGCTCCACCAGATCAATGCATACAGCGGAAGGCCAGTTCCACGAACTGGCCTTCTTTGCTTTCCGGGGCTGGCTGACTCAAGACGACTATCATCGGGCACAGGCACCATCGTCTTTAGGAGCATCATGGCGGACACCACGCCCAGTGACCCGGTGAAATGGCGGCGGCTCGCGACCGAACTCCGGGCCCGGATCGAGAACGGGGACCTCAAGCCCGGAGCGTCCGCGCCCTCCATCACCGACCTCGTCAGCGAAGGTCACGCGAACGCGCGCCAGACTTGCGCCAAGGCCCTGCGGGTCCTGGCGGAGGAAGGGCTGCTCGTGCGCGTCCCGGGACTCGGGTACTACGTGGCCGACCGGACGGGCTGACCCGCAAGGCGACAGAAAGCATCACAAGCGCCTAACGCCTGGCAGTATCCCCCCGCTTCGGGCAAATGCCTTCAATAGGCTCGCCGGGTGATCGAGACACCCTCCGGCGAGGGACGCAGCGTCGATGTCAGCCACGCTCAGGGCGTGCAGGTCGGTGAGCACAACCGTCAGGTCAACTACGTCACCCAGGTAGTGGACGGCCGGATGGCCCGGCCCCCGCGCATCACCGTGTACGGCGAGATCGAGTCGCCGTACATGGGACTGAACGCGTTCAGCGAGGACGACGCGGCGTTCTTCTTCGGCCGGGACCAGGCCATCGAGGACGTCCTGAGCCGCCTGGCCGAACGCGTCGGCACCCGGGTACCGCTCCTCGTGTCCGGCGCCTCCGGGGCGGGAAAGTCGTCGCTGCTGCGAGCCGGGGTCCTGCCCCGCCTCGCCGCCGCCGGGCTCCCGGGGCTGCCGGGGGCTCGCGCATGGCGGCGGGTCACGTTCACTCCGGCCCGGGCGCCGCTGGCCGAACTGGCCGCCGCGATCGCGCCGCTGACGAACACCGACGCCGCCACGCTGCGCCGCTCGCTGACCGCCGACCCCCGCGGGTTCGCCGACATCGTCCACTCGATCACCGCGCAGAGCTCGCGGCAGGGCCCGGTGCGCCTCATCCTGCTCGTCGACCAGTTCGAGCAGGTGTTCACGCAGGGCGCGGACGCCGCCGAACGGGACGGTTTCATCGCGGCCCTGCACGCGGCGGCGACCACGGGGCACGGCCCGGCGCAGGAACCGGCCGCCCTGGTGATGCTGTCCGGCCGGGCCGACTTCGAGTCCCGGTTCGCCGAGCATGAGGAACTGGCCCAGACGGTGCAGTCCCGGTACCTGGTCACTCCGATGACCGAACGCCAGCTCCGCCTCGCCGTCACCGGGCCGGCCGAGACCGCGGACGCCGCCGTCGAGCCGAGGCTGGCCGACGAACTGGTCCGGGCCGCCCGGGGCTCGGGCTCCGCGGTGCTCCCCCACCTGTCGCACGCCCTGGATCAGGCCTGGCGGCACCGGGCCGACGACGACATGCTCCGGCTGGAGGACTACGACCGGGCCGGCGGTCTCGAAGGCAGCATCCGGGCGAGCGCCGACCTGGCCTACGCGTCGCTGACCGACGCCCAGAAGACCGCCGCGCGGCCGGTGTTCATGCACCTGGTGAAGGTGAGCAGCGACCTGGCCGTGTCGGCGGGGCGGGCTACCCGGTCGGAACTGTCCTGGGGACAGCCGTCACCGGCGGACGTGCAGGCCGTCGTCGAGGTGTTCGCCGCCGAGAGGCTGCTGACCGTGGACAGCGTGTTCGTCGAGATCAGCCACGAGGTGCTGCTGGTCGCCTGGGGAACGCTGCGCGGCTGGCTGGACGGGGACCGGATCGACCTGGCCCAGTACAGCCGCCTGACCGCCGACGCCTACGACTGGGAGAGCCGGGGCCGGCCGGCGTCCTACCTGTACCCGCCGGGCCGTCTGGCCGAGGTGGACGCCGCCGCGCGGCGCTGGGACTCGGTACCGGGACGCTACCCGGCGCTCGGCCCGGCCGCCCGGGATTATCTCGCCGCCGCCCGCCGGGCCGCCCTGCGGGCGCGGGCCCGGCGCCGAGGGGCGATCACCGGCCTGTCGGTCCTGACCGTGGCCGCGGTGACCGCCGCCACGATCGCCAGTTTCCAGACCGCGGCCGCCCACCATCAGGCCGTGGTCGCCACCTCGCGGCAGGAGGCCAGCGAGAGCCTGACCCTCGCCCAGTCCGATCCGCTGGCGGCCGACACCGAAGCGGTCAAGGCCTGGCACACGTACCCGACCAGCCAGGCGGCGTCGGCGATGACGAGCCTCCTCGCCCGGCAGGAGAACGACGGCGCCCTGCCCGTCGGCCCGCCGGACTCCACCATCAGGACCGCGCTCAGCCCGGACGGCACGATCCTGGCCACCGTTGACCAGCAGACTCGCGACCTCCGGCTCTTCAGCACCGTGACCGGGAAGCCAGCCGGCGCTCCGGTCCCGCTCGGCCCCACCGCCGCGGCCACCGGCTCTGACGTGGCCTTCAGCCCGAACGGACGACTGCTCGCCGTCCTCAGCACCGACCGCTCGACCGGAAAGTCGTACGTCCGCCTGTGGAACCCGGCCACCCGTACCGAGGTCCGCGCCCTGGCCGCCCCGCCCTCGATCGCCCGGGTCGCGTTCAGCGCCGGCGGAACGACCCTGGTCGCCGCGGACACCGCCGGCGACATCTACCAGTGGAACCCGGCCACGGGCCAGCCCGCGGGCCCGACGGTACGGACCGGGGAGACCAACCCCGTCATGGCGGTCAGCCCGGACGGACGGCTGGTCGCCGAGACCGACGGCGATACCGAGGGAATCTGGAATCTCGCCACCGGCCGTCCCGCGGTCCGGCCCTGGAAGTTCGGCGGCGGCCAGGCCTTCGGGAGCCTGGCGTTCAGCCCGGACGGGCGGCTGCTGGCCAGCGCGGCCGGAGACACCATCCAGCTGCGCAGGACGGCCAGCGGCCAGCCCGCGTCCGGCCTCGTCCAGGTCGGCAAGGGCAACGGCTCCTATTCGGCCGCGCTGGCCTTCAGCCCGGACGGCAAGACCCTGATCAGCGCCGACAGCGACAGCAAGATGGTGCTGCTGAACCTGGCCGCCGGCCGGCAGGCCGGCGTGCTGCCGGAGGCCAGCCCGGACTCCAGCGACTCCGACCGGGCCGGCGCCGACCTCTCGGTCAGCCCCGGGACCGGGCTGCTGGCCGGGACGGACTCCAACGGCACTGTGCAACTGTGGAACCTGGCCGGGCGGCAGCCGGTCGGGGCGCCGCAGGGCACGTCCGGCTCCCCGGTGAAGTTCTCCACGCGGGCCGGGCTGCTGGCTCCCGGCGGCGACGGCTACGTGGCCCCGACGGACCAGGTACTCTCGCCGGACGCCTGGACGGCGGCCGCGAGCGGAGTCCTCAGCGCGAACGGCCAGGTAGCGGCCCAGCGCTACCAGGGCCAGGTACTGCTGGTCACCAAGACCGGGAGCCGGCCCGTGCCGGCCGATCCCGGGTCCTCCGACCTCGCGCTGAGTCCCGACGGCGCCCTGCTCGCGACCTCGAACCCCCTCAACCGGACCATCCGCCTGTGGAACACCGCGACGGGCGCGGCCGCCGGACCGCCGCTGTCCCTCGGGGACCGCACGCTCCAGAGTCTGGCGTTCGGTCCCGGGGGCCGCACGCTCGCCGTCGGCTACTACGACGGCACCGTCCAGCTGTGGAACCCGGCCCGGGGATCGATGACCCGGACGCTGTCCGGCGCCACGGGCACGGTCGTGGAAGACCTGGCGTTCAGCCCGGACGGACAGACGCTCGCGGCCGCGACCGGAGACCGGCGCGGACACGGCAAGACCGTCCTGTGGAATTCGTCCACCGGAAGCCGCCTCGGCACACTGGACCCGGGGACGAACGTCGGCACCGAGGGGAACGGGTCCGTGGCGTTCAGCCCCGACGGCACGATGCTGGCCGCCGGCTACTACGACGGCACCGTCCGGCTGTGGGACCTGGCCACCCGGGCCCAGGTCGGCGGGGCGATCACGGCCGGGAACGGCAGCGGGGACGGCGGCGGGGACGGCGCGCCGGTCGACGCGCTCAGGTTCAGCCCCGACGGCAGCCTGCTGCTCAGCGCGGGCACCGACTACACGGTGACCCCGTGGGAGGTCTGGCGGTACTCCGACCCGTCCTCGGCGCTGTCCGACGTGGCCGGCCTGTCCGGCGCCGCGGCGGCCGGACGGTAGGCAGACTCATCCCGGCGCCGCGATTCCCGGGTCCGGCGTGAACCCATATCGCCGACTTTTCGTTACACTTTGCGTGTAGCCGATTACAGAGGAGCGGCAAGTGGAGACCCTCGTGATCGTTCCGGCCCGGGTCGGCGCCCGGGGTCCGGAGATGGAGACCCGCCACGTCGAGGTTCCCGGAACCCTCGGGCCCGAACTCGCCGTGCCCGTCTTCTCCTCTGCCGGGAACCTGGTGAGGCTGTTCGGCGACCGGCAGCCCTGGATCTGCGTACCGCTGCGGGCCGCGCGGGAGGCCGCCGCGGCCGCGGGCCTGGCCCGGGTGGCCATCGACCCGGAAGGCACAGCCCCGTGACCGGCGGCGACATCGACGGACTGCGGAACCTGGCGGAGACGCTCGCGGCCTACGTCCCGCACGTCCGGGACCTGACCGGGCGCCTGTCGGCCGTGGCCCGGAACCTGACCGAGGACGGCCGGGACGGCTGGCACGGAGCGGCCGCGACCGCCTTCACCGCCACCTGGCGCGGGCAGGCCAGATCCGCGGCGGCCCTGGAAGACTATGTCGCCGCCGTCGCCGGGGTCATCGGCGAACTCGCCTCCGAACTGTCGCGGATCTCCGGCACCGTGGAGCCCGGGAGCCAGGCGCGGGCCCAGGCGGACGCGGCCCGCGAGGCCGCCGCCCGGCGGCTCCGCCGCCTGCACCAGCAGGTCACGGAGCCAGGCTCGCACCCGGACGGCGCGATGGCCGCCCTCCTCGCCGGGGGCCTGCTGGCGTCGCCGGTCTCCGCCCTGGGCCGGAACGGTCATGCCGAGGCCGAGCTGAGCAGGCTGGTCGACACCCCGGTCATCGGCGCCCGGGCCGCCTTGCAGGGGACCGCGGCCCTGGGCCGGCACGCGGCCGGGAGCCCCCCCGGCGAACCGCCGGCCGCGGGCCAGGAGCCAGAGGCGCTCAAGGGCACCCTCGGCGCCGCCGAGAAGATCCCGATGCTGGATGTCGCCGCGACCCTCGCCGGGGCCGGGGTCGGTTCCTATTACGACATCAAGGACGGCCAGTCCCCGGGCGCCGCCATCGGCAGCGAGCTCATCTCCAACGGAGCCGGAACCGTCGCCGCCGACGCGGGCGGGGGCCTGGCCGGCGTGGCCATCGGGGCTCGCCTCGGCGCCGCGGGCGGCCCGGTCAGCATCGCCGCCGGCGCGGTCATCGGCTACGGCGTCGGCGACCTCACCCACAACCTGCTCGACGAGCACTGGTCGCAGGACCTCCGCGCCCACGGTGTCGCCGGCGGTGCCCTGCACGGCGCCCACCACGCCGCGGACCAGACCGCGGACGACGCCCGCGAACTCGCCGTCCACGCCGGTCATCAGGCCGGGCATTACTGGGACGGCCTGTTCGGCTAGCCTCGCCGCCCCGCCTCTTTCCCCGGCGCCCGCACCCGCACCCGCACCCGCACCCGCACCCGCACCCGCACCCGCACCCGCACACTAGATAGTCGTGTACGCTTGAGAAGCGTCTCCCCTTCTCGCCAGGATGACTCCGGGGCGGCGGGGGAAGCATGATCCGTTCGGGAACAATGATTTTGGCGGCATTTGGCCGGGGCCGCCGCTACGGTGTTCAGCAATAGTTACGGGGAGCAACAGTTTGACTACAGATTGGGAGGGTCGGGGCATGCCCAGAAGCAGGCGGCGCAAGAAGAGCGACGGCCGGGACAGGAAGCCGAAGCGACCCGGCGCCGACCCGGTCGTCGCCCGCGCCCGGGCCCTCAGCCGCGCGGGGCACCCGGGGGAAGGCGCCGGACTGCTGGAGCAGTATCTCCGCGAGCATCCCGGCAGCGAGCCGGCGGGGCACGCGTACGGATCCCTGCTCCGGAACGCGTTCGAGATGGACGAGCCGGGCGAGAGCGAACGGGACGCCATCGCCCGGTTCCGGGACCGGTCCGGGCTGGAGGAGGTCAAGCGGGCGGTCGCGGAATTCCTCGACCGCACCCGGTGGGGCGCGCTCGTCACCGACCGCGCCGCCACGGGACTGGAGGAGGTGCCGCAGCGGATCCTGTCCGTGGCCGAGACCCGGGAGTGCGCGGCCCTCGCGTTCGAGGCCGCCGTCTGGGGAGCCCAGGAAGAGGCCGGGCGCATGCCCCTGAACAAGCTCATCGCGCTCTACCGGGACGGACTGGTGCCGGACACTCCCCTGACCGCGTTCGCCAGCGACTCCGGGACTCCCCCTCATCTCGCCCGGCGCGCGTCCGACTGGGCGGAGCACTCCCACTACGGGCTCTGGCAGCTCATCTACCCGGAACCCCGGCCCGGCGCCTGGGCCCGCGACCTGATTTCCGGGACTCAGCGGTTCCTCGACTTCCCGCCCGAGGTCATCGGCGGCGCGCCGAGGTGGTCGGTATGGCTCGGGGGCGCCATCGTCGTCGACGGCGTCTGGCGGGTGACCGGCACCGGCCTCATGCTCAGCCCGGCCGAGGCGGACGCGGTCGCGGCCGTCGTCGACCACGGCGTCGACATGATGGCCAAGACGCTATCCGGGATGCCCCTGGCCGAGATGGTCCCGGGAGGGCCCATCCCGTTCGGGAAGGCGCCGCCGTGGGGCGTGCGCTGGGAGTACTTCAATCCGCTGGGGCCGGAGTATGCCAAGCGCGCCGGGGGCGTGCTCATGATGCTCAGCGCCAAGATCGCGGGCCAGGTCTACCAGCACCGGATCTCCCACGGGCGGGCCGAGGCCCCCGTCCCGGCGGGCCCGTCCTGGGTCCGTGAACCGCTCGCCGCGCTGGACGGGCGGACCCCCTTGCAGGCCGCCGGGGCCGGCGCGCCGTGGCAGATGGTGCTCGAGTCGCGGCTGCGCCAGTTCGAGTACCAGGGCGCGGACACGGCAGGGCTGCGGACCGCGCTGGGCTGGGGCGAGGGCGAGGGCGAGGGCGAGGACGGCGGCACGTAGTCGCACGTCCATCTATATATACAATTAGTACTGATATCTATACAATAAGTAGCGTACGGTGACTCCACGGATTGCGGAGATGACGCTATGTTCTCCAGCCAGGGCCTCTGGGCACTCTACTTCGCCGGCCTGGCGATACTTTTCTTCCTCCCCACCCTCACCGCACTCGTCAAGCGCACCAAGGGCCTGCCGACCGTCATCGGACTGAACGTTCTCGGGGTCATCCTTCCGGTGCCCTGCTGGATCGCCGCGATGGGCTTCGCCGTCTGCGGAGTGAGCAGGCGGTCGTCCCGGCGCCCCCCGGCACCGGAAGAACCCGCGCGCATGCTGCTGGGCCCGCCCGCCGCGCGCGCCCCCGGCCAGCAGCGGGAAATGGCCTGACCGGCCGTCAGGCCGACACGCCCTCGGCCACCGTGAACGGGGCGCCGGTGACCGAACGGAGCTCGTCGACGGTGACGCCGGGGGCGGCCTGCGTCAGGACCAGGCCGCCGGGGGTCACGTCGAAGTCGGCGCGGTCGGTGATGACGCGGTCGACGACGCCCTTGCCGGTAAGGGGGAGGTCGCACTCGGCGACGATCTTGGGGGAGCCGTCCTTGGCCACGTGCTCGGTGAGGACGATGACCCGCGGCGTGCCGGCGACCAGGTCCATGGCGCCGCCCATGCCCTTGACCAGCTTCCCGGGAATCGACCAGTTGGCCAGGTCGCCGTCCGCGGTGACCTGCAGGGCGCCGAGGATGGCCACGCCGACGTGACCGCCGCGGATCATGGCGAACGACTCGGTGGAGTCGAAGATGCTGCCGCCGGGCAGGATGGTGACGGTCTGCTTGCCCGCGTTGATGAGGTCGGCGTCCTCCTCGCCCTCATACGGGAACGGCCCCATGCCGAGCAGCCCGTTTTCGCTCTGCAGGGAAATGTTCACGCCCTCGGGCAGGTTGTTGGCCACCAGGGTGGGGATGCCGATGCCCAGGTTGACGTAGTCGCCGTCGCTGAGTTCGGTGGCCGCGCGCGCGGCCATCTCGTCACGAGTCCATGGCATGAGAATCGTCTCCTGTCGTCTAACGATGTCGAACGGCGGCGGGCTCAGCGGCCGAAGCCGAAGCCGGACGGCTTGGGGCGGACGGTCAGCTTCTCGATGTCCTTGGGCCGCTCGGAGGCCAGCACGAGCCGCTGAACGTAGACCCCGGGGGTCATGACGTGGTTCGGGTCGATGTCCCCGGCCTTGACCAGCCGCTCGACCTCGGCGACCGTCACCCTTCCCGCGGTGGCGACCACCGGGTTGAAGTTCCTCGCGGTCCAGCGGTAGACCAGGTTCCCGCCCTCGTCCGCGAGGTGGGCCCGGACCAGGGACACGTCGGCCACGATGCCCCGCTCCTGCACGTAGGTCTTCCCGTCGAACTCGGCGTGCGGCTTGCCTTCGGCGATGGGGGTTCCGACCCCCGTCGCCGTGTAGAACGCGGGGATGCCCGCTCCCCCGGCCCGCAGCCGCTCGGCCAGCGTTCCCTGCGGGTTGAACTCGACCTCGAGCTTCCCGGACAGGAACTGCTCGGCGAAGAGCTTGTTCTCCCCCACGTAGGAGGCGATGACCTTGCCGACCTGCCCGGCCTCGATCAGGATGCCCAGGCCCTTGCCGTCGACGCCCATGTTGTTGGAGACGATCGTCAGGTCCTTGACCCCGGAGTCCCGGACGGCCTCGATCAGGTCAGCCGGCACCCCGCTGAGACCGAACCCCCCGACGGCCAGTGTCATGCCGTCCCGCAGCACGTCCCGCAGCGCGTCGGCCGCGCCCTCCCGCAGCTTGGATGCCATGAGGTCAGTCTCCTTTACCGGTAGCGGCCAGGCCCGTGCCGCCCAGGACGGCAACGGCCTGAAGTTAGCAGACGGCCGCGACGGCGACCGCCGCCGGCCGACCGGACTCGCTCTTCCGCCAGTACCCTGAAATACTCTTATACCGAACGGATTTCCGGCGCCTGTGGCGTCATTACTTATTCACTGGGGTAGGCAGGGCTCATGAACCTCCTGGGACCGCCACGGCAGCTGATGGGAGCCGTGGACGGGTGGCAAAGACGGTCACGATGGGGCGGCGTCCCGTACGCGGTGGTGAAGAAGTTCGATGACGACCGCGCCAACCTGTACGTGGTGGCGCTGGCGTGGTACGGCTTCACCGCCATCTTCCCGCTGCTGCTGGTCCTGATGACCGTGCTCGGGTTCGTCGGCGCGCAGGGGCTCGGCCAGGGCATCATCAACACCCTCCACGAGTTCCCCGTGATCGGCTCCAGCTTCAACCCGGCTCAGCCCAGCGCGCTGCACGGCAACGGCATCGGGCTGGTCATCGGCCTGCTCGGCCTGCTCTACGGCGCGCAGGGTGTCACCCAGACCGCCCAGCAGGCGATGGACGTGGTGTGGGGCGTGCCGCGGGACCAGCGCGCCGGGTTCGTGCCCCGGCTGGGGCGCTCCGTGGCGGGCCTGGCCATCATCGGGGGCGCGTTCCTCCTCAACTCCCTGGTCACCACCTACGCCACCGGGGGAACGACCAACTACCTGATCCGGGTGCCGGTCCTGGTCGGCCTGGTGATCCTCAACGTCGGGCTGTACTTCGCCAGCTTTACCGTGCTGAGCGCCGGGTGCGAGAACCCGCGCAGCCTGCTGCCCGGCTCGATCGTGGCCGCGATCGGGTTCACCGCGCTGATCACCGTCGGCACCGGCCTGATGACCCACCAGCTCCGGAGCGCCTCGGCCACCTACGGCGCGTTCGGCAGCGTCATCGGGATCGTGGCGTTCCTGCTGCTGCTGGCCAAGCTCGTCCTCTACGCGGCCGAGCTCAACCCGGTCCTGGCCCGCGGCCTGTACCCGCGGGCGCTGCCGCTGGGCGGCGGCCCGACCGAGGCCGACCAGGCCGCCATCCCGTCCCAGCGCCAGGACGCGAACGACAGCCTCACGTCGGAGTCCCGGCGCTAGCCGGAGGTCTCCGCCCGGCGGAGCGGTTCGTCGGCACCGCCGTCGATGAGCGGAAGGTCGTCCGCGTCGCCGACCGCGTACGCGGCGACCCGGTCCAGCGGCTGCCCGCCGCCCCGGGCGAATAGCTCACCGTACCGGCTGTCGCCGAGGCCCCGCCGGGCTGCTTCCTCGGTCTGGCGATGCAGTTCCTCCAGCAGGAAATCATTCACGAGCCGGGCGCCAAGCTCCCGCCACAGATGGTCAGCGGCGCCCTGCAGCCAGGCCGCCCGGGCGCACCGGTCCTTGTTGGCGGCGAGCCAGGCCAGTCCCTCAAGCGCGTACGAACATCCGTGGATGTCCTGCAGTTCCACCTGGATAGCCAGGGCCCGGCAGCAGAATCGCTCGGCGTCGTCGTAGCCGCCCTGGAAGAAGCGGGCGAGCCCGGCGTTCAGGTAGAGGAATCCCTGAAGCCACTGCTCGCCGATCTTCCCATCCGGGCTGCCCTCGCTCAGCCGGTCCAGTCCCCGCTTGCAGGCCTCGATGGCTTCCGGGAGGTTGCCCGAAGTGCTCTGCAGGTAAGCCGTCTGTCCTTCGAGGATCAGCATCCCGACCTGGTCCTCCAGCGCGCTGAGCCGACGCCGGGCTTCGTCTCCGGCGGCGAATGCGTCCTCCGATTGCCCGGCGAACATCAGGGCGAACTGCCGGAACAGGCATCCCCGGGCCAGCAGCGGGCCGTCGTCTCCCAGGTCCCGGGCCATCTGGACCCCTTCGGCCGCCTCGGCCACCGCTGCCTCCGGCTCTCCCGCGACCGGCCCGAGAAACGCCCGCGTGACCAGGGCCCAGGCTCGTTCCGGAGACGGGCCCGGGGGCAGCTTCTCCAGGGCCATGCCGAGCCAGTACCGGCCCTCCCGGAGCAAGCCGGACGCCATCCAGTACCCGTACAGGGAACTCGCCAGCTCAGCGCCGTCCCGCACCAGCCGCTCGCTGTCGCTGCCGAGCGCGTACTTCAGCGTCGTCCGCAGGTTGTCGTGCTCGGCCCGCAGGGCACGCATGCGCTCGGGCTGGTCGTGATCCAGGAAGTGCTCGCCGAAGGACCGGGCCATCTCCAGGTACCAGCCGGCCTGCCGGCCTCGGTAGATCCTCTCCTGCCCGGACCGGGCGAGCATTCCGGCCCCGAACTCGCGGACCGTGTCCAGCATCCGGTACCGGTCGCCGTCCCGGGCCACCACGGACTTCTCGACCAGCCCGACCAGGGTGAGCATGACGTCGCCCGGCGGCACGCCATGCCCCGAGCAAACGTCCCGGGCCGCGCCCGCGCTGAA
Source organism: Streptosporangiales bacterium (assembly GCA_009784565.1). Lineage (GTDB taxonomy): Bacteria > Actinomycetota > Actinomycetes > Streptosporangiales > Streptosporangiaceae > Trebonia. The sequence goes on along the minus strand of WRBL01000015.1, from coordinate 26,813 downwards.
CGGCCCCGCGAATAGCGAGAGTCGTTCCCACAGCAGTTGCTCGGCCGGATCGCATAGCTCATAGCTCCACCGGATGGTCCCCCGGAGGCTGCTGCCCAGACGGGCGTTCAGGTCCCGCAGCGGGATGCTGCGGAGCCGGGCCGCAGCCAGCTCTATCGCGAGCGGGATGCCCTCCAGCCGCCGGCAGACTCCGGTCACGTCCTCGCGGTTATCGTCGGTGACCGAGAACCCGGGCACGGCGGCCGCCGCGCACTGGGCGAACAAGTCGGATGAGTCGCGAACCGGCAGCGGCGCGAGCTGGTAGACGCACTCGCCGGACACGTCCAGCGCCTGCCGGCTGGTGGCCAGGATCGTAACGCCGGGCGCGTCCCGCAGCACGGCCTCGGCGAACAGCGCGCACTCGTCGATCACGTGCTCGCAGGTATCCAGGACCAGCAGGAGCCGCCGCGACCGCAGGTAGTGCAGGACCGCGTCGGGCTGCTGCCGGGTTTCCTGCCGCATCATCCCCAGAGCCGCCGCCACCATGTGCGGCAGCAGCGCGGGATCGGCTAGTCCCGCCAGTTCCGCGACCCGCACTCCGTCGGGGTACCGGTCTCCGGACTGCCGGGCCGCCCGCAGCGCCAGCCGGGTCTTCCCGATCCCGCCCGGGCCGGTGACGGTGACCAGGCGCGCGTCCGCCAGTAGCCGGGATACCTCGGCCATCTCGGCTGTTCGCCCGACAAACCCTTCCACCAGCACTCCAGGTGTAGCGCGTGGAAGTCAACATACCACCAGGAAAGCGGCCATTCAGGGCTACTCGCGGGTCAGGCCAGGCGGGCGGGCAGCGACGAACTTCCGTCGCTACCAGGGTAATTAACTAAACCTCACCCCACCGGCAACTAATCCTTCATCTCCTGCCGGAAAGCGGGAGGATTAGGCTGCCGCGACGGCGGGGTATGGGTGAGGCGTGGATCACTCGCAGAACCGCGTGTTCGCGGCCAGCGTCGCCGCCTCTACCTCCGCTATCCGCCAGTGGGCCGACTCTGGCGGCACCCAGGACCTCCTCGAGCTCATGAGCCAGGCCTTCGACGCGCTCCGCGCCGAATACCCGGCCTATGCACTAGATTTCTAAAGACCACCGGCCACTACCGGCGAGTAGCATCAGTCGGTATGATCCGTTCCGGATAAGCATTTGTTCTTTAAGGCTTGCCGGAAGGCGGATCACGATGAGCCCAGCACACCCTGTCCCGGTGACCGGGGACCTCGACCTGTCGCTGATCGACTTCTGGGGCGGGTCCCGGGAGAAGAGGCACGAGGCCTTCGCGCGCCTGCGGGCGCTGCCCTCGGCGCCGTACTTCAACGAGCCGGAGACGCCGTTCGCCCCGGAGGGCTCCGGCTTCTACGCCCTCGTCCGGCACGCCGACGTGGCCGAGGCCAGCCGGAACACCGAGGTCTTCTCGTCGGCGTCGGGCGCGACTTCCATCCCGGACCTGCCGGCTGACTTCAACGAGTACTTCGGCTCCATGATCAACATGGACGACCCCCGCCACGCCCGCCTGCGCCGGATCGTGTCCCGCGCGTTCACCCCCCGGATGATCAAGAAATTCGAGGAGGACGTGGATAAGGCCGCCGCGGTCATCGTCGATGACCTGCGCAAGGCCGGCCCCGGCGGCGACTTCGTGCGGCAGGTGGCCGCCCGGCTCCCCATCAAGATCATCTGCGACATGATGGGAATCGGCGACGAGCACTACGACATGGTGCTGAAGAACACCAACATCATCCTGTCCGGCGCCGACCCCGAGTTCATCAACATCGACGAGCCCGACGCGTTCATCACCCAGGTCCTGACGGCCGGGGGCGAGCTCGCCGCCCTGGTCGAGAACCTGGCCGCTCAGCGCCAGAAGGAGCCGGGCGACGACCTGGTCACCTCGCTGACCAGTGCCAACATCGACGGCGAGGCGCTCACCCCGCAGGAACTGGCCTCATTCTTCATCCTGCTGGTCGTGGCCGGCAACGAGACCACCCGCAACGCCATCACCCACGCGCTGCTGCTGTTCACCCAGCACCCCGACCAGCGGCAGCTGCTCGCCGAGGACTTCGAGGGCCGCATCGGGCCGGCGGTCGAGGAGATCGTCCGCTACGTCTCCCCGGTCATCTGGATGCGGCGCACCCTGACCCGGGACCACACGCTCAACGGAAGCGAGTTCCGCGAGGGCGACAAAGTGCTGCTCCTGTACCAGGCGGCCAACCGGGACTCCGGCGTGTTCACCGACCCGGACCGGTTCGACATCACGCGGACGCCGAACCCGCACGTCGGCTTCGGCGGCGCCGGCCCGCACATCTGCCTCGGCGCCCACCTGGCCCGCCGCGAGATCACGGTCATGCTCCGGGAACTGTTCACCAAGGTGCCGCAGATCCGCGCCGCCGGCGAGCCGGACTACCTCCTGTCCAACTTCATCCACGGTATCAAGCACCTCACCTGCGAGTTCTAACCCCCTGCACCGACCCCCTGCGCTATGTTCGCGATTTCTGCTGCGATGGCAACGGAAACCGCGAACATAAACGAGGGAGTGAAGGTTCACAGGCGGGTGAGCCAGGCGGCGGTGCCGGGCGGAAGCTGCGCCGGGTCCGGACGGTCGTCGGAGGACAGGACGACCCGGCCGCCGTAGACGCCCAGCGGCACCGGCCGGCTGCCGGTGTTGACCACCACGGTCGTCTCGCCGCGGCGGAAGGCCAGCACCCCGGCCGGGGCCTGGAGCCACTCGATCTCCGGGGCGTCCGCCATGTGCGTCCGGCGAGCCCGGAGCGCGCGCCGGTACAGGTTCAGCGTGGACGCCGGGTCGGCGTCCTGGGCGTCGGCGGTCAGCTTCTCCCAGCGCGCGGGCTGCGGCGGGGTCAGCGGAAGGCTCCACGGGAGCGCCACCCGGCAGCCGTCGCGGCTCTCGCCGGTCCGCCGGTACGCCGGGTCGACCTTGAACTCGTCGGCCAGGTCCGTGACGTCGTCCAGGCCGAGTTCCTCGCCGTTGTAAAGGTACGCCGAGCCGGGCAGGGCCAGCATGAGCAGAATCGCGGCCCGCGCCTTGCGCAGCCCGTCGTCCCCGTAGCGGGTGACGTGCCGCGGCTTGTCGTGGTTGGACAGCACCCAGGTGGCCGGGGCGCCGACGACGTCGGCCTCGGCCAGCGTGGACTCGATGATCTTGCGGTACTGGGCCGCGTCGAAGTCCGCCAGCATGAAGTCGAAGCTGAACGCCTGGTTCAGCTGATCCGGGCCCACGTACCGTGCGAGCCGCTCCGCCGAGGACACCCAGGCCTCGGCCACGGCCATCGCGCCGTAGGAGTCCAGCAGCGGCCGCCACGTCCGGTAGATGTCATGCACGCCGTCCTGGTCGAAGTACGGCACCTTGAGGTGGCTGAACATGTTCATCTCCCCGTCGCCGTAATCGGCGTCGGGCAGCCCTTCGGCCTTGACCATCCCGTGCGCGACATCCACCCGGAAGCCGTCAACGCCGCGCTCCATCCAGAACTTCAGGATGTCGAGGAACTCGGCGTGGATTTCCGGGTTGGTCCAGTTGAGGTCGGGCTGCTCGGGGGCGAACAGGTGCAGGTACCAGGAGCCGTCCTCGACCCGGGTCCAGGCCGGGCCCCCGAAGATGGAGCGCCAGTCGTTCGGCGGTTCGGTTCCGCCCGGGCCGCGGCCGGGGCGGAACCAGAAGCGGTCCCGCTCCGGCGACCCGTTCTCCGCGCTGAGGGCGCGGGTAAACCACGGGTGCTGATCCGAGCAGTGGTTCGGCACCAGGTCGACGATGACCCTGATGCCGAGATCGCGGGCCTTCTTCGCCATCGCGTCGAAGTCGTCGAGGGTCCCGAAGACCGGGTCGACATCCCGGTAGTCCGCCACGTCGTACCCGCCGTCCACCATCGGGGAGCGGTAGAACGGCGAGAGCCAGATCGCGTCCACGCCGAGATCCGCGAGGTACGGCAGGCGTTCGGTGACGCCCGGCAGGTCGCCCGCGCCGTCTCCGTTCCCGTCGGCGAAACTGCGCGGGTACACCTGGTAGATGACGGCATTGCGCCACCAGTCAGTCACGTGGGGATCCTCTCCAGGGATGAAACGCTCGCGGCCCCGCGAGCGTCCGGAACGAATCCAGGAAATCTACTGCACGGTTATCCGTCCTTGACGATATATGGCTAACTTTCCGTGTTCCGGCTAGCTGGCCGCCATCGCGGCGGGGAGACCGGCCAGGTGCCGCACCAGGGTGATCAGCACCTGCCGCACGGCCTCGCGGTCCCGGGCGTCGCAGTCCACCATCGGAACGTCTTCCGACAGCTGGAGAGCTTCCCGGACCCGTTCGGCCGGGGGATGCGAGGCCGCGCCCTCGAACCGGTTGAGGGCGACCACGAACGGGGTCCTGTGGTGCTCCAGCCGGTCGATCGCGTACCACGAGTCCTGGATCCGCCGGGTATCCACCAGCACGACCGCGCCCAGGCTGCCGGAGAACAAGTGGTCCCAGACGTACCAGAAGCGCTCCTGCCCCGGCGCTCCGAACAGGTACAGCACGTTCTCGTCGTCGACCGTGATCCGGCCGAAGTCGAAGGCCACCGTCGTCGTGTGCTTCTGGCTGACGCCGGCGTTCTCGTCGATGCCGACGCTGGCCCGGGTCATGACCTCTTCGGTGCTCAGCGGCCGGATCTCGCTGACCGCGCTGACCATCGTGGTCTTGCCGACGCCGAATCCGCCCACGATCACGATCTTCAGCCCGTTGGCGGCTGACTGTCGGAGCGGGAGGCGGTCGCTAGATTCGTTCGAGGGCACGAAGTACCTTCCTCAGCGTGTTCTGATCGGGAAGTTCGTCGTTCAGCGGGTGCCGGACAGTGACTCCCCCGGTGTCACGCAGGTCAAGAAGCAGTACTTTCACCACGCTGATCGGAAGCTCCAGCTCGGCGGAGAGCTCCGCGACCGAGACCGGGGTCCGGCAGGTCTCAAGGATCCGCACGTGCTCGGACTGCATTCCCGGCGCCGGCTCGCGTTCCCCCACGATCAGCGAAACCAGGTCAAAGGGATCGTCATCACCGGGCGTTCGGCCCTGCGTGACGGTGTACAGCCGGTCGGGGGATTCCCGGTCAACGGCGCGCGGGCTCACGACACACCGGCCCCCGTTCCGGACACCGACTCGTTGTCCGGCGCGACCGTCGGCGAGGGCGCGGCCACCCGCCGCGGCGCCGCCGTGAGGTACCCGCCGATCTGCTCTACCAGTTCGGACATGTTGTGGCCGACCAGGCCGACGTCCGCTTCGGCGCTGGCGATCACGGACAGGTGCGCGCCGGCGCCCGCCGGGATGATGAGCAGGACACCGCCGGGAAATTCCACCATGGCCTGGCCTGACCCGATCGAGGTACCGAATTCCACGGACGAGCTCAGTGCCAGGCTCTGGATGCCCGACGCGATGGCCGACAGCTGGTCGGCCCGGTCCGGGCCCATCTCTGAGGTGAAGCACAGCTGGAGACCGTCCTTGGACAGCACGAGCACGTGCTTGACCTCGGGGGTCCTGGTCTTGAGGTTCTCCAGCAGCCACTCCAGGTCCCGCTCGGATTCAACCCCGGCGGATGGCATGTCGCCGACTGGTTCTGTGCTGGTCATGCAGTTCCTTCCGAACCTTGGTGATCGCTGCCTGATTCGACAGCGTCCGCTTCCGTAATGGTCTGGTCAGCGCCGGTCCCGCCGGGCTCCGTGTGGCCCGTCCGGCTGTTCCGGAAGGCCGCGAACCGCGAGCCGGCGTCGTTGCTGGAATGCCTCGGGATCTCCGTTCGCGGCCCCAGGGATGTCCGGGACGCCTCCGCCAGGGTCTTGCCCCGGGGCCGGACCGGCAGCTCGTAGGTGTCCTCGTCCTGCCCCGCGAGCTGGCCCGGGACGGTGATGGGCTGGGTACCGGACTCACCCGGGGGATCCGGGGCGGCCCCCGGATCGCTTCCGCTTCCGTCCGCGCTGTCGCGGCCCGGCCACCAGCCCGGGGCCGCCGCGTCCCTGGGGGCCGACAGCAGCGCCCGCGGGATCATCACCACGACCCCGGTGCCGCCGCGGGCCGAGGGCCGGAAGCTGACGGACAGCCCGTACCGGTCCGCGACCCTGCCCACCACGGCCAGCCCCAGCCGCGTGCCGGGCAGGGTGGCCAGGTCCAGCGGCTTCGCGACCGCCCGCTCGGCCCGCTCGCGCTCGCGGGCGCGCATGCCGAGGCCGCTGTCCTCGATCGTGACGACGAGCCCGGCGTCTTCTTCCTCCACGTACACGTGAACGGCGGAACCGTGGGCGGAGAAGGCGGTCGCGTTGTCCATCAGCTCGGCCAGGGCGTGCATGACGCCCTCCGCCGCGTAGCCCGAGATCGCCGTCGTGCAGGTCGAGTGAACCCGGACTCGCTGGTAGGCGTCGATCCGGCCCATGGCACCGCGCAGGACGGATTCGACGGGGATCGGCCGGGTCCACCGGCGGCCGCTGCGGCCTCCGGACAGCAGCGCGATGCTGTCGGCGAAGCGGCCGGTCTGGGAGACCAGGTGGTCCAGGGTCATCAGGTCGGCGAAGACCTTGTCGTCGCCGTACCGCTGTTCCATCTCGCGCAGGTCGGCCAGCATCCGCGTGGTCTGGGCCTGGACCCGGGCGGCCGCGTTGGCGCAGGCGGCCATGGCGGAGGCCGCGCGGCGCTCGGCCACGGCGAGCTCGGTCACCACGGTCCCGAACAGCCCGGACAGGGCCGGGGAGACGGCTTCGGACGTCGCGGACAGCACCATGTCTCTCGGCTCGCCGGCCCGGAGCTGGTCCAGGGCCGCGGGAATCGCCTCGGTGCCGAGCCGCGAGGCCTCGGCTTCGATGGCGGCCAGTTCCTCGGCGGCGGACGTCGCGCGCTCGGCGGACGCCTCCGCCTCGGCGCGGGCGGACTCCGCCGCCTCCTCCGCCTCGCCCTGGACGGCCGCGGCTTTTTCCATCACGTCGGTCGCCAGACGCTGGATCGTGGTGAGAAGGCTCCGGACCGCGTCGCTCTCGGGTCGCGGGATCCCTTCGAAGACCTCCTCCGGGGTCGCCCCGTTCCCCACCCGCCGGGCGATCACCGGCAGCGTCTCCCGGGCCAGCCAGAAGAACTCGTCCTCGATCCGCCGCGCCCGCAGCTGGCTGGCGGCGTCGGCGGCGCGGGCCTCGTTCGCGACGGACCCGAAGTACACGGCGGCGGTGACCCCGGTCACGACCATCAGCGCGCAGGCGGTGCCGCCCACCAGTACCGCCACCAGCATGTGAGTGTCGCCCGGCGGAGTGGTCAGAAGCACCCAGGTCATGCAGGCGATCGCGACCATCGCCGACACGGCGAAGGCGACCGTGGCGTGAAATGCGGGCGACTGCGCCCGGGAAAGCCCCGGGACAGGCTGTGCTGACATCGGTCAGCTCCTCAACAACTCGGTCTTCTTAGGCAAAGCTTCTCCGCTGGCTCGAAAAGCTTCATCAAAGCTGATCAATCCCGCTTATGCCTCAAATCCTCGGCAAGCGTCATCAGCTGGGCATTACGGGGAAATCGTATCCAACTCTCTTCCCGCCGCACGACAAGAATCCCGGAAATCACGGTAATCACACGTCTGCCCGAATTCGCGGGCCGGTGAATCACGATTACGCGGAGGCAGCTGGTCAGCGGCGGCGACGGCGACGGCGGTTGGACGTCATGCCCAGCATGATCTGGCCGTAGCCGGGAGCGGGATCGAGGTCTTCCTCTTCGTCGTCCAGCATCTCCCCCACCACCGACACGTCGATATCGGTGGCGCCGCGCCGTTCGAACTGGTCGAATGCCTGCCGCCGCTCGGCCTCATGCTGGGCGGCCGCCTGCCTGCGGTCGGCGTCCTGCTGGGCGGCCACGTGCTCGGCCGCCACCTGCAGGTACGGCTGCATCCACATGAAGAACCGGACCCACGACGACCCCGTCGTCGTGGACCAGTTCTCGCCGGACATATCCCGGGCCACCCGGACCAGGGAGTGGCCGATGCTCACGTACTCCGACGCGGGGAAGCCTTCCGACCCGTTCACCGAGCCGAGCCAGTACACGCCCTCGACCGCGGCCTCGGCCGGCTGGTCAGTGAGGGCCAGCCACAGGACGGTGCGGACGGTCCGCTCGCAGAATCCCCAGCCTCCGTCGGGCAGATACCGCACCAGGCCCTCGATGTCCTCGTGCAGCATCTGGATGAACGAGCCCTCCGCCGACGCCATCCGGCTGGCCGAAGGCCGGATCACCTGCAGCAGCGCCGGGTCAAGCGGCGGCGGACCGCCGTCCGGCTGCGTTCCGGAGACCATGCCGGTCGTCATGGGTGTCAGGCTCCTCTCCCCGCCGTGCCGATGGCGTTAGCCCCGTGCACCGCGTTCGGCCCCCACCCCGGTGAGCGCCCGGACCTGGACCCGGGCGAACCGGGCGTCCTCCGGTGGCAGCGGATCGGTGACCGACCCGAGCCAGCCGAGGAAGAAGGCCAGCGGGATTGTCACGATGCCCGGATTGCTCAGCGGGAAAAAGGCGAAGTTGACGTGCGGGTCGGTGATCAGCGACGGGCTGGCCGCGCTGGCGGAGCCGGACACCACGGGCGAGAAGATGATCAGCCCGACCGAGCTGATCAGGCCGCCGTAAATACTCCACAGCGCGCCGCGCGCGGTGAAACGGCGCCAGAACAGCGAGTACAGGATGGACGGCAGGTTGGCCGACGCGGCGATCGCGAACGCCAGCGACACCAGGAACGCGACGTCGATCTTGCGGGCGAGGAACCCGACGACCACCGCGACGAGCCCGATCACGACGGCGGTGGTCCGGGCCACGCGGACCTCGTCCCTCGGGTCGGCGTCGCCTCCGCGCAGGATGCCCGCGTAGACGTCGTGCGCGAACGAGGCGCTGGCGGTGATCGTCAGGCCGGCCACCACCGCGAGAATGGTCGCGAACGCCACCGCGGCCACCAGCCCCATCAGCAGCGTCCCGCCGAGATGGTAGGCGAGCAGCGGCACGGCCGAGTCGCTTCCGCCCGGCGCCGTCAGGATCGCCTTGTTGCCGACCAGCCACATCGCGCCGAACCCGAGCACCAGCGTGCAGAGGTAGAAGACGCCGACCAGCCACACGGTCCAGACCACGCTCCGGCGGGCCTCCGTGGCGTCGGGAACCGTGTAGAGGCGCATGATCAGGTGCGGCAGCCCCGCGGTGCCCAGCACCAGGGCCATGGCCAGCGAGACGAAGTTGAAGTGAGCGGACAGGCCGCCGCCGTACAGCAGGCCGGGCCCGAGCACCGCCTTGCCGCTCGGGCTGGTGGCCGCCGCGTGGGCCAGCAGGTTCGAGAAGTTGAATCCGCACTCGGTCATCACCCAGACGGTAAGGACCACGGTGCCGACGCCCAGGATCCCCGCCTTGATCATCTGCACCCAGGTAGTGCCCTTCATGCCGCCGACCAGGACGTAGATCAGCATCGCGATGCCCACGACGACGATCACGATGAACTGGCCCGCTCCGCCGCTCACTCCGAGCAGCAGGCTGACCAGCGAGCCGGCGCCGGCCATCTGGGCCAGCAGGTAGAAGAAGCTGATGGTGAGGGTGGAGACCGCGGCGGCGCCCCGGACGCGGGTATTGCGCAGCCGGAGGTCGAAGACGTCAGCCGTGGTGTACCGGCCGGTGTTGCGCAGCGGTCCCGCGATGAGCAGCAGCACCAGCAGCCAGCCGACCAGGAAGCCGATGGAGTACAGGAAACCGTCATACCCGTACAGCGCGATCAGGCCGCCGATGCCGAGGAACGACGCGGCGGACAGATAGTCACCGCCGATCGCGATGCCGTTCTGCCATCCCTTGAAGTTGCGGCCGCCGGCGTAGTAGTCGCTGGTGCTCCGGTTCGCCCCGGAGGCGGTCACCACGATGATCAGGGTCACGATCACGAAGAACGCGAAGATCGTGATGTTGACCGCCGGATCGCCGACCGTCCCGGACGCGAGGAAATCGTGAGTCTTCACCGGCGGCGTCCCTGCTCGAGCCGGGTGCGCAGCCGCGTGGCCTGGACGTCGAATTTACGGCGGCCCCAGCGAAGATAGGTCACCGTCACTATGAAAGTCAGGACGAACTGCAGGATCCCGAAACACATTCCGACATTGACATCGCCGAAAAGCGGGGTCTTCATGAAGTTCGGCGCGAAGGCCGCGCAGATTACGTAGAGGAAGTACCACCCGAGGAAGACTCCGATGGCGGGCACCACGAACGATCCGAAATGCCGCCTGAGTCCCCGGAATTCCCGGCTCGCGTGGACGACCTCGTAAGCGCTCACCCGCCTGCTGGCAGACTGCGTCACAGACATGCCCTAAGTGCCCTCCCGGTTAGTGGCGTGCGCGAGACCCCGCCCGTCTCGCGTTCCCTGCCCAACTAAGAACTATTGCAGTGATCATGCGCAATTACGTTTAGGTACGACAAGTAGGCATACTTGTGCGCTTAACGGTCAATTTCCGTCGACCAGCGGTCGATCTGCCGCGACGAGTGGCATACCTACTTAGGTACGCCACCCCGCGTTCAGGAACCGGTCCCGCAGATCCCTCACGTGCCGGCGGCTGACCGGCAGGGCATGCCCGTCCACCGTCACCGTGTGGTTTCCCCCGGCGGCGGAGAACTCGGTCACGTGCTTGAACGGCACGAGATAACCCCTGTGGATGCGGATGAACCCGAAATCCGCCCACATCTCGGCCAGCCGGGAGATCGGTATCCGGATCAGGTATGTCTCCCCGTCCGCCATGTGGAGCCTCACATAGTCTCCCTGGGCCTCCACCCAGCGCACTTCTTCCCGGGAAACGAACCGGGTCCGGCCCCCGGTATCGACCGGGATGGTGGCCGACGGGTCATCGGCCCCGGCCCCCGTGAACCCGGCGAACCCTCCGAATCCGTCGGGCTGCCGGGGAACGGTCGCGTACCCGGAACCGGCCGTTTCCCCCGCCCAGCCGGGCGGGCGGCCCGGCGACCGCGGGATGCCCCCTCGCTCCAGGGCGCGGCCCAGGGCCGTCGCGAGCCGGTTCCGCGACACCGGCTTGAGCAGGTAGTCGCAGGCTCCCACCTCGAACGCGCGAACCGCGTACTGATCGTGCTCGGTCACGATGACGACCGCCGGCGGTGCCGGGAAGTTGCTCAGCACGCTGGCCATCTCGATGCCGTTCAGCCCGGGGAAGACGATGTCGGTGAAGACCACGTCGAACCGCCGCTGCTGGACGCGGCGCAGCGCCTCGCTCGAGTCCCGCGCCGTGTCCACGTGAGACACGCCGAGCGCGGTCCGGAGCTGAAAGCACAGCTCGTTCCGCGCCGGAGCCTCATCGTCGACGACGAGGGCCGACACATTGCGCCGCGTCACTGGACCACCACTTGCTGGACTGTATGCCGGAAAACCCAGATCCGCACGCTAGATATGCGCTTATACGCATCGGGCACCGAGCCGGCATTTTACCTAGGTAATGTCCTGGCACGATAGCCCTTAAAGGGGATATTCGCCCCCATCCGGTCCTGGTGACCGCCCGGCCTCGCCGGCGACCGGCCTGGTCAGCTCGGTTCCTGCCCCATATGCCGCGAATCAGCGGGAAGCCGGCTGCTGTCACTATGGAACGGTGCGGATGATCATCGTTGGCTCGGGAATCACGGGCGCCGCGTGCGCCCTGGAGGCGGCGACGCTCGGCGCCGAGGCCATCCTCGTCGACGCCGGGCTGGACGGCCGGGCGACCGCGGCGGGCGCCGGGATCGTCAGCCCGTGGCTGTCCCGGGTAGAAGACCCGGCCTGGCACAGCTTCGCCGCCGCGGCGGCGCGAGAGTACCCGCTCCTGGTCGGGCGGCTGGCCGACGCCGGCGAGACCGAGACCGGCTACCGGAAGGCCGGCGCGCTCTACCTGTGCGACGACGAGACCGAGGCCGGCCGCGTGTTCAAGCGCGCGGTCAAGCAGAGCGTGGACACGCCGGAGATCGGCGACGTGAAGATCCTGAGCGGCCTGTCGGCCCAGGAACTCTTCCCGCCCCTGCGCGAAGACAAAGCGGCGGTCCACATCACCGGCGCGGCCCGCGTCGACGGCCGGCTGATGGCGGCCGCGCTCAGGCGGGCGGCGGTCAAGGCCGGCGCGGCCGAGCTGCCGGGGACAGCCCGCCTCCTGATGCGCGACGGCAGGGTCAGGGGCGCCGAGGTCGGCGGCGAGGTCATCGAGGGCGATACGGTCGTCGCCGCGGCCGGCGCGTGGACCGGCGGATTCGTCGCCGGGGCCGCGACTGTGCGGACCGAGCCCCAGCGCGGGCAGATCATGCGCTTCTCGCTGCCCGGCACGGACACCAGCCGCTGGCCGGTCATCCTGCCCACCAGCACCGGCCACTACATGCTCGCCTTCGACGGCGGGCGGATCGTGGCCGGAGCCACCCGGGAGGCCGGATCGGGATTCGACTACCGGATGACGGCGGGCGGGCTGGCCGAGGTGCTGTCGGAGGCGCTCGGCGTGGCCCCCGGGCTGGCCGGGGCGGAGGTCGCCGAGACGCGGATCGGCTTCCGCCCGATGGGCCCGGACATCAGGCCGCTGCTGGGGCCGGTGCCCGGCGCCGACGGCCTGGTCATCGCGACCGGCCTGGGCGCGTCCGGGCTGACCATGGGGCCGAGAGCCGGCGCGGTCGCCGCCCGGGTGGCGCTGGGCACCGATCCCCTGCTCGGACCCGGCGAGGACCTGGCCGCGTTCGACCCGCTGCGCTGACGTCGCCCGGGCCGGGAGGTGACACCCGCCACAGCGCTCTCCCCCGCCGCACGATAAAAATCATGTATATGAATCACCATGAGAGCGAGGCGCCGCTGGCGGGCCTGAAGGTCATCGAGGTGTCCAGTTTCGTCGCCGCCCCGCTCGGCGGCATGACGCTGGCTCAGCTCGGTGCCGAGGTCATCCGGATCGACCCCCTGGGCGGGGCCGCGGACACCGCCCGATGGCCGCTGGCCCCGAACGGGGGAAGCCTCTACTGGACCAGCCTGAACAAGGGCAAGCGCTCGGTCACCCTCGACTTCCGCTCGCCCGAGGGCCAGGAAACGGTCCGGAGGCTGGTCGAGGAGTCGGGCGCCGAAGGCGGCATCGTCCTGACCAACGCCGCCTTCCCCTGGCTGTCCCATGAGACCCTGAGCCAGAACCGGCCCGACCTCATCCACCTGCTGATCACCGGCCGGCACGACGGCGGGCCCGCGGTCGACTACACCGTCAACGCCGGATACGGCTTCCCCCTCGCCACCGGCCCGGAGAACCTCGACGGCCCGGTCAATCACGTGCTGCCGGCCTGGGACGTCGCCTGCGGGCTGTACGCGGCGACCGGCGTCCTCGCGGCCGAACGGCACCGCCGCCGCACCGGCCGGGGCCGGGCGATCACCCTGCCGCTGGCCGACGTGGCCCTCGCGGTGACCGGCCATCTCGGCTTCCTGGCCGAGGCGGGCCTGGGGGCGGGACGCCCCCGGATCGGCAACCACCTGTACGGGGGGTTCGCCCGGGATTTCCGAACGGATGATGGTGACCGGGTCATGGTCTGCGTCCTCACGGCCCGTCATTTCCGGGATCTCGCCAAGGTCACCGGGCTGACCGAGACCTTCTCCGAGCTGTCGAAGGCGTTCGGAGCGGATTTCAGCGCCGACGGCGACCGGTACGCCCACCGCGAGACGATCGCGGCCCTGCTGGCCCCCTGGTTCGCCTCCCGGACTCATCGCGACATCGCGGCCGCGTTCGAGGGAACGTCGGTGCTGTGGGAGCGGTACCGGACGTTCGCCGAGGTGGCCGCCGATCCCGCCCTGACCGAGAACCCGCTGGTCCGCCTGATCGACCAGCCGGGCATCGGCCAGATGCTCGCGACCGGAATCCCCCTGGCCCAGGCCGGGACCCCGGACGTGCGACCCGCGCCGGAACTCGGCGCCGACACCGACGCCGTCCTGTCCGAGATCCTAGGAGAGCAGTAAGACATGCGCCGCCTCACCGATACCGACGGGCTCACCGAGTTCCAGCGGGACATCCTGGCCACGGTCCGCCACTTCGTCGACGCCGAGGTCATCGGCGTGGCCAACGACCTCGACCACGCCGATGAGTACCCGCACGAGATCGTGGCCCGGCTGAAGGACCTCGGGGTGTTCGGCCTGACCATTCCCGAGCAGTACGGAGGGCTCGGCGAGGGCCTGCTCACCTACGCCCTCGTGGTCGAGGAACTGTCCCGGGGCTGGATGAGCCTGTCCGGCATCATCAACACGCACTTCATGGTGGCGTACCTGATCTCGGCCCACGGGACGCAGGAGCAGAAGGACTACTTCCTGCCCAGGATGGCCACCGGCGAGGCCCGCAGCGCCTTCTCGATGTCGGAGCCGGGGCTGGGCTCGGACGTGGCCGCGATCCGCACCACGGCCCGCCGCGACGGCGGCGACTACGTGCTGAACGGCCAGAAGATGTGGCTGACCAACGGCGGGACGTCCAACGTGGTACTGCTGCTGGTGAAGACCGACGAGGGCGCGAAGCAGCCGCACAAGAACCTCACCGCGTTCCTGGTCGAGAAGGATCCGGGCACCGGCGAGACCCGGCCCGGGCTGACCATCCCCGGCAAGATCCACAAGATGGGCTATCACGGCGTCGACACCACCGAACTGCTTCTCGACGATTGCCGCGTCCCCGCGTCGGCGGTGCTGGGCGAGAAGCCGGGCCGCGGGTTCTACCAGCTCATGGACGGCATCGAACTGGGCCGGGTCAACGTCGCGGCCCGGGGCTGCGGAGTGGCGCTGCGCGCGTTCGAACTGGGCGTCCGCTACGCCCGGCAGCGGGAGACGTTCGGGAAGAAGATCGGCGACCACCAGGCGATCGGATTCAAGCTGGCCGAGATGGCCACCAAGGTGACCTCCGCCCACCAGATGATGGTGATGGCGGCCCGGCGCAAGGAGGCCGGCGGGCAGTCCGACGTGGAGGCCGGCATGGCGAAGTACCTGGCCGCCGAGTACTGCAAGGAGGTCGTGGAGGACAGCCTGCGAATTCACGGCGGCTACGGGTACTCCACGGAGTACGAGATCGAGCGGCTGTACCGGGACGCGCCCATGCTGCTGATCGGGGAGGGCACGGCCGAGATCCAGAAGATGATCGTCGGGCGCCGCCTGATGAGCGAGTACGACGCCTGAAACGTTTAATGTGATACAGATCACATTGTCCTGGGTGGTGTGCTGTAACGCCTCGTTAACCCTGACCAGTCTTGTGACGGACGGTACGTCCGGACCGCGCCCGCCCACCGAACCCGATCGGGTTAACTATCCGGCGGGGCATCCAATGAGAGACGAACGTGAACAAGGCTGGACACCAGCCATACGCAAAGCAGACAGCGAGTACGTCGATGACGCACTCGGAATCGAAGACGAGTATGAGTCGGAGCTGGCCGCCGTCCAGGTGAAGCTCACCCGGCTCGAGGTCTCGCCGTATGAGTACGCCGCGCGGCGGGCCGAGATCGCCGCGCGCGCGTACCTGCGGCTGGCCGAGGCGCACCGCCGCTTCGTAGCACGGAACAGTTAGACCGCCCGATCGCAAAACCGGCGATCTTATCGGGCGGTCCAACTGCCAGTGTCTATCCGGGGGGGACGACCCCCCGGACCCCCCGGTGCGAGCGATCGCAGAAACCGCGACCGCTCGCGGGCTGAGGCTTACGGGGCCGCGGCTGAAATACCCGTGACTGGATAGTCACCGGCTCGACGGTCGGGTCCAGGTGAACGCGGGTATCCACCTGTTTGTGAGCACCCAGGCGGAAAAGCTCAGGCACACGCTCGTCGGCCAGTTGCTGGACGCGGGCATGGTGCGGACACCCCGGGTCGAGGCCGCGATGCGGGCTGTGCCCCGGCACGTGTTCCTGCCCGGAGTGCCGCTGCGGCAGTGCTACGCCAACGACGTCACGGCGACCAAGCACGACTCCGACGGGGTGCCGATCAGCGCGGCGTCCCAGCCGTCGATCGTCGGGCTGATGCTGGAACAGCTAGACGTCCGGCCCGGAATGCAGATCCTGGAAATCGGCGCGGGCACCGGGTACAACGCCGCCCTCCTGTCCCGCCTGACCTGGCCCGGGGGGCAGGTCGTCACGGTGGACGTGGACGACGACATCGTGGCCGGGGCCACCGCGGCCCTGGCCGTCGCGGGCGCGGAGAACGTGACCGTGCTCAAGGGCGACGGGGCGTTTGGCGCACCCGGTTTCGCGGTGTTCGACCGGATCATCGCGACCGTCGGCATCTGGGACCTGCCGCCCGCGTGGACGGACCAGCTGGCCCGCGACGGACTGATCGTCGCCCCGCTGCGCCTGCGCGGCGGCGTCACCCGGTCGGTCGCCCTGGCACGCGAGGGCGCGGGCGAGGGCGAGACCCCGGCCGACCGCGTGATACTGCGCAGCCGGTCCAGCGTGATGTGCGGTTTCATGCCCCTGCGCGACAGCGTCGCCAGCGACCCGCGGCGGGCCATCGCGCTGACCTCGTCGGCGAGCGTCAGCCTGGAGGTCCAGCAGGACCAGGACGCCGACCCTGCCCGGCTGGCCGGCGTGCTGGATACCGCGGGCGTCACGGTCCGGACCGGCGTCGGCTACGACAGCGCGGCGGCGACCGAGGCGATGTACCTGTGGCTGACCTGCTCGCTGCCCGGCGGCCTGTACGGCATGAGGGTGTCCCGCGACGCGGCCGACTCGGGAATCGCGGCCCCGATGTTCCGCTGGGGCACGATGGCGGCGGTGGCCGGGGACAGCCTGGCCTACCTGTCATCCGGGCCCTCCGGCACTGAAACCGCCGCCGGAGACGATCCGGCGGAACTCCAGGTGGTCGGCCACGGCCCGGGCGGCGCCGGCCTCGCCGAAGCGGTCGCGGAGCAGATCCGCGTGTGGTTCCGGGACTACCGCGCCCTCACTCCCGAGTTCACGATCACTCCGTTTGCCGGGCCCCCTCCCAGCCCCGCCCCGCCGGCTCCGGGGACCTCCGTCATCCTCACCCCGCACAACCTCATCACCGTCCGCTGGCTCCCGCGGGCTCTGTGACAGCGGCGAACACGAACCGTATCCAACAAGTCCCCACATGTTTACAGAGAGTTATTGGCGTGAATAGCACCGGTGACCAGTAGTGCTGCCCAGGGGGGTTGGAATGCGAAAGTTGAGAGCCGGCCGTGCCGCGGCGCTGGGCCTCGCGGCCATCGCGCTCGGCGGGGGGATCGGCGCGACGCCGGCGTCCGCCGGCACCCGGCCGGGGCCTCAGCGGTTCACCGCGCTCGGCAACAGTCTGAGCCAGACCACCGACAGGGCGACGGGTAACTACACCTCGGACCGCATGTCGGTGGAGATCGCGCTCGTGCCCCGCGACCAGGGCGCCATGAACCGCGAACTCCGGGCCCTCTACACACCCGGCAGCGGCGAGTACCACCGGTTCCTGGGCCAGGGCCAGTTCTATCAGCGCTACGCGCCGTCGTCCGCGACGACCAGCACCGTCACCCGGTACCTGCGCGGCCAGGGGCTCTCGGTCTCGGGCACCGGCTCGCCGTTCCTCCTGCGGGCCTCCGGCTCCAGCACTCAGGTGAGCGAAGCCTTCCAGACCAGGCTCAGCATGTACTCCAGCGCCCGCGGCACGCGGTATTTCGCCAACTCGGCGCCGGTGCAGATCCCCGCGTCGCTGCGGTCGATGGTCATCGGCGTCGTCGGCCTCACCGACACCATCCGCCAGCACCCGCTGACCGCGCAGGCCCCGGCCGCGGCGCGCAAGTCCGGCTGCGAGACCAAGTACCCCACCAGGCAGTCCCTGTTCGGGCAGGTCAAGTCCGGTAGGAGCATCGGCGCGGGCTACGGCGGCGGACCGCACTGCAGCGGCCTGACCCCGTCGCAGACCAACTCGCTCTACGGCGCGCCGAAGGCCGGCGCGAAGACCCGGGGCGCCGGCCGGGCGGCCGCCATCTTCGAGCTGTCCGGCTACAAGTCATCGGACTCGCGCGCCTGGGCCGCCCGCTTCTACGGCAAGTCCTACCGGCCGGACATCACCAACGTGAACGTGGACAGCGGCCCCACCGACGACAGCGGCGACATCGAGGCGAACTCCGACATCGACCAGGAGATGGCGGTCGCGCCGAAGGCGCACCTGTACGTCTACAACGCGCCCAACGACAGCACCGGCCAGGGCTCGCTCGACGAGTACGCCAAGATCGCCAGGGACGACACCACGGCGACCGTCAGCACCAGCTGGGGCCTGTGCGAGTCCGATGCCGGCCAGGCGTACGCCCAGTCGGAGAGCACCGTCTTCAAGCAGATGGCGGCGCAGGGGCAGAGCGTGTTCTCCGCCGCCGGCGACAGCGGCGCCCTGGACTGCATCCGCGGCAGCGGCAAGACGGCCCCCGCGATCGACGACCCGGGCTCCCAGCCCTGGGTGATCAGCACCGGAGGCACCTCGTTCGAGACCTTCAACCCGGGCACCCGGCCCCGTCCCGCCCACCCGCGCGCGGGAACCGAGACGGTCTGGAATCCTTCCAACCTGTGCAGCCGCCAGGGCAAGGCGGCGGACAACGACAACCTCGGCGGTGCCTACTGGTGCGGCTCCGGCACCTACGAGACCGGTGCCGGCGGCGGGGGGTCCAGCCGTTTCTGGGGTGCCCCGTCGTGGCAGAAGGGCCCCGGCGTGGCGAACCGCTACACCAGGTACGGCACGTCGAACTGCTCGCTGGCGGGAAGTTCCTCCGCGCCGTGCCGCCAGGTTCCGGACATCTCCGCGGATGCCGACGAGTACACGCCCTACGCCACCTACTGCACGGGCGGCGCCGGCATGGCCAACAGCGAGTGCCCGGCGCTCGGGAGCGGCGGCGGCTGGATGGGTATCGGGGGCACCAGCCTCGCGGCACCGCTCTGGGCCGCGCTGATCACCGACCGTGACAGCTACAAGGGCAAGCGGGCCGGGGACATCGGTCCGGTCCTGTACGGCTGGCTGCGCTCGAAGCGCGGCACGTACTTCCACGACATCGCCAAGCCCGGCCCGTCCGGCCGGGCCGGCGTGGTGATGGCCAGCCACAACGGGATCTTCCCGACGACCGCGGGTTACGACGAGGCCACCGGCATCGGCACGCCCCGGTTCGCCGCCATCATCCAGAAGTAAGCCCGGGCAGCGGGCTCTCGCGCGGGGCCGGGACCACGAAACCCGGCCCCGCGCGACATTGTGATCACTTAAAGTAACTAACGGCGCGGAGATGCCACGCCGGAGGAGGACTGTGGAATGCGAGTCTCATACCGCACGCTGATCGTCGCCGCCGCTCTCGCCGGCCCGGCCTTCGCGGCCCCGGCCGCCGCTTCGGCCGCCGCGGGCGGTCCGGCGGGCCCCGGGGCGGCGGCCTACTCCGCGCTCCCCGGGAGCACGGGCCCGGCGCCCGGCAAGGTCACCGGCCGCTACGACAGCGACAGCATGACCATCGAGGTGTCCCTCGTTCCCCGGGACGCGGCCGCGACGGCGAAGGCCGTCGAGACCTACCTGCGCGGCCAGGGCCTGGCCGCCGGCCCGGGCAGTTCCCCGACCCTCGTCCGGGCCACCGGACCGAGTTCGCGGGTGGGCAAGGCCTTCCACACCACGCTCAGCACGTACACCTCCCCCAGCGGCGCCCGGTACTACGCCAACTCCACGCCGGTCTACGTCCCGGCGTCCCTGGCTTCCCGGATCATCGGGGTCATCGGCCTCTCGAACACCCAGCGCGCCCGGCCCCTGGCCGGGCGCCGCTGAAAGCGCGCGCGAGGCCCCGCCGCAGGCACTGCCTCAGCTGTCGGCGGAGGGGACGCCCAGGTGACGGAAGGCGATGGTGGTCGCCGCTCGCAGCACGCGGGCCGAACGGCCGGTGAAGAAGTCCGCGTGGCACCAGTCCCGCAGCCGGGCATCGTGCCACTGCTCCAGCGGCACGAGCGTCCCGTCATGCTCGACGTGGTCGGGGAACATCTCGAAGATCTTCCGGCTGGAGACCGGCGTCTCGCCGTCGGCGAGGATGTCGGCCACCGCCTGCCGGGACAGTTCCCCGGCCGCGCCGGCCCGCCCCGCGGAGTCCTCTCCCTGGAGCATCGACCAGTCGCCGTACATGCGGAACCGCTCTCCGTCCGCACCCGCCGCCACGATCAGAGACTTCTCGTTCAGGTAGTCGTGGATCGTGCCGGACACGGACTGGACCACGCTGCTGCGCAGGAGCTTCAGGTAGGAGGAGTAAGCGGAGATCCGTTCGGTCAGGTCGTGGCCGACGACTCCGCTCGCGGCCACCCGCCCCTCCAGGGTCGCCGCCTCCACGGTCGCCTGCGGGTCCGCCACCGCGGGCGCGCCCGGAGTGGGCGACGGGACCAGCCGGTCCGGGTCCCGCTCGTCGGCCACCGGGCGGTAGTAACCGGGGCCGTGCAGGCCGGGCTGGGCCGTGTGGGTGACCGCGGCGAGGTGACGGCGCTCCGGCACCGGGAGCCGCGACCGGATCAGCAGGTCCGCGTACCACTGCATGACCAGCGTCTTGTTGATCAGGTGCCCGGCGGCGAACGAGTCCTGCAGGAAGTGGTCCGCGTACCCGGCGCTGATCCAGGCCCGCGTGGTCAGGACGTCACGTTCGGCCGGGTCCTTGGCGTCGTGAGCCTGACGCGCGAGGTCACGCGCCTTGAGGTGATAGTCCTGCCAGCGGTACCAGGAGAACGGCGCGAAGTGGCAGGCGTTCCGCGAGACCACGGACTGGTAGCGCTCCCAGGCCGGGAACCCGCAGCGGCGGCCGAGCCGCGTGACCTGGAGGGCCTCCCCGATCTCCGCCATGCCGCCCAGGCTCGGGTAGGCCATCGTGGACTGGAGCTTCGGGTGCTTCGGCCCGCGCTTGCCGTCGGCCCCGCCGCCGGCGACGCTGCCCATCTCGCGAATGTTCCAGGCCCGGGTCGACTGGACCAGCGGGAGCACGAACTTCTTCGGTGCCCGCTCGATGTCCTCGGGGCGGGACAGGTAGTCCGGCAGGATGCTGATCTCTCCGAGGGTCACTACCAGGCCGCTGCCGGGAAGCCGCACCGCGGGCACGCCGCCTGCCGACGCCCGCACCGGATCCGCGTTCTCGGGGTCAAGGCCGAGGGTGGTCATGAGCCGGCAATAGCCGGCCAGCGGGCTGCCTCCCGCGGTGCCGTTGGCCTCCCGGACGATGTCCCGGGCGTCGTCCTGCCCGGCGGTGCCGAGTATCAGGTGCTCCCAGGCCATGTACCGCTGGACCACGGGTCCCGCGGTCCCGGCGGCCGGGACCGCGGGACCGGCGAACGCGAAGACGCGCCCGGCCAGGGCGGCGTCGGCGGCGGCGCAGGCCTCGGCCTCCTCGGGAGCGTCATGCGGCCCGACCGCGGTCCCGTCCCGCACGGCACCTGAGGTCACGGGCCCGCGCCGCTGCTGCACGACGTGCGCCACCTCGTGCGCGAGCAGCCAGAAGCCGCGGCGCGTCCCCGGCGCGAACTCGCCGTCCCGGAAATGGATATCCGAGCCGACGGTCAGCGCCCGTGCCGCGAAGGCCCGGCACATTTCCCCGGATGACGGAAAAATGCGGATGTCACCAAGTTCTTCGCACTGGTAGACCGCGCTAAAGTAGTCGGCTACCGAGGCGGTCTTCTCATGCACCGCTTCAAATTACTATGTTCGCGGCCTCCCCAAGTGAACGCTCGCGACGTCACAGCAAAAATCGACTGTCAGGTTCGTTACGTACTGGTCGCTTATGCCGCCATCGATACGCGAGGCTTGTCCAGATAGACGACGTCGGCGGCGGCCCGGCGCAGGAGGTGCGACAGGCTGTCGGACCGGCTGGCCACCGTCACCCGGACCCCGCCGGCCGCGAGGACCAGCGCCGCCCGGGCGAACAGGCCGTCGCCCGATCCGATCACCACGTGGGTGAACCGCGCCGGGATGTCCTCGTGCAGCAGCACGTCGATCAGGGCCAGGTCCGCGCCGTTCGGCCCGGATCTCGCCTGGTACCGGGCGTGGGGCCAGGCCAGCGCCGCGTTCAGCAGGCCCCGGTGGCTCGCGGCCATCACGACCTGGTCGTCCGCGCCGAGCACGAGCCGGTCAAGGTACACCGCCTGGACCCTGCTCACCTGTCTCCGGGACGGGATCGGCATTCCCGCGAGATTCTCTATGTCAACCGCGTGCAGCGTACGCCGGGGAAACCGCCACCTGGCGGTCTCCGCGGGTCGCACCCGTCCCATCCGAGCCGTTGCTTCCACCGCAGCACCACCTCCTCAGCCACCCCCCGTGCCTGATTAAGCGGTACCCCGATGTATCATGCCTCACACTGGCGCGAGGGGCCCTTAGATGGCGCGGTCGCGGTCGGCCCAGTAGGGGTCCCGGAGCTTGCGCTTGTAGAGCTTGCCGTTGTCCTGGCGGGGCAGCTGGTCGACGTAGTCGACGGTCCTGGGCAGCTTGAACTTCGCGACCCGGCCAGACAGGTGCTCCAGCAGTTCGGCCGTCAGCTCCGGACCGGGCGCTACCCCGGCCGCGGGCTCGATGACGGCCTTGACTTCCTCGCCCCACTCATCGTGCGGGATGCCGAAGACGGCGGCGTCGGCCACCGACGGGTGGACGGTCAGCGCCGATTCGACCTCGGCCGGGTAGATGTTCACGCCGCCGGAGATGATCATGTCGCTCTTGCGGTCGTGCAGGTAAAGGTACCCCTCGTCGTCGAGGTAGCCGATGTCCCCGACGGTGAAGAGGTTCCCGTCGGCCTGGGCCTCCTCGGTCTTCTTCTCGTCTTTGTAGTACGAGAACTTGGAGGTGCCCATCTTCATGTAGACGAGCCCGGGCTCCCCGGCCGGGAGTTCCTTCTTCTCGTCGTCGAGGATCTTGATCTCGGAGTACGGCCACGGCCTGCCCACCGAACCGGGCTTGCGCAGCCACTCGTCGCCGGGGATCACCGTGCCGCCGCCCTCGGAAGCCGCGTAGTACTCGGTCACGACCGGGCCCCACCAGTCCAGCATCGCCCGCTTGACCTCGTGCGGGCACGGTGCCGCGCCGTGGATCATGTTGCGCAGCGAGGAGACGTCGTACTTCGCCTTCACGTCGTCGGGCAGGGCCAGCAGGCGCTTGAACTGGGTCGGCACCATGTGGCTGTGCGTGCAGCGGTAGGTGCTGATCAGCCGGAGCATTTCGGTCGCGTCGAACTTGTCCATCAGCACCACGGGGTGGCCGAGCTGCAGGGAGATGGTGGAGAAGTTCAGCACCGCGGTGTGGTACAGCGGCGAGCAGCAGATGTGAACGTGGCCGTCGAACGGCTTGATCCCGAAGACGGAGAAGAAACCGGACGACGCGATCGGCACCTGGTACGGGTCGGTGCCGGTGAGCGGGCGGCGCACGCCCTTGGGGCGGCCGGAGGTCCCGGACGTGTAGACCATCGGAGCGCCCGACGTGAGATCGGCGGGCGGCCCCTCGGGCTCGCCCGCGCCCAGTTCGGCCAGCGGCGCGAAGCCGGGCACCTCGCCGACGCCGAAGCGGGCCTCGGTCCGGATCGAGGCCAGGTCGGCGGCGTCGGCGGCGACCGCCGCGAACCGCTCGTGGGCGATGAAGGCCTCGGAGCCGCTGTCGGAGAGGATGTAGGCGACTTCCGCCGCGGCCAGGTGCCAGTTCACCGGCACGATATACAGGCCGGTCTCCAGCGCCGCGAAGAACAGGGCGAGCGCGTCGGCGCTGTTGGGCAGCATCATGGCCACGCAGTCGCCCGCGTGCAGCCCGAGCGCCTGCAGGCCCTTGGCGTAGCGGTCCGCGCTGGCGGCGAACGGGCCGTAGGCCACCTCGGCGCCGTCGGGGTCAACGACGGCCAGCGCGTCCGGCGAGTTCTGAGCGATAGTCCACAGTCCGATGGCTTCCACGAGATAAATCTAGAACACGTTCTACGGAACGACAAGGCCTCCCCTGGTAATACAGTGCCGGGTTGCGGCCACAAATAAGAACATGTTTCACTTAGCTTCATGAAGTCCGCGGAGTCTACGGGAGCGCTGAGCGCACCCCTGAACATCAGCTTCGACTACACCCGGTCGCTCGGGCCGACGCTGAGCCAGTTCATGACGGCCCTGAAGAGCCGCCGCATCCTGGCGGCCCGCGGGTCGGACGGGCGGGTTCACGCCCCGCCGTTTGAGTACGACCCGGTCACCGCCGAGCCCGCGGGCGAACTGACCGAGGTCGGCCCGGAAGGGACGGTCATCAGCTGGACGTGGGCCTCGGAGCCGCTCGAGGGGCAGCCGCTGGACAAGCCGTTCGGCTGGGCCCTGATCCGGCTCGACGGAGCGGACACGGCCTTTCTGCACGCGGTGGACATCGAGCGGCCGGCGCTGCGGACCGGCCTGCGCGTCCGGCCCCGCTGGGCGGCCGAGCCCTCCGGCCATATCCGGGACATCGAGTGCTTCGAGGCCGCGGCCGGCGAACCCCCGGCGGCCGGGCGGCCCGCCGCGGCCGACGGTGCCGGGGACGCCGGCGAAGTCACCATGATCACCACGCCCGTGGCGCTGGGCTACCAGCACTTCGCGTCTCCGACCGAGACCTCGCACCTGCGGGGCCTGGGCGAGGGAAGGATGGTCGGCCAGCGCTGCCCGTCCTGCCGCAAGGTGTATATCCCGCCCCGCGGCGCCTGCCCCACCTGCGGCGTTCCGACCGACGAGGACGTGGAACTGCCGGACACCGGGATCGTGACCACCTTCTGCGTGGTGAACGTGCCGTTCGCCGGGCAGAAGGTCAAGCCGCCCTACGTGGCCGCGTCGGTGCTGATCGACGGGGCCGACATCGCGTTCCAGCACCTCGTCCTGGGCTGCGACGCCGACGAGGTCCACATGGGGATGCGGGTGCGAGCCGCCTGGAAACCCCGGGAGGAATGGGGCGTGACGATGGAGAACGTCAGTCATTTCGAGCCGACCGGCGAGGCGGACGCCCCGTACGAGTCCTACTCCCATCACCTGTGAGGAGGGACCACTGATCATGAGCGACGTCGCCATCGTGGCCTTCGCCCAGGCGCCCTGCCTGCGGCACAACGACAACGCCACCACCAACGGCGTGGAGATGCTGGTGCCTCTCTTCAAAGAGGTGTACGAGAGCACCGGCCTGACCAAGAACGACATCGGCTTCTTCTGCTCCGGCTCGTCGGACTACCTGGCCGGGCGGGCGTTCTCCTTCGTCGCGGCGGTGGACACCATCGGGGCGTTCCCCCCGGTCATGGAGTCTCACGTCGAGATGGACGGCGCCTGGGCGCTGTACGAGGCCTGGATCAAGATCCTCACCGGGCAGGTCGACACCGCGCTGGTCTACGGCTTCGGCAAATCGTCCGCGGGCAACCTGCGGCGGACCCTGGCCCTCCAGCTTGACCCGTACCTCAACGCCCCGCTGTGGCCGGACTCGGTGTCCATCGCCGCCCTGCAGGCCCGGCTCGGGATCGAGTCCGGGGCCTGGAGCGAGAAGGAGATGGCCGAGATCGCCGTGCGCAGCCGCGCCGCCGCCAAGTCCAACCCCGAGGCCCAGGTCAGCGGAGACGTGACGGCAAGCGACCTCCTGGCCCGGCCGTACGTCTCCGATCCGCTGCGCGCCCACGACTGCGCACCCGTCGGAGACGGCGCCGCCGTGGTGATCCTGGCCAGCGCCGAGCGGGCCCGGGAGATCACCCGGAACCCGGCCCTGATCACCGGCTTCGAGCACCGCACGGACTCCGGGAACCTGGGCTCGCGGGACCTGACCACCGTCCCGTCGGCGACCGGGGCGGGCCTCGCCGCCGGGGCCGGGGGCGTTGACGTCGCCGAACTGCACGCGCCCTTCACCCACCAGGAAATCCTGCTGCGGACAGCGCTGGGGCTGAAGGACGGCACCACGGTCAACCCGTCGGGCGGGGCCCTGTGCGGCAACCCGATGTTCGCGGCGGGCCTGGCCCGAATCGGCATGGCGGCCCGGGAGGTCATGTCCGGGCGGGCCCAGCGCGCGCTCGGCCACGCGACCAGCGGTCCCGCCCTGCAGCAGAACCTCGTATGCGTCATGGAGGCCCAGTGAAGCGACAGCAGGCGGCCGTCATCGGAGTCGGCCAGACGCGGCACCGTTCGAAGCGGCACGACGTGTCCATGGCCGGCTTGTGCCGCGAGGCCGTGGACCGGGCCCTGGAGGACGCGGGCCTGGAGATCAAGGACGTCGACGCGGTCGTGGTCGGCAAGGCGCCCGACCTGTTCGAGGGCGTGATGATGCCCGAGCTGTACCTGGCCGACGCCCTGGGCGCGGTGGGCAAGCCGCTGCTGCGGGTCCACACGGCGGGCTCGGTCGGCGGCTCGACCGGGATCGTCGCGGCCAGCATGGTCGAGGCCGGCCGGTACAAGCGGGTCCTGGCGATCGCGTTCGAGAAGCAGTCGGAGTCGAACGCGATGTGGGCGCTGTCGATCGGGCCGCCGTTCGCCATGCCGGTGCTGGCCGGGGCGGGCGGCTACTTCGCGCCTCACGTCCGCTCCTACATCCGGCGCAGCGGCGCCCCGTCGCACATCGGCGCGATGGTGGCGGCGAAGGACCGGCGCAACGGCGCGAAGAACCCGTACGCCCACCTGCAGCAGGCCGACGCCACGATGGAGAAGGTGCTGGCTTCCCCGGTCCTGTGGGATCCGGTGCGGTTCGACGAGACCTGCCCCTCCTCGGACGGGGCGTGCGCTGTGATCATCGGCGACGCCGACGCCGCCTCGGCCTCCGACGGGAAGGCCGCCTGGATCAAGGCCACGGAGATGCGCACCGAGCCCACGATGTTCTCGGGCAAGGACCATGTCAACTCGGCCGCTGGGGCAGCCTGCGCCAAGGCTCTGTGGAAGGCGGCCGGCATCACGTCG
>WRBL01000014.1 GCA_009784565.1 Streptosporangiales bacterium | reverse complement strand
GTGCCTGGCCCCGATGGTGATCTTGCGGGGCTGGGCCTCCTCCTGGACCGGGATCCGGATCTCCAAGACGCCGTTGTCGTTGGACGCCTCGATCTTCTCGGCGTCCAGGTTGTCCGACAGGCGGACGCGGCGCGTCACGCTGCCGTAGTAGCGCTCGCGGACGACGTGCTGCTCGGTTTCGCCCTCGGTCTTGTCTGCCTCGCGCGTGGCGCTCACCGACAGGATGCCCTTGTCGACGGTCACCTCAATCTGATCCGGGGACACGCCCGGGATGTCGAAGCGCAGGACGACCTCGCCGTCGCGGCGGACGGTGTCCATCGGCATGGCCGGGGCGGGGCCGCCGCTGGCGGTCTC
The DNA here is from genome assembly GCA_009784565.1 of Streptosporangiales bacterium. Lineage (GTDB taxonomy): Bacteria > Actinomycetota > Actinomycetes > Streptosporangiales > Streptosporangiaceae > Trebonia. Next base: position 41,783 of record WRBL01000014.1, on the reverse strand, counting down.
GATCAGGGTGCTGGGGCCGAAGGCCCGGCGGACGAGCCGGTCGAAGTCGCGGTCCAGAGCCGTCAGGTACATCTTGCTTCCTCCGTTCTAGGAAACTTACAACTTCAGTTATAGATTCTCTGTACTCGCCTTGTCAAGAAACTTTCTGCCTGGATCGGCGGTCACCGGAAGGCATTACCCTGGAAGGCATGGCCATCCGTCCGATCCGGCTGTTCGGCGACCCGGTGCTGCGCACTGAAGCCGACCCCGTCACCGACTTCGACAAGCAGCTCCGCAACCTCGTCAAGGACCTGACGCAGACACTCGACGACGCCCAGGGCGCCGGCCTGGCCGCGCCGCAGATCGGCGTGAGCCAGAGGGTGTTCGTGTACGCGGTGGGCGAGGAACGCGGTCACCTGGTGAACCCCGTCCTCGAGTTCCCCGATGAGGAGGAAGAAGAGGGCGAAGAGGGCTGCCTGTCGTTCCCGGGCGTCTACCACGACGTCAAGCGCCGTCTGAACACGGTGGCCAAGGGCTTCACCGACCGCGGTGACCCGGTCCAGATCGTGGGCACCCAGATCCTGGCCCGCTGCATGCAGCACGAGACCGACCACCTGGACGGCGTGCTGTTCATCGACCGCATGGACGCCGCCAACCGCAAGCAGGCCATGAAGGCGATCCGCGAGGCGGACTGGAACGGCCCGGTCAAGACCAGCCCGCACAAGATCAACGGGATTTTCTCCTGACCCGCTGACGCCTCAGCGGCGAAGCGGGCCCGACGCGAGCGCGGTCGCCGTGCCGACGGCCAGCAGCGGCAGGGCCGGCACGGCGGCGGGGACGAAGGCCACGAGAACGCCTGCCAGCACCGCGCCCAGAAGCAGCCCGGCCAGGACGCCGGGCCGCCGCAGACCGGGCCGGGTCCCGTCGGGCCGGGCGATCACGGTGACCAGCCCGGTCAGCGTCCCGGTCAGGTACGTGGTGGACACGTTGCCCAGCCCCATCTGGTTCACCGTCGACGACTGGATCCCCATGGCCGCGGCGGCGATCACCAGCATGATGAACTGCACGGCTCCGGCGGGCCGGCTCCCGGTCAGTTCCCAGCCGGCGGCGACGCCGCAGACCAGCACGAACTCGGCCAGCAGGGCCAGGGTGATGTGCGGAGGCCAGGTGTCGTCACGGGCGGTTTTCCCGGCTGCGCGGTACCAGGCGATCCGCGTGCCCGCGACGACGCCCAGCGCGTACCCGGCGACCGACGTGACGGTATGCGTCGCCAGCACCGCCGACCCCCGGGCCAGCGACAGCCCGAGCACCACCATGTTCCCGGTCATCACGCTGGTGAAGACCCCGCCCAGCCGGGTGTAGCTGGCGACGTCGGAGGCTCCCGACGCGAACGTCAGCAGCACCGCGATCCCGGTCAGCACCCGCTCCGTCGGCTGCCCGGCTGGCGGCTCCGCCCCTGAAATGTCAGACCCGCGTGTCACTCTTCCCCCATGGACGGTGTCCTCGGAACGAGGTCATGGTCTCAGTTTTCTCGGCTTACCGGATATCGGGAAGGCAACCGTTTTCCGATAGGCCGACTCGCTCGAATACGTTGCTCCGTGCTCAGGGGGTACGAAGGTGGCCAGTATCAAGGATGACCGGTCAGCGGATCGCGTCGCGGAAGTGCTTCGAGCCGAGCGCGAGGGACGCGCTCTGAGTCAAACGACCCTGGCCGAGATGGCCGGGGTGAGCTCTACGACCATCTCCCAGCTTGAGCTCGGTCGGCGTGCCTCGACGCTGGACCTGGTTGACCGGGTGCTTCGATCGATGGGACTGAGGCTGCATCTGGAGACGGAGCCGCAGTTCGCCGACGTCGATGACGTGATCAGGCAAGGGGCTGGGCGGCCGCTCACCGATGTCGTCGCCGGCTGGGGGACTGACGCCGCCGCGTACTTCTCGCTCTTCGACGGGATCCCGTTCGTCGTTGAGGGCGCGGCCGCCGCGGCCCTGCAGGGAGTGCCCGTCCCGGTGGAAACCCTGGAGATCGCGGTGGCCGCGGACGACGAGGAAGCACTTGAGCGGATGACGTTCATGCTGGAAGCGATCGGCGCGGGCCGCGGCGACTACGAGAATCGTGACCTGCGGATACCGGGGTCACCCGATTACCGGTCCATGCACGGGCCGGTCCGGATCCGGCTCGCCAGCCCGTTCGAGCAGGTCTGCTGGGTGGACATCGACCCGCTGCCGGAGCCTACCTTCAGCCTGACCCTGTTTCTCCGGGAGAAAATCGAGCCGCTCCCGCGAGCCCGGGTAGGGGTGACGCCCCTGTTCAGCCTGGAGACGGCGGATGGCCAGCTGCAGAGGGTGATTCAGAGGTCCAGGGAACTGCTCACGGGTGATCGGGCGTGACGCGTACCGCCCGGGCCCAGGGCGGGGCGTCCGGGGCGTCGGGGCCGAGCAGGCCGGCGATCACGCGCATGCCCCGCGGTGCCTGGCCCGGCCAGGGGGTGTACCCGTCGGTCAGCACCACGCAGACCGACGGTCGCGGCCGCAGCGCCGAGGCGGCGGCGATGCCCGCGCCCATGTTCGTGCCGCCGCCGCCGAACAGCGTCACCTCCCGGGCCTTCGTGATTCGCTGCGCCGGGCCCACCGCCGTGTCGCAGGCCAGCACCCGCAGCCGCCGGGCCAGGCCCAGCCCGCGCAGCAGGCCCGACACCTCGGCCAGGGCCATCTCGAGCAGTTCGGGGGTCATCGACGCCGAGGTGTCGCAGACCACCGCGAGTTCCGGCACCGGCCGCCGCAGCGCCGGCAGCACCACCGCCGGGGACGACGGCGCCCGCCGGGAGGGCCGCCGGTAGGAATAGTCGGCCGCGCCCGCGACATCGGCCACGGCGCGCCGCAGTTCGGCGGCCAGGAGGCGCCGCCAGTCGACCTGGGGTGACAGTACGTCCCGGGCCCAGCGCAGCAGCCCGGACGGCACGGCGCCGGGTTCCCGTCCGGCTCGCGCGACGTCCCGGGCGACCTGCCGCCGCAGCAGGTCCGCCTGAGCGTCGCTCAGCCCGTCCTCGTCGCCGGGTCCGTCCTGATGCCGCCCGTCCGCCCCGGACCCGCAGTCAAACCAGGCCGACGGAGAAGGGACGACCCGGGCCTGCCCCAGCATCTCGAAGTACTCTTCGGCCAGTTTCCCCTCGCGGGCCCCGAAGTCCGCGGGCGTTACCGGCGAACCGGGAAGCTCCAGCCCCGCCGGGATCAGGTCGTCGTTGATCTCCGCGTCCGCGGCCCGGATCCACCGGGGAGACTCCGGCGGGCCGACGCCCAGGGCCGACGCCCGCCCGGAGTGGTCCCGGATCAGGTGGCAGACGTGATGCACCAGGACGCTGCCCAGTTCGGCCGCCGACCATCGCGCGGTCAGGTCCGGGTCGGCCAGCATCCGCCAGCGCCGGTCCACCGAGACCGTGCCGCTGCCCGGATCCGCCGTCACCGGCGCTCCGAACAGCCCGGTCGCCAGGTACGGGAACTTCCGCGCCGCCCACAGCCTGGCCGGCCCCAGGCCAGGGAGATCCGAGCCCACGGTTAGGCCAGGCCGGCGTCGCGAATCAGCGGCAGGAAGAGCCTGATCTCCGGCGGCATCTGCCCGGCGGGCAGGTCCGGGGGCCTGCACTTGGCCAGGACGACAGCGGCGGTCGCGGCCACGTCGGGCGCGGTCTCCGCGCAGTCGCCCAGGACCTTCCAGGCGGCGGTCCACCGGTCGGCCGTGGGATCCGTGGCGACGGCCGCGGCGATCGAGGCCAGCGCCGCGTAGGCCCGGTCGCCTCGTTCGGGCAGCGTGAACGACGCCGGGTCGGCCAGGACCTTCTCCGGGTCGGGCAGGTCCATGTCGGCCAGCCAGGTCAGGAACTCCACGCCTGCGGCCTCGCCGACCGCGCCCAGGATCAGCGCCGACCGGACCTCTTCGCCCGCCCCGGAGGCGTCGGCGGCGGTCAGGAGCCGGGCCGCCATCTCCCAGGTGCGCGGGCTGGGCCAGCCCCGGCCCGCGGCATCCGCGTCGGCCGGCGGGGCCAGCGCGAGGGCGGGCCGGACGCGCAGGAACGCGGCGACCAGCCCCCGGGCCGCGACCTCGCCCGCTTCCCAGTCAGACGGCAACGACGGGACCGGCGGGGCGTCCCAGCCGGAGGCGAGGCCGTCGGCGATCGAGGCCGGGGTGGTCTCCCAGCTCAGGTGGCACAGCCGGTTGGCCAGCGGCGCGGACAGATCCCAGCCGTCGGCGGCCTGCTCGGGAGGGTTCGCGGCGGCGACAACGGCCACGTCGTCGGGGAGCGCGAGGTCGCCGACGGTCCGTTCGAGGACGACCCGCAGCAGCGCGGCCTGGACCGCGGGCGGGGCCGTGGACAGTTCATCGAGGAAGAGGACGCCGGTGCCGGTCTCGGCCAGCCGCTGTGCCCACCGGGGCGGCGCGAGGTGTACCCCGGGAAGAGCTCCCCCGGACGCCCCGGGAACGGCATCCCCGGCGATGACCGGCAGTCCCGCGAAGTCCGAAGGCTCCCGGATGGACGCGATCACCGTCTCGCAGTGCAGTCCCATGGCCGACGCCATGGCCCGGATGGCGGAAGTCTTTCCGGTGCCGGGCGCGCCCCACAGCAGCACCGGGACCCGCGCCGCCACCGCGACGCCGAGCGCCTTCGCGGAAGAGTGTCCGGTCATCAGCCCTTGGCGGTGATCCGGGTGCCCAGTTCCTGGCCCTCGCAGATGCCGCGCATGATGCCCTTCGCGGCGACGTCGAACAGGTGCATGGTCAGCCCCTGCTCGTTCGCGAGCACGAACGCGCTGGTGTCCATCACCCGGATGTCGGAGGAGATGGCCTCGTCGTAGGTGAGCGTGGAGAAGCGCTTCGCGTCGGGATTGGTCTTCGGGTCGGAGTCGTACACGCCGTCCACCCCGTGCTTGGCAACCAGCAGCGCGTCGGCTTCGAGCTCGAGCGCCCGCTGCACCGCCGGGTAGTCCGTGGTCACGTAGGGCTGGCCGATGCCGCCGGCCAAGACGACGATCTTGTCCCGGGACAGGTGACCCGCCGCCCGCAGCCGGATGAACGGCTCGGCCACGCTGGTGATCGGCATCGCCGTCATCACCCGCACGTCGGCCTGGGTCCGCGCGGTGAGCGCACCGCGCAGCATAAGCCCGTTCATGACGGTGGCGAGCATCCCGATGTTGTCGGCCTCGGCCCGGCTGATGCCCCAGCCCTCGGCCATCCGCCCGCGGAAATAATTCCCGCCGCCGACGACCACGGCGACCTGGACGCCGATGTCGTGCAGTGACAGCACCTCATCGGCAACACGGGCAAGACTGGCCGGGTCAGCTCCGCTTTGGGAGGCCCCGGCCAGAGCCTCGCCGCTCAGCTTGACGACGACCCTGCGGTAGCGCGGCACGCGTGCAGCCCCCTCCCGACCAGAATTCAGCTGTCCGTAACGGTATCAGCCCTTCGCGTCTGCCCAGCACCGGACGGCGGCGATGTCGGCGATGAACCGCACGTTTCCGCGCGGCGTCCACCAGCGGGCGGTCTCGTCCAGGCAGTCCGCGACCAGCCGCGCCGCCGCTTCCGCCTTCTCGGAGGCCACGTGCACCAGCAGTTCGTCGTGGAGGCACATCACGATTTCGGCACCGAGCGCCTGACCGCGCGATCGTACGGTCACCGCCCACATCTTGAACAGTTCCGCGGCCGCCCCCTGGATCAGCGCGTTGCGCCCGTACCGGCCCCGGCCCGCGACCTGGGCCGGGGTCCCGCCGCTGGCCATCCGCACCAGCCGCCCGCCGTAGGTGCGCAGGTCCCGGCCCGCGCGGGCTTCGGCGTCGGCCCGGTCCAGGTAGCCCATGGCCACCGGGTAGGCCTGCCGCATCCGCCGGGCGGCGGCTCCGCCGTGCCCGGTGGTCTGCCCGTACATCGCGGCGATCATCGCGACCTTGGCCACGGGCCGGTCCACGCCCAGTTCCCGCGCGACCGGCTGGTACATGTCGTCGGCCCGGGTGGCCGCGGCCAGGGCCCGGTCGCCGGACACGGCGGCGAGCACGCGCGGCTCGATCTGCCCCAGGTCGGCCCGGACGAACACGTGCCCCTCGTCGGCGATCACGGCCCTTCGCAGGACCGCGGGCATGTTGTGCAGCCCGGCGGAGGCGGTCATCCGCCCGGCGGCGCCGTCGCACCCGGTCCATTCCCCGCGCAGGCGTCCGTCGTCGCCGAGGTGGGAGTCGAGCCAGGAATAGCCGTAGGTGGTGGAGATCCGCTCGGCCTTGCGCCATTCCAGCAGCGCCGCGACCAGCGGGCTGGAGGAGGAGAACTCTTCCAGCCGGTGGGCCCGGGTGTCGGGCACGTCTATCCCGGCCGCGGCGAGCAGTGTCCTGACCTGGCCCGGGCTGCGCAGGTCGGCGCTGGCTCCGGCGGGCGCGTGCCGGAGCACGACGGCGTCCCGCCGGGCCCGGATGGCGGCGGCGTCCCGCTCGTCGCGGGGCCGCGGCCCCGCGATGGCCGACAGCAGGTTCTCGGCGGCGGCCCGGTCGACCGGGAGCCCGTCCGCGGCCAGTTCCGCGCACAGAAGCTCAACCGTCGATTCCGAACGGATCGTCGCTGCCCCGGCATCGCCCGCCTTGCCGCCGCCGAGTGCCTGCCGCTGAAGCTCGGCCGCCTGGAGCGCGAGAGCGGCCCAGGCCGCCACGGTTCCCGGGGTGCGGGCCCAGCCGCCGCGCGTCCACTCCGGCCGCAGGTGCCCGTCCGCCCCGGCGGGCTCGCCGGTCTCCTCCAGCGAGCTGAACAGGTCCGGTTCGGCCCCCGTGGCCGGGACCTTGTCCAGGGGGAGCCCGCGCAGGCCGGCCCAGACGTACCCGGGGTCGGCCCGGAGCCCGCCGTGGGCCAGGCGGTGCACCGCGGCGACGTCCCAGCAGGTCGAGACCCGGACGCCGCCCGCGATCAGTCGCCGGGCCGTCGCCTGGGACCAGGTGGCCCACCGGGGCCGGAACGCCTCATCGTAGGCGCCGGCCTCCGCGATGGTCATGATCCGCCCGGGACTGTGCCCGCCGGGGCCGGCGCCGCCCGGGGCGATGGCCACGGTCCCGTCCGGTGCCACCGCGATACCGGCAAGCTCGCCGCGCACGCTCCGAATTTAGCAGCGATCAACCTCAAGCGGGACAGCGGAGGCGCCTGGCGCGGGCAGGGCCAGGACCCGGGCCCGGGGATGGCCGGGTCCGGTGACGCTGACGACCAGGTGCCCGTCGGCCAGGGCCAGCCCGCAAGCCCACACCTCCGCCAGCCAGGAGACCGGGAGAGCTCCGGCGAGCCGCCCGTCGCCGGTAACCTCCAGGCGGCCCCAGCCCGGCCCCTCGTGCGGGGTGACGGTGACCGCGTCCGGGTCGATGCCGGCCCATTCGGCCGCGACGGGGGCGAACCGCCCGGTCAGGGCGGCCGCCAGTTCCGGGCGGCGCTCCGCCCGTTCCCCGGCGCGATCCTCGCCCGCCCAGGACGCGGCCACCGCCCCGCTCAGCCGGTACTGGAACTCCGGCCCGAGGGTCATCAGTTCCAGCAGTTCCACTCGTTTCCGTGCCCGCCGGGCAAGTTCGGGGTCAGCGTTCTCCGCCGCGGCCAGAAATTTCCGGGGCGAGACCGCGCCCGTTCCGACCATGACCGTCTTGGCGGTGGCTCTCTTCCCGCTCGGTATCGCGTAGCCCTGGCCGCCCGTGAAGCTCGAAGCGCGGGGTCTGGGCCGGGGCCGCGAGGGGGGAAGCGGAGCCTCGCCGAGCTGTTCCCAGGTGATCGTGGTGCGGTCGCTGGCCGCGCGCGGGCCGACCGCCAGCACGGCGAGGTCAGCAGTGTGTGCGTTCCAGGTTTCGAGCAGCGTCAGGCACTCGGGCTTGTCGCCGCCGAGAGCGCCCAGCACCAGCTCCGCCTCCGCGTCGGGGTGATCGGACAGCGTCAGCTGCCCATCCTCCCACCTGATGGTGTGCGTCCCCTTCCCGCAGGACACGGATGCCTCCGCTGGTGGCAGGGACTTGTGCCAGCTCATGAGAGCCACCACCTAACCGGGATAGTGGCCCGCACTTCTGTGGTCTTGCCCGTCACGTGGAGCTCAACCTGGGAGGTCTCCGGCGTGAGCGGAGGTACCACCGCCGCCTGGAACGCATAGTCGCCGCCTTGGCCGGACATGCCCCGGACGGAAACGGAATGCCAGCTATTTGTGTCGTCGCGGAGCCAGAAGGCCGGCTCGCCGCTGTCGGCGGTCATCCGGATCCCCCCGAAGATCCAAGTTCCCGCATCGGGTCGGGTCAGCACCGCGGTGAGGTGCACCGCTACGCCGTCGGCCTCAGGAAGTGCCACCGCCAGCGATCCCGCCGCGACCGTGACGCTGGTCTGGGGAGGAAACTCCGAATCTCTCCCGGCCACCCACTGTGCGGGCGATCTCCCGGGAACGGCGATGAGCTCACCTGGGCCTCCCAAAGATTCGAAGAGCGCCGCGACCTCTCCCGGCACGGGGCTGTCTGGCGGCAGCAGGCCAACAGCCCGTAGCGCGGGCACCGCGTCGGATAGCCCGGTTGCCCGGGCTCTGAGCGGGCCCTCGGCGGACTCCGGGGAACCGATCAAGGATTCGGCTTGACGACGGAGGTAGTTCTCGCCGGGGGTACCCGCCAGAGACTGGACCGTCACGTCGGCGGCCGGCGATTTCGCCCGCAGGTCAAGCCGCACCGACTCGCCGCCGCACCGGACTTCAAGCCACGCGGTACCCGACGCGGGGACGGGATTGAGTGTCAGCCGGCCGATATACCAGTCACCGCCGCCTCCGGCGAAACCCAGGGTGTACCCCCGCCCGGTGTCGTCGATCGCGACGATGCCGCCACCAGCGAACGTGGGCCGGTAGCGATTGGACTGAAGCGCTCTCGGATTCCGTGCTGACGGGGGAGAAGCATGCCGGCGGGGAACCAGCGGCTGACTTGTGCGGGCGGCTACGCTGAGCCAGGCCCGTCCCGGGACGGTGGTGTATCCCAGCAGGTAGATGTCCTCGTCGCCATCGTCCTTCCTGAGATGGAGCGCCGCCGTGGCAGGCACGACGGAGACTTCCCCGGTTGGTCCTTCAGGCACTTGAGTCCGAGAGCGCTGGCGGGCGAAAAGATCCGCGAACCCTGGCCTGCCGCGCAGGGCCGAGCGGCCCATCGGGCCCGAACCCGGGGATGTCGCCCGCGCCATGAGTGCGACATGCAGGTGCTCGGTAACGTGAGACGTGACCTGGCCGTCCAGGGCGCCGGTTTCCTCGAACGCCACGGCGACGGAGTCGACATGCGCCGCGCACTCGGCGGCGGTCACCTCGCCGGCGGCCAGGCGGCGCAGCTGGGTCTCGGCGAAGCGGCGCAGGTACGTCTCGGGGTCTTCAACGCTCATCGTGGGGTCCAGCGTAGGGACCCAACGGCACATTGGCCACGTAAAGGGGCGGCGTCCGGCCCGGTGGACGGGGGATGTCCGGGCCGGACGCCGCGGCGCCCGGACGGCCGGGGAAACCAGCCGGGCGCTAGCCGGGCGGCTGGAGCGGGAACTCGCCGCCTGGCGTCTGAGCGGGGCGCTGCCCCGCGTATGTGAAAGTGTCCCGTGAGCTTGGGACCAAGATCACAGCCTACTGAACGGTGCCCGCGGGTTGACAGCGTTTCGCCGAGGTTATTTTGCCACAAGTGTAACGTCGGGCCCGGCTTGCGCGGGAACGTGACCGCCGGACCAGCAGCGGACGATGTCGCGCATCGACAACAGTCCCACCACCTCGTGGCCCTCCACGACCACCAGGTGCCGGAAGCCGCCCCGCACCATCGCGCCCGCGGCCTCCTCCAGGGTCCAGCTCCGGTCGGCGAACACGAGATCGCCCGTGCAGTGCCGCTCCACGAGCTCGGTGTCGGGATTCTCTCCCTCGCCGATCGAGTTGAGAATGTCCCGTTCGGTAATGATCCCGACTCCGGCGTCGTCGGGATCCGCCACGACGGCGGCGCCGACCCGTCGCTCGGCCATCATCCGCGCGGCATCTCGCAGGGTATGGGCCGGTCCGATTGACAGGACCACCGTGGTCATGCCATCCGCTACCTTCATGGGCGTACCACCCCCATTGGGCACGTTTATTTGGTGTGGTGATATACCCGTTTGCCTACCGCGTAACGCTTAGCCTGCCTGTTTATCCCGATAAGTTCCTATTGTGAGTTTACTGGCCCGGTGCGACGCGCTGCACCGTGACTCCTGCGTGCTGGTCACTGGTTATGGCAGGCGGTAGCGTTTCACGGGTGGGAGATTATGACGACGACCTGCGTTTCGCACATGTTCTCGCGGACGCGGCGGATGATATTTCGACGCGGCGGTTCCGGGCCCTCGACCTGAGAGTCGAGACGAAGCCGGACCTCACGCCGGTGTCCGACGCGGACAAGGCGACCGAGGACGCGATCCGCCACATCCTGCGCAGGTCACGCCCCCGGGACGCGGTGCTCGGCGAGGAATCCGGCCGGACCGGCCGGGGGCCCCGCTGCTGGGTGATTGACCCGATTGACGCCACCAAGAACTACGTGCGGGGCGTTCCGGTGTGGGCGACGCTGATCGGACTGATGGACGGAGACGAGGTCGTGGCGGGTGTCGTGTCCGCGCCCGCGCTGGGCAAACGCTGGTGGGCGGCGTCCGGCGGCGGCGCGTGGACCGGCCGCAGCCTGGCGAAGGCCAGCCGCATGAAGGTTTCCGGCGTGTCCAAGCTCAGCGACGCCTCCTTTTCCTACTCCGGTGTCGGCGGCTGGGCCCAGGCCGGGCGGCTGGGCGGGTTCCTGTCGCTGAACCAGTCGGCGTGGCGGTCACGGGGATTCGGGGACTTCTGGTCCCACATGCTCGTCGCCGAGGGCGCCGCGGACATCTCGGCCGAGCCCGAGGTCTCGCTGTGGGACCTGGCCGCGCTGCAGGTGATCGTGGAGGAAGCCGGCGGCAGATTCACCGACCTGTCCGGCGAGGCCACTCCCGACGGCGGCAGCGTGGTCTGCACCAACGGCCACCTGCACGATGAGGCCCTGGCCATCCTCGGCCCCACCGACGCCGAAGCGGAAGCCGCCGAGGCCGAGGCCGCGAAGGCCGCCGAAGCCGAAGGCGAGGCGAAGGCAGCCGCCGAAGACGAGGCGGATGAGGCCGAAGCCGAATAGGCCGGGCGCGCGGCGGCTACTCGGAGTCGGGCTCGGCGTCGCTGCGGATAGCCAGCAGGCGGCGCAGGGAGTTCAGGCGGGGGCCGGCCTCGTGCCCGTCGGCCCATTCGTCCAGGGCGCAGTCCTCGGAGAGGTGATCGCACCCCGGCGGGCAGTCCGTGATGCCGTCGGCCAGGTCCCCGAACGCCTCGGCCACCCGGTCCGGCGTGATGTGCCCGAGGCCGAACCCCCGTACTCCCGGAGTGTCGATCAGCCAGCCGGTATCGGGCAGAGCCAGGGCGACGGCCGACGACGAGGTATGGCGGCCCTTGCCGGTGACGGCGTTGACGGTGCCGATGGCGCGCTCGGCGTCCGGGACCAGCCCGTTGACCAGGGTGGATTTCCCGACCCCCGACTGGCCGATCAGGACCGAGATCCGCCCGTTGAGGGCGGAGTGCAAGCGGGTCCGGGTCGCCGCGGGCAGCGGCTGGCGCACGGTCAGCATGGGGAAGCCCAGCGGCCGGTAGAAGGCGCGCATCTTCCGCGGCGGGGCGAGGTCGGACTTGGTCAGGACCAGCAGCGGGTCCAGGCCCGCGTCGTAGGCGGCGACCAGGCAGCGGTCGATGAACCGGGTCTTGGGCTCCGGGTCGGCCAGGGCGCAGACGATGACCATCTGGTCGGCGTTGGCCACCACGATCCGCTCGCTCGGATCGGTGTCGTCCGGCGAACGGCGCAGGACGGTGGACCGCTCGGCGACCCGGACGACGCGGGCCAGCGAACCGGGGGAGCCCGACGTGTCGCCGGCCAGCGATACCCGGTCCCCGACGACGATGGAGTTGCGGCCCAGTTCCCGGGCCTTCATCGCGGTTACCACCTGGCTGCCCACCAGGCACCCGTACCGGCCGCGGTCCACGCTGACCACGAACCCCTCGGGCGCGTCCTGGTGGGCCGGGCGGCGGCGGGTCCGCGGGCGCGAGCCGCCCCGGCCCGTCCGGACCCGGACGTCGTCCTCGTCGAGGTAGGCCGAGCGCTTCCTCACGAACGCGTCCTCAGCGGCCCGCCTCCAGCATCTCGCCCCAGGCGGAGGTAAACGTGGGGAAGGTCTTGCCGACCGTGGCCGCGTTCAGGACCTCGATCCCGGGGACGGCCAGGCCGAGGACGGCCGCGGCCATGACCATGCGGTGGTCGTCGTAGCTGTCGAACCCGTGGCCCGGCTCGGCCCGCAGCGGGCGCGGGGTCACCGCCAGGCCGTCGGGCCGTTCGGCGACGTCGCCGCCGAGCGCGTTGATCTCCTTCGCGATGGCGGCCAGCCGGTCGGTTTCCTGGGCCCGGGTGTGTCCCACGCCGGTGAATTCCGAAGGCCCGGAGGCCAGCGCCGCCACCGAGGTGAGCGGCAGGCACAGTTCCGGGATGTCGCGCAGGTCGGCCTCGATCCCGTTGATGACGCCGCTTCCGCGGACCGTGAGCCCGTCGGCGCCCAGGGAAACCGAAGCGCCCATCGAGGTCAGCACGGAGACGATCGCGTCCGAGGCCTGCAGGCTGTCACGGGGCCAGTCGGGAAGCGTGACCGAGCCGCCGGTGACCAGGGCCGCGGCCAGGAACGGCCCGGCGTTGGACAGGTCTGGCTCGACGGTGAAGTCCCCGAGGTTCAGGTCGCCGGGTTCCACCCGCCAGGTGTCCGGCCGGTCCGCGGACCCGGAGGAACTGGAAGACGACGACACCGAAGCGCCGGCCATCTCCAGCATGCGCAGGGTCATCTCGATGTGGGGGAGGGAGGGAACCGGCGGCCCCGAGTGCCGCACCTCCACGCCCTCGGTGAACCGGGGCGCGGCCAGCAGCAGACCCGAGACCAGCTGGGAGGAGCCGGAGGCGTCCAGGGTGACCGGCCCGCCCCGCACCGCCCCGGAGCCGTGCACGGTGAACGGCAGCGCGCCGCGGCCGCCGTCGTCGATGGATGCCCCGAGGGCGCGCAGCGCGTCGAGCAGAGCGCCGACTGGCCGCTCGCGGGCCCGCGGGTCGCCGTCGAACGCCACCGGCGCCGCCTGCAGCGCCGCCACCGCGGGCAGGAACCGCATGACGGTCCCGGCGTTGCCCACGTCCACGCTGACCGGGGCGCCCGGGGACAGGGAACCGGGGGAGATCGTCAGGTCCGTTCCGGAATCGTCGATGCCGCAGCCCATCACGCGCAGCGCCCCGGTCGCCAGGGTGGTGTCGCGGGCCTTGAGGGGGCCCCGGACCAGGGACGGGGACGAGCTGAGCGCCGCCAGTACCAGGGCGCGGTTGGTGATCGACTTGGAGCCGGGGAGCCGCAGCCTGGCGCTCACCGGCCCGGGCGCGGCGGGTGCCGCCCAGCGGCCAGATTCCATAAGGTTGAGGGTAGCGGAGGGAGAGGTCTTCTATGTGCGGTCGTTTCGTGTCCGCGCGCAAGCGCGCGGAACTGCTGGAAGAGTTCGCCGTCGAGCGTGACGCCGTCCCGGCCGAACGGGCCCCGGACAACACCGACTACAACGTGGCGCCCACCAAGCAGATCTACGCGGTCCTGCACCGCGAGGAGACACGGCAGCTCCGGCTGCTGAAGTGGGGGCTCGTGCCGTCCTGGGCCAAGAGCGCCTCGGGCGGCGCCCGGCTGATCAACGCGCGGTCGGAGACGGTCGCGGTCAAGCCCTCGTTCCGCAGCGCCTTCGCCCGCCGCCGGTGCCTGATCCCGGCGGACGGCTACTACGAGTGGCAGGCGGGGGAGGGGAAAGCCCCCAAGCAGCCCTTCTACATCCACCGAACGGATCAGGGCATCCTCGCCTTCGCCGGCCTCTACGAACTCTGGCGGGATGAGTCCCTGCCCACCGATCACGAGAAAGCCTGGCTGTGGACGGCGACGATCATCACGACGAGCGCCGCCGACGCGCTCGGCCAGATCCACGACCGGACGCCGATGGTGATCCCTCCCGAGGGCTGGGCCGAGTGGCTCGACCCGGCCAACCGGGACTCCGAACTGATGCGGGCCACGATGCGCCCCGCCACCGATTCCCCCGGCGGCGGCCTCACCTGGCGTCCCGTCTCCACCACGGTCAACTCCGTCCGCAACAACGGCCCGGAACTGATCGAGGCGCTGGACTAACGTCTCCGCGCGGACACGACCAGCTGGTCGCCGACGGAATCATCGGAGCGGGCGCGGAGTTCGGCGCTCAGGAGCTGGGGGAAGCTGCCCGGGTCGCGGGCCAGCAGGTAGCTGACCGCGCGCTGCGCGAAGACCGTGCGGGGCCGGATCCAGCTCACGTCGAAGCCCGCCGCGGTGAACAGCTCGCGGAGCTGCTCGGAGGCGTAGCAGCGGGTGATCGTGCCGTCGGGCCAGGGCACCAGCAGGACATCGGCGCGCGGCAGGTCGGCCAGGTTGGGCCACGCGTTCTGCTGGGCCAGTGCCGCCATGCCCCGCGTCTGGTTGTCCACGCAGGCGAACACCCGGCCGCCGGGCCTCAGGACCCGGGCGATCTCGCTGACCATGCTCTCGGCGGCGAGGTTGCGGGACAGGGTCCCGTCCTCGGCGATCACCCCGTCGGCGCACCCGTCGGCGACGAATTCCAGTCCGAATTCGTCGCCGAGGACCGTTGCCGCCCCGGGAGGGGGCATCGGCTCCTCGCCGGCCGGGAGCACCCTGACCACGTGGTGGCCGCGCCTCGTCGCCAGCTCGGATGCGTTCGTTTCTTTTCCGGAAATGTCGATGATGGTCGACCGAGTGGACGCCGAATCCAGGCCCGCCAGCCATTGGGTGAGCTGAGCCTGTGCGACGGCCGCGCGGAACTGCGCATAGACCGTGGCCGGGTCGGCGCCGGTGACGGCGATGGCGCTTGCGTACACGGGGTGACTCCTGGCCGGGTGCCCGCTCGGGAGCACCCTCGCTTCTTAACCTTCCCCCCTTAGACGTTCCATCACCGGCCTTCGTGCCCTGATTTTGAGGGATTCTTGCGCCGATCTCCGGCAGCCGCGGCAAACAATCGCGGATCTGTGGCCAGGGACGGAATGACAGGGAAGCGAAACGTGTTGCACCGGTCATGGCAGTTGCCTCACCCTCTCAGCACGCGGGCGGTAAGCTCGCTAATCGTCGGCTGCGGTCATGTCCGCCGCAGCCCGCACGGGGCGGCCGGGTATTCTCGTACGGTCTTCGCGTGCAGGAGAACGAGAACCGAGAGGGGGTGGGTCCCGTTCCAGAGACACTCCAGGAGCGCGGTGAGCGCTTCGAAGCGGACGTCATGCCGTACCTGGACCAGCTGTACTCCGCCGCCCTCCGGATGACGCGGAACCCGGCGGACGCCGAGGACCTGGTGCAGGAGACCTTCGCTAAGGCCTATGCGTCGTTTCACCAGTTCCAGCCAGGGACGAACCTTAAGGCGTGGCTGTTCCGGATCCTCACCAACACGTTCATCAACACCTACCGGAAGCGGCAGCGAGAGCCGCAGCGTTCCGGGGCGGACGAGGTCGAGGACTGGCAGCTCGCCCGGGCGGCGTCACACACGTCCACGGGGCTGAAATCGGCTGAGGCCGAGGCCCTGGAAGGACTACCGGACTCCGACATCAAGACGGCCCTGCAGAGCCTTCCGGAGGAGTTCCGGATCGCGGTCTACCTGGCCGATGTCGAAGGATTCGCGTACAAGGAAATCGCTGACATCATGAATACCCCCATCGGTACCGTGATGTCCCGGCTGCACCGCGGCCGCCGTCAGCTGCGCGAGATGCTCCAGGATTACGCCGCCGATCGCGGCCTGGTCCGCGCCACCGCCAGCGGCTCTGGGGACAGTACCCCAGCGACCGAGGCCAGCCAGGCTGAGGAAGGTGCGTAATGAGCTGCGGAGACCCGAACGAAGTCGGCTGTAGCGAGGTACTCGACCGGGTCTACTGGTACCTCGACGGCGAGATGTCGGAGGCGGACTGCGAGACCATCCGCCAGCACCTGGAGGAGTGCGGGCCCTGCCTGCGGGAGGTCGGGCTCGAGGAAGCGGTCAAGAAGCTCGTGCACAAGCACTGCGGCTGCGACCCCGCTCCCTCCGAGCTCCGGGACAAGGTGCTGGTCCGCATCCGGGAAGCCCAGGCGGATCTCGAAGTCGCCGACTAGCGGGGAGTCGGCCGGCATCCCTCGCCTCACGGCGGAAAACTAGGTCTGCGCGAATTCGAGCGGCCACGTTATCCTGTTGTGGACGGACGACAAGTGCCTTGTCGTCGGCAGTAGCGCGAGGGAGGTCTACCCATGCAGACTCAGTCGGTAGCGAACTTCAAGCTGGCCTCGTCGTTGACCTTCGGGGTTTCCTGGGGGTAATGCTGTCGGACGGCGCGGTGAGGGTTAACCGTCACTGGGTACTAGGGGGGAGCGTGGGCAGGTTCCGGTGGGGCGCGTGGCCGTACATCGGTGTGGTCATCGCCGCGGCCGTGGCGGCTATCGCCTTTGGCCCGTTCGCCGGAATGGACTGGGCGCAGGTTGCCGCGCTCGGCCTCCTGGTGATCGTCTCGGAGTCCTATGCCACCGTGCTCCGGTCCCGGAGCCTGGCCTGGTCGGCGGTCAGCATCGCCAGCCTGGCCGCGGTGGTCCTGGTCGGGCCCGTGGGCGGCGCCCTCGTGGGCTGCTGCACGCTCTTCAGCATCCGCCGCGGCCCGTCGCCCCAGCAGCGGCTGTTCAACACCGCCGTGTTCGCGCTCAGCGCGTACGCGGCGGGCAAGGTGTTCGTCCTGGCCGGCGGGCACGTGGGGCAGCCGGGCCCCAGGTCGTTTCCCGGCATCGTCGCGCCGTTCGCGGCCGCTGACCTGGTCCACGTCATCGTTAACTTCGCCCTGGTGGGCGGCGTGCTCTGGCTGACCCGGGAACCAGGCCAGTCCCGCAGGCCGGACCTTCACGCCAAGCTCATCGTCACCGACCTGGGCTACGGCGCTTTCGGCCTGCTCACCGCGGCGCTGTGGACCGTGCTCGGGCCGTTCGCCCCGTTCCTGGTGCTGATCCCGCTGGTGGTCGCCCGGTGGGCGGTCGCGCAGTTCGCCGCCCAGCAGCGGGCCTACGAGGCCACGGTCAGCGCGCTGTGCCAGGCGGTGGAGACCAAGGACGTCTACACCCGGGGACACAGCGAGCGGGTATCGCGGGGCGCGGTGATGATCGCCCGCGAGATCGGGATGCGGACCGACCGGACCGACGCCCTCCGGCTGGCGGGCATGCTGCACGACGTCGGCAAGCTCGGCGTGCCCACCACGGTCCTGCAGAAGAGCGGCAAGCTCACCGACGACGAGTACGCCGCCATCCAGCTTCACCCGATGCGCGGCCTCGACATCGTCAGGGAGATCGGATTCCTCGACGAGGCCCTGGCCGGGATCATGCACCATCATGAGCGCATCGACGGCAAGGGGTACCCGATGGGCCTGGCCGGGGACGAGATCCCGGAATTCGGCCGGGTGCTCGGGGTCGCCGACGCCTTCGACGCCATGACGTCCACCCGTTCCTACCGCGGCGCCCGGCCCATCCCCGAGGCCATCGAGGAACTGCGCCGGTGGGCGGGCCTGCAGTTCGACCCGGCCTTCGTCGACGCGTTCATCGCGGCGCTTGAGCGCGACGGCTGGAAGACGCCCGAACCGCCGCCGGTCGCCGCCGATGAGGCGGACTCCGCCGGACTGCCCGCCATCGAGAGCATGTAGCCGGGATGGGGGAACGCGCGCGCCGGCCGCGGGGCTTCCCGCGGCGGCTCCTCGACTCCGGGCGATCGCTGCTGATCGCTTTCGCCGCTTTGCTGATGGCGGCGTGCGTCGTGCAGACCGCCGTGGCCGGCGTCCGCGACCCGTCGACGGCGCTGGTCTTCGGGGCGCTGATCGCGCTGGGCGAGCTGCTGCGGCTGAACATGCCCGGCGACCGCGAGGCGTCGCCGATCGCGACGGCGGGCTCGCTCGGCTACGCGCTGCTGCTCCGGATAGGCGACCGTCCGGCGCTGGAGACCGCCCAGCAGGTGGTCGCGGTGGCCGCCATCGGCATGGTCATCGGGGCGCTGCCGCACCTGGCGGTGGGCCGGGCCGTCCGGCTCGAGGGGATGGGCGCCCGGCTGCTGGCCGTCGCCTGCGTGGCCGGGATCTTCTGCCCCCTGGTGATAGGCAGCGTGGTCACCCGGCACTGGTGGTCCGAACTGCCCGTGATGATCTCCCTGGTCATCCTGGCCTGGCTGGTCGAGGCCGTGATCTCGGCCCTCGTCCGGGCCGAGGCACTGGGCGGCCGGTTCGGCGTGACGCTCACCGACGAGATGCGCGTCCAGCTTCCGCTCGGCACCGCGGTCGGGGCCTCCGCCCTGCTGATCGCCTTCGCGGCCGAGGTCATGGGGCTGGCGGCCGTGGCCGTGTTCAGCGTCCCGCTGCTGGTTACCCAGGTGGCGCTGCGCCGCTACGCCGGCATCCGGGCAACCTACCTGCAGACGGTGCGGGCCCTGTCCCGCGTTACCGAGATCGGCGGCTACGTCGAGCCGGGCCACTCCACCCGGGTCAGCCGGCTGGCGGTGGCGGTCGGCCGGGAGCTCGGCATGCCCGAGCCCGCGCTGCTGGAACTCGAGTACGCCGCGCTCATGCACGACATCGGCCAGCTGTCCCTGCGCGACCCCATTCCCGGAGGGGCCACCGTCCTCGTCGTCCGCGACGAGCAGCGGCGGATCGCCGAGTACGGGGCCGAGGTCATCCAGCAGGCCCGGGTGCTCGACTCGGTCGCCGACATCGTCCGCCGTCAGAGCGACCCCTGCCGCCCCGCCGGGAACGATCAGGAACCGCCCCTGAGCAGCCGCATCATCCGCGCGGCCAACGCCTTCGATGACCTGGTGGGCAGCTCCGCCGAGGCCAGCCGTTCCACCGCCGCGGTGGAACGGCTCCGCCTCGACACCGCGGGCGAGTACGACCCGCGGGTGGTCGAGGCCCTGAGCCGCGTCGTCGCCCGGTCACGTCGGCCATGACAGGCGTCCTGTCCTGATAGACGCGATTTATTGGGCATTGCCATATGCGCTGAACGGGCGGACCATGATGGGCAATCGAGTGACGTAAGTCACATGAATGTTGCCCGGGAGGACATCCGATGTCCGAGTCCACCAAGCACCGAAACGCGGCCGCCGCCCATCCGGTTACCGCCGCCGTCATCGTCCTGCTGCTGACGGCGACGATATTCTTCACGATCTGGATCCCGCTCTACGCTGTCGAAACGCCGAAGATCGGCAGCTGGCCGTTCTTCTACTTCTACTTGCTGGCGTACATGCCGGTCGTCGCGATCGTGCTGTGGATCACCATGCTGCTGCAGCGCAGGCTTGCCGGCCGGGAGGCGGACCAGTGACCAACGTCAACCCCGTCACCTTTACCATCGTCGTCGTCCTGTTCCTCGTCGTCACCTTCGTCGGTTTCGCCGCGGCCCGCTGGCGCCGCGCGGAGAACATGCTGCACCTCAACGAATGGGGCCTCGGCGGCCGGGGGTTCGGCACGTTCATCGGCTGGTTCCTGCTCGGCGGCGACCTGTACACCGCCTACACGTTCATCGCGGTCCCCGCCCTGGTCTTCGCGTCCGGCTCGATCGGCTTCTTCGCGGTCTCCTACACGATCCTGGTGTTCCCGATCGCGTTCATCTTCCTGCCGCGGCTGTGGTCGGTGTCCCGGGTCCACAATTACGTGACGCCCGCGGACTTCATCCGCGGCCGGTACGGGTCCCGCGGCCTGTCCCTGGCGGCGGCCTTCACCGGCATCCTGGCGCTGATGCCCTACATCGCGCTGCAGCTCGTCGGCATCCAGGCGGTGCTGACGGTGATGGGCGTCGCGGCCGGGGCGTCCAACCCCTACGTCCAGGACATCCCGCTGTTCGTCGCGTTCATCGTCCTGGCCGTCTTCACCTACGTGTCCGGGCTGCGGGCCCCGGCCGCGATCTCCTTCATCAAGGACACGCTGATCTACGTGTTCGTGCTCGTGGCGATCTTCTACATCCCGTCCCGGCTGGGCGGCTGGGAGCACATCTTCGGCCTGGTGAAGACGCACATGGCGTCGACGAACCCCAAGACCGGGAAGCCGTTCGGCACGTTCATCCCGACCAGCAAGTCCACCGGCTCCACCCAGTTCGACTTCGTCACCCTGTCGATCGGCTCGGCCATGGCGCTGTTCCTCTACCCGCACACCATCACCGGCGCGCTGTCCACCAGGCGGCGTGACGTGATCAAGCGGAACATGGCGCTGCTTCCCGCCTACTCGGTCCTGCTCGGGTGCATCGCGCTGTTCGGGTACATGGCCATCGCCGACAAGACCACCGCCGGGGAAGTCAAGAAGGCGGACAACGCGCAGCTCGCGGTGCCGTACCTGTTCCAGCACATGTTCCCGAGCTGGTTCACCGGCATCGCGTTCGCCGGGATCATCATCGGGGCCCTCGTCCCGGCCGCGATCATGGCCATCGCCGCCGCGAACCTGTTCACCCGCAACATCTTCAAGGACTTCTTCAAACCGGACGCCTCGGCCCGGCTTGAGACCAGGGTGTCCCAGTGGGCCTCCCTGGTGGTCAAGTTCGGCGCTCTGGCGTTCGCCATCTGGCTCCCGCACACGTTCTCCATCAACCTGCAGCTGCTGGGCGGCGTGTGGATCCTGCAGCTCTTCGTGATGCTGGTGGGAGGCCTGTTCACCCGCTGGTTCCACAGGTGGGCGCTGCTCATCGCCTGGGCGGCGGGGATGGTCTTCGGCACCGTCGCGGCCTACAAGGTGTCCAGCCCGACGGAGTCGCACTGGGCGAACTCGTCGGACATCGTCTTCGGGCACAGCGTCTACATCGGGTTCACCGCGCTCGTCATTAACGTCGTGCTCTCCGTCGTGCTGACGCTGGTCTTCAAGGCCGTCAGGGCCCCGGAAGGCGCCGACGAGACCCTGCCGCATCAGTACCGCGCCGACCCGTCGGACACCCCGGCCCCGGTTCCGGCGGGAGCGGCCTCCGACTGACGAAAAGCGAACGCCGCCGTGTCCGGAGAGGACACGGCGGCGTTCCGGCGGCGGCGCGGGTGCCGCCAGCCCGTTCGGCCTATTCGGTTGTTGTGGCCGTGGCCGTGGCCGCGGCGGCTCCCACGGGGACCGGGACCTCTTCCGGCTTCGGGTCCGCCGTGTATTCGTGGCGCTGGGTCTCGTCGGCGCCCTCAGGCAGCTTGACCGCCTTGAAGACCAGCGTCAGCACGACCGCGATCACCACGTTGAGGACGAACGCGGCGAAGCCGATGTAGACGCTGTGGCCCCAGATGATGTCCGAGGACCCGGCCCAGTGCGACGCGGTCGGGCTGGACACCTTGTAGGCCGCGATCGTGCCGAAGATCATCCCGGCCGCCCAGCCGATGAGCAGCGCCCACTTGTGGAACCAGCGGGTGAACAGGCCGCCCACCAGCATCGGGAAGATCTGCAGGATCCACAGCCCGCCGAGCAGCTGCAGGTTGATCGCGAACGTGCTGGGCAGCGCGACCGCGAAGTAGAGCGCCCCGAGCTTGACCACCAGCGACGCCCACTGGGAGACCCTCGTCTCGGTCCGCGGCGTCGCGTCCCGCCGGATGAACTCCTTGAAGATGTTGCGGGTGAACAGGTTCGCCGCGCCGATCGCCATGATCGCGGCCGGCACGAGGGCGCCGATGATGATCCCGGCGAACGCGATGCCGGTGAACCAGCTCGGGAACATGTGCTGGAACAGGTAGGGGATCGCCAGCTGGGCGTTGTTCTTGGCCCCCTTGACGTGGGCCACCGTCGTCTTGTCGGCGAGAGCCATGTACCCGAGCAGGGCGATCAGGCCGAGCAGCAGCGAGTACGCGGGCAGCAGGGCCATGTTCCGCTTGATGGTCTCGCGGCGCTTGGTGGACAGCACGCCGGTGATCGAGTGCGGGTAGACGAACAGCGCCAGGGCCGAGCCGAGGGCGAGGGTGGCGAAGTCGAACTGGGTGGAGCCGATGGACTTGGTGGACGGGACGAAGGTGCCGAACGGCTTGCCGGTCTTCGGGCTGGTCGAGGCCATGTGGGTCTGGACCGTGCCGAAGATGTGACCCCAGCCGCCGAGCTTCGTCGGGATGTAGAAGACCGCGACGATCACGAACACGTAGATCAGCGTGTCCTTGACGAAGGCGATCGCGGCCGGGGCGCGGAGCCCGGACACGTAGGTGTAGATCGCCAGCACCAGGAAGGCGATGAACAGGGGCAGGTCCTTCATCCAGCCGCTGCCGCCGCCGATATGCACGCCCATGACCGTGAGCACGGCCTGGATGCCGACCAGCTGCAGGGCGATGTACGGCATGAGGGCCAGGATGCCGGTAACCGCCATGGCGGTGGACAGGCCCTTGGAGCCGTAGCGGCCCCGGATGAAGTCGGCCGGGGTGACGTAATTGTGGATCCGCGACACCGACCACAGCCGCGGCAGGAAGACGAACGCGATCGGGAACGCCATGATCGTGTAGGCGACCGCGTAGAAGCCGATCGAGCCCGAGCCGTACACCAGCGCCGGGACGGCGATGAACGTGTAGGCGGTGTAGAGGTCGCCGCCGAGGAGGAACCACGCGATGAACGTGCCGAAGCTGCGGCCGCCCAGGCCCCACTCGTTCAGGTGGAGCATGTCCTCGGCCCGGCGCCAGCGGGCCGCCGCGAAGCCGACCACGGTGACCACGACGAAGAGGACGACGACGATGGAGAACGTCGTCATGTTCACACCGCTCACTGGCCGTCCTCCGTGCTCGCGCTGGTGCTCGTGGTGCCGCCGGCGGGGGCCAGACGGCGCTGCAGGAGCATCGCGATCCACAAGGCGATCGCGACGACCGGCATGAAGGCCAGCAGGTAGACGTAGAAGAAGGGCCAGCTGCCGACCTTGGGGGAAACGCTTCCGTAGATCGGTTCCACGAGCGTGCAGACGATTGTTCCCAGCACCAGAACGGTGATGATCGCCGATGCGACGGGATGGGCGGCGATCGGGTGCTTGCCTGTTCTGTTCGGGGGGTCCTCGGGCGCGCTTGCTGCTGCGGCCGACTCTGTCATCGGGATCCTCTCGGCGTTGATCTGCTGCTATGTGTGCGGGTGTGACCCAAGACACGCAGTTTGACCATGTTGCACCACGTCGGAGGAATAGACAATCCCTCGTAACCATTATGCAATCGTTTGCCAGGAGGCTACCGGAAGGACCCTCCGAATTTCCTGGCCAGGCCCGCTCTCGCGGTAACGGCGAACTCCGCCCGGGAGAGGCTTCCCGAGCCCTCGGGCAGGATCCCGGCCAGCGGGCCGCCCGCCACGGTCTCCAGGTCGGACCGGTTCAGGCGCTCGGCCAGGCCGGGCTCGCGGGGCCAGCTTCCGATCACGACGCCCGCGCTGGCGAGAGACCGGGCCCGGAGCGCCTCCAGGGTAAGCGCGGTGTGATTGAGGGTGCCCAGGCCCGCGGCCGCCACGGTCAGGACGGGGGCCCGCAGTTTCGCGGCCAGGCCGGCCAGGGTGGAGCCCTCGGGGTCGTACCGGACCAGCAGGCCGCCGGCGCCCTCGACGAGCACGAGGTCCCGTTCGGCGGCGAGCTTGGCGGTGTAGCGGGCGGCGTCATCGAGAGCGAGCGGGGCGAGTCCGGACATCCGGGCCGCGGCCTCGGGGGAGAGCGGGTCCGGGTAGCGGGCCAGTTCGTGCGTGTCGGTGACGCCGGACAGCCGGGTGACGGTGTCGAGGTCCGGCACGTCGCTGTCGGGGTCGCCGGGCTTCACGCCGGTCTGAGCGGGCTTGACCACCGCGACGCTCCGGCCGGCGGCCGCGGCCAGGGCGGCGATCGCGGCGGTGACGACCGTCTTGCCGACCCCGGTGCTGGTGCCGGTGACGATGAGGATGCCGCGGCCGCTGTCCGAGCTCACTCCGGCGCGGTCCGGCGCAGACGGGTGATGAACTTGTACCGGTCGCCCCGGTACCAGGACTGGGCCCACTCCACCGGCTGGCCGGTGGAGTCGATCGCGTGCCGCGACAGCAGCAGGAGCGGAAGCCCGGGGTCGACGCCGAGCAGCCGCGCGTCGTGCGGGTCGGCGAGCACGGTCTCGATGGTCTCCTCGGCCTCGGTGAGCTGGACGTCGTAGCAGGTCCGCAGCGTCTCATACAGGGACGAGTGGCGTTCCAGCTGGCGGCGCAGGCCCGGGAAGCGCTTGGCCGGGAGGTGGGAGGTGTCGATCGACATCGGCTCGCCGTCGGCGAGGCGGAGCCGGTGGACGCGCAGCGTCCGGGCGCCCGGGCGGATGCCGAGCAGGCTCGCGAGGTGCTCGTCCGCCGTCACGTAGCCGATCTCCAGGATCTTGGTCTGCGGATGCAGCCCGTGCTCCCGGAGGCCTTCGGTGTAGCTGGCCAGCGAAAGCGGCTGGCCGACCTTGGGCTTGGCCACGAAGGTTCCCTTGCCCTGCATGCGCAGCAGGCGTCCCTCCACCACGAGCTCGGCGAGCGCCTGCCGGACCGTGGTGCGGGAGGTGCCGTAGCTCTTGGCCAGCTCGCGCTCGGGCGGGACCGGGCTCCCGGGAGACATGCTCTCGGTGAGGTCGAGGAGCTGCTTTTTGACCTGGTAGTACTTGGGAAGGCGCAGTAGTTCCGCGGGCGTGTCCGGGGTGCCTTGCGTCTCAGCCCCCGGTGCCTGGGACACCGCCGGCTGCCCGTGCCTGGCCGTCGCGCTGCCGGTGATCCCGTCGTCGGCCGGTATCGGAGACACGGTCATGGGGCGCTCCTTCCCGCTTGAGCGGTATTCGAGCAATGATCGCAGTGTTCGGCCGCCACGGCCAGTGCCTGATACGCCAAATGGAAATCCTCTTCGGTCAGCGTCGCCCGGCCGGTGAGGCGCAGGCAGGCCTCCCCGGCGGGCACGGAGGGCGGCCGGAAGCACCCGACCCGCACCCCGGCGTCGGCGCACGCCTGCTGCGCCGCCAGCGTTTTGCGGGGATCGACCAGGATAACCGACGTTACGGCCGCATCCGGAACTGTTGTTCTCAGGCCCAGTTCCCCGGCCAGTTCCGACAGGCGGGCGGCGGCGCGGGTCGCCCGGGCCGGGCGGCCTGGCTCGCCGCGCAGGACGTCCAGCGCGGCGAGGGCGGCGCCGGCCGACGGCGGGGCCAGGCCGGTGTCGAAAATGAACCCGCGTCCGGTATCGGTCACCGTCTGGATCACCTCGGGCGCGCCCAGCACGGCGCCGCCCTGCCCGGACAGCGACTTCGACAGGGTGATGGTCCGCACGAGGTCAGGCTCCCCCGCGATCCCGGCCGCGTGTGCCACGCCCCGGCCGCCCTCGCCGAGCACGCCGAACGAGTGCGCCTCGTCCAGGACGAGCAGTGCCCCGTGCCGGCGGGCCAGGGCGTGCAGTTCCGCCACCGGGGCCAGGGCCCCGGAGACCGAGTACACGGCGTCGCTGACGATCATCGCGGCCGGCTCGGTCCGCTCGCGGAGGGCGCCGTCGATCGCGGCGGTGTCCAGGTGCGGGGCCACCTGGAGCCGGACGCGGGGCTTGCGGGCCAGGCGGCAGGCATCGACGAGCGACGCGTGGTTGCGTTCGTCCGCCACGATCAGCAGGCCGTCGCCGCCCGAGGGCCGGCCGCTCCCGGATCCGGGCCCGGCGCTCAGCGCCGACGCCAGGGACGTCACGGCGGCCAGGTTGGCCAGGTAGCCGGAGGAGAACACCAGCGCCCGCGCCGCTCCGCTGAAGTCCGCCAGTTCCTCCTCGAGCCGGGCATGCAGCGCGGTCGACCCGGTCACCAGCCGGGATCCGGTCGACCCGGTGCCCCAGGTCCGGGCGGCCTCGGCCGCCGCCTCCGCCAGCCTGGCGTCGCCCGACAGGCCGAGATAGTCATTGGAGGCCAGATCAAGGGGCTGCTGTTCGGGCTGCTGCCGCGGTGGCCGCCGGGGAGACAGGTGCCGGCGCAGCCCGGCGTTCTCCCGCTCGGCCGTCGCGGCGCGGAGCCGGGAGAGGGGGCCGGAGGCCTGATGCGTGGACGCCTGCATCTCCGAATAATGCCAGGTTGCCTCCGGACAGGGAAATTCACCCTCCAGTTACGGTCCGTATTATCCGCATTTTCCGTGAATCTTCTCTGCGAGCCGGCTGCCGTCAGCGACCGGGCCGCCGGCGCATGACATCATTGGAAAGTGCCGACGCTCACAGACCTGGCCAGGAATTACACCAACCTGACGGGTGCCGACCTGGAATGGCTGCACTCGCTGGTGTCGGACTGGCAGCTTCTCGCCGACCTGTCGTTCGCCGACCTCATCCTGTGGGTTCCGCTGCGTTCCCCCGCCCAGGGACCGGAAAGGGAGCCTTCGCCGGACGACACGCCCCCGGAGGGGGAACCGGCCGGCGCCGGATGGGTAGCGGTGGCCCAGATGCGGCCGACGACCGGCCCGACGTCCTTCCCCGAGGACGTGGTGGGGTCGCGGGTCAGCCCGGGAGAGCGGCCGCTGCTGGACACGGCCCGCACCGAGCAGCGCATCTGGCGGGAGAGCGACCCGGACTGGACGACCGGCGTGCCGGTCCGGGCCGAGGCGATCCCGGTAACGCGCGAGGGACACGCGATCGCCGTTATCGAGCGGTCCACGAACCTGAACTCGGCCCGGACCCCCAGCCGGCTGGAACTCACCTACCTGCAGGGCGCCGACGACCTGTCCCGGATGGTGTCGGAGGGAACGTTCCCCTACCACGGTCATGACGCCATGATGGTCCGGTCGCCCCGGGTGGGCGACGGGCTGCTGCGGCTGGACGCGACGGGGCGGGTGACCTACGCCAGCCCGAACGCCCAGTCGGCCTACCGCAGGCTCGGGCTGGCCGCCGACTTGATGGGGGCCGAGCTCGGGGTGGCCACCCGGCAGCTCAGTACTCCGGGGGAGCCGGTGGACGAGTCGCTGACGCTGGTGGCCCGGGGCCGGGCGCCCGGGGAGACGGAGATCGACGGGAACGGGGCCGTCGTCCAGCTGCGGGCGATCCCGCTGGTCGTCGGGGGCAACCGGACCGGCGCCCTGATCATGGTCCGGGACGTGACCGAACTGCGGCGCCGCGAACGGGAACTGCTGAGCAAGGAAGCGACGATCCGCGAGATCCACCACCGGGTCAAGAACAACCTGCAGACGGTGGCGGCGCTGCTGCGGCTGCAGGCTCGCCGGCTGCAGGCTCCGGAGGCGCGGGCCGCGCTGGAGGAGGCGGTGCGCCGGGTCGGGTCGATCGCCATCGTGCATGAAACCCTGTCGCACGCCCCGGAAGAAATCGTGGACTTCGATGACATCGCCTACCGGGTGGCGATGATGGCGGGCGAGGTTTCCTCACCCGAGGTGCGGATCACGCCGAAAATAACCGGTCAGTTCGGGATGCTGTCGGCGTCGGTCGCGACTCCGCTGGCGATGGTGCTCACGGAATTGCTTCAGAATGCCCTGGAGCACGGCTTCGGGGGCGGCCCGGCGGGGAATTGCGCGGCCAAAGAAGCTCAAGATAAAGACGACGGAATGATTGAGGTTCTGGCCGCCCGGGCTCCGGAACAGCTGACCGTTACCGTGTCGGACAGCGGGGCCGGGCTGCCGGAGGGATTCGACATTGAATCCTCGACAAGCCTCGGGCTCCAGATTGTCCGGACACTCGTGGTGGCCGAGCTCGGCGGCCGTCTGAGCATCACCCCCCGGGCGGGAGGCGGGACCGTGGCGGTCGTCGACCTGCCGGTCCGCTACGAGCCGAGCTGATGTCGTGGTTACGCGTGGGCGCGGGCTCGCAGGCGCAGGGTGCGGCGCTTGAGCAGCCGGCGCTCGTCTTCGCTCATTCCGCCCCAGACACCGGCGTCCTGGCCAGAGTCGATGGCCCAGCGCAGGCAGTCCTCGGTCACCGGGCAGCGCCGGCATACCTGCTTGGCCTCTTCGATCTGGAGGAGCGCCGGCCCGCTGTTCCCGATGGGGAAGAACAGCTCAGGGTCCACCTCACGACAGGCAGCAACGTGGCGCCAGTCCATGATGTCCACTCCTTCTCGGCGTCGCGGCCGACCGACGGCGGTCCGTCGCGAGCGCCACTCGATAGCTTGTGAAGTATTTCACGAGCTATGCCATAT
Organism: Streptosporangiales bacterium; assembly: GCA_009784565.1. Taxonomy (GTDB): domain Bacteria; phylum Actinomycetota; class Actinomycetes; order Streptosporangiales; family Streptosporangiaceae; genus Trebonia. The sequence continues at coordinate 13,623 of WRBL01000014.1, read as the reverse complement.
GTCGGGAAGTACCTTTTTGTTCCCAATCTTGTTTGGCGCCGATCTGGTCGCGTCCGGATTAACCAGGCGGTCCCTGACGCGCTCAGTTGAGCGACGTACCCGCGGCCGTCGAGCGCATTTTCACGCCCGGGCACACTCTCCCCCGGCACCGCAACTAGCCTCTCAACAGCCCGGCGACCTGCGCAAGGGGACGGGGAAACATTTGTTCATGCACGGATGTCATCTCAATCACATCGGTAACGCAATAACACGCATTGCAGCGGGGAGGTGCCGGAAAGCAACCTTCTCGGTCTCTCCCAGGTATTCGCCGTCGATATGGAAAGCCACCGGACGGCTCGCCTGGAATACCAGTCCCGGCAGGCCTACCGCGGTCACCAGGTCTTTTCCGGAAACCGGCTGCGGGTCGGTGCGCATCATCTGCCCGAGGGCCATCAGCGTGCTGAGCGTGCGCAGATGGCGGAGGGCGAACACGTCAAGCCCGGACCGCAGGTCGCTGCGGGGCGCGGACCGGACCGGGCGGTCCCCGAGATAGGTCCACGGGGCGCTGTTGGTCACGATGCCCATGAACAGCCCGGCCTCCGTCGGATAGCCGTCCGGTTCCAGCGTGAGCGCCGGATTCCGGCGGTCGGTCCCGGTGTAGTAGCGGCGGAGCCCGGTCCAGACGAACAGCGGTGCGCTCTCCTTCTGGCCGCTGGCCCGTATCCGTTCCATGTCGGCGACCACCTCGGCGTCGACGCCGAGGCCCGCGCTGAACATGAAGTGCCGGTCCCCGGTGCCGGACATGGCCAGGCCCAGGCCGATGGTGCGGGTCAGTCCCGCCCGGACCGCGGCCGAGATCTGCCGCGCCGCGCCGACCGGGTCCGCGGGCAGCCCGAGAGTCCGCGCGAATACGTTGGCGCCGCCGCCGGGGACAGGCGCCAGCGCGGGCCTGGATTCCTTCCGTTCCATCAGGCCGTTCACGACCTCGTTGACCGTCCCGTCGCCGCCGAGGGGCACCAGGAGATCGTAGCCGCCGGCGGTCGCGGCCAGTTCGCGAGCGTGACCGCGATAACGTGTCTGAGTGGTGTCCAGCTCGAGACTGGATCCGAGTTCCTGGGCCACCCGGCCGACTACGCGCCCCGATATCGAGGTCGCGCGAGGGTTGATGATGAGCAGCGCGCGCACGAGCCACAGGGTAATGCGCTGCGGAAGGATGCGAAACTGTGGGTATGGGCATAAAGGGACGCCCGCCTCTGCTGGTAGCCGGAGCCGCGGCCCTGGCCGTCGAGGCTCTGGCGCTGACCGCGTACACGGTCTACAACGTGATCGATCTCATGACGGCCAGCAGCCGCACGGCCTCGAACGCCGCCGCGCTGATCGGTATCCAGGTGATCGTGATCGCGGCCCTGGTACTGCTGGCCCGGGGCGCGCTTGGCCTGCGGCCGTGGACGCGGACGCCCGCGGTGATGGTCCAGGTGCTCGTGGGCGTGGTGGGCTACGTCCTTCTGCGGGCGCATCAGTACCCGTGGGGCGCGCTCGCCCTGGCCCTGGCCCTGGCCGGACTCGCCGGCTTCCTGGCCCCGGCCAGCCTCAAGGCGCTGGCCCGGAACCTCGACCCGGCGCCCGGGGACGCTGAGAAGCCCGCGAAGCCCGCGGGCAAGTCCGGGAAACCGGCCGGGCGCTAGTCCGGCCGGCCCGGCTCAGTCGTCGGTAGTAAGCCCCTCGCGGAGCTGGGCCAGTGTCCGGGCGAGCAGCCGGGACACGTGCATCTGCGAGATGCCGAGCTCAGCCGCGATCTGCGACTGCGTCATGTTGCCGAAGAACCGGAGCAGCAGGATCTTCTTCTCCCGCGGCGGGAGCCGTTCCAGCAGCGGCTTGAGAGATTCCCGGTACTCCACGCCCTCCAGGGCGTCGTCGATCATGCCGAGCGAGTCGGCGACCGCCGGGGCGTCCTCGTCGCCGGAGTCCGGTGCGTCCAGGGAGACGGTGGAGTACGCGTTCGCGGACTCCAGGCCCTCCAGGACCTCTTCCTCCGACATCTGCAGGTGCTGGGCCAGTTCCGACACCGTGGGCGCCCGGCCCTCGCGCTGAGCGAGATCGCCGATCGCCTTGGTCAGGGAGAGCTTCAGCTCCTGCAGCCGTCGCGGAACCCGGACGGCCCAGCCCTTGTCCCGGAAGTGGCGCTTGATCTCGCCCACGATCGTCGGCGTGGCGTAGGTGGAGAACTCCACGCCGCGCTCCAGGTCGAACCGGTCGATGGACTTGATCAGGCCGATGGTGGCGACCTGCGTGAGATCGTCCAGCCATTCTCCCCGGTTGCGGAACCGCCGGGCCAGGTACTCCACGAGCGGCAGGTGCAGCTCGACCAGCGTGGACCGGATCTGGGTCCGCTCGGGCGAGTCGGGCGGCAGCGCCGCGAGGCGCTCGAACAGTTCGCGGGCCTGGGTCCGGTCCGGCGTCGAGTGATCGCCGCGCGGCGCCCGGGAGCCGGAGGGGCTGGCCTCGCCGTCGCCCTCGGCTTCCGGGGCGTCGTCATCGACGGCCAGGTCCTCGATGGACTCCGGGCCCTCAAGGGACTCCGGGCCGTCCGGCTCGACGGACTCGGTCTCCAGAGCCTCGGCATCGCTGCCCGCCGGTTCGGGCCCGACGGACTCGACATCGTCCGGCACGGTCACCTGGACCTCGTATTCGCTGTTCACCCGGACCCCGATGCTTCGCGGCGCTTGATCATCACGATGGCGACCCGGTCGTCTGGCCCGAGCCGGGAGTCAACATCCCCGGCCAGGGCGGCCAGCACGGTCCAGGCAAACGTGTCCCGGGCGGGGACACGGGCCTGGGCGGCGACCACGGACACGGTAATCGTCACCTCGTCGGCGCCTAGCTCGAAGGCACATTCCAGGTCGGTACCGGGGATGGCCTGGGCGAGCAGCATGGCGCAGGCTTCGTCGATGGCGATGCGCAGGTCCTCGATCTCGTCGAGGGTGAAATCAAGCCGGGCCGCCAGGCCTGCGGTCGCGGTTCGCAACACGGACAGGTAGGCGCCTTCGGCGGGCATGCGCACATGTACGTAGTCGGCGGTCTCGCGCTCCGCCACCGAGCCCGCGGACTCGTCGGGCACGGCCGTGGCTGCGGCTGTGTCTTCGGTCACGTCACTCCGTCGCTTTCTCGTGTGGCCGAGGGCCGGCCACAGGGGGCCGGCAACGGGTGCCGGCCACTGAAAGCAACTTACCGTCAGCTGTCGATTGCTACTACCAGGGTCCCCCGTCTGTGAGCGTTCGGTAACCGGGAACGCGCAGGTGGGAGGCTTATGTCCCCTATGAAAGCGGCGTGGCGGCGCCGTTCCGCTGAAGGAAACAACACCGCCACGCCGAGTATTCAGTAACCACATGCTCCCCAGTGACCGAGCGCGATTTTCGCGATCAGTCACATCGGGGTCGCCGCTAGGCCTTCTTGGTCTCCCAGAAGATCTTCGAGATCTCCTCGATCTTCGCCAGAAGCTCGTCCGCCTTGGCGACGTCCACGGAGCCCTTGGTGCCGGTGGCGCCCGCGAGCTTCGTGGCCTCGTTGAAGAGCTGGTGGAGCTGCGGGTACTTCTCGAAGTGCGGGGGCTTGAAGTAGTCGGTCCACAGCACCCACAGGTGGTGCTTCACGAGCTCGGAGCGCTGCTCCTTGATGACCAGCGCGCGGGCCCGGAACTCCGGGTCGGCGTTGGACGCGTACTTCTCCGCGATGGCCTTGACGGACTCCGCCTCGATGCGGGCCTGCGCGGGGTCGTAGACACCGCACGGCAGGTCGCAGTGGGCGTGCGCGATGGACTTCGGCGCGAGCAGCGTTGTAAGCAGCCTCATCGATTCCCTTTCTCCGTGCCAGATCAATAGGGTTGCACTTGAAGACACTACTCCGCCTGCCGGGAGTCAAACGTGATCCGGTACCCCTCTTGAAGTTGCCGCTACTGCGCGTGTCGGTTCAGGGACCCTCCATGGTCCCGGCGCTCCGTCACGGTGACTGGATTATCGCGTTCCGTACCCGCCGGGTCCGCCCGGGATGGATCGTGCTGGCCGAGGACCCGGAGCGCCCGGGGCTGGTGCTGGTCAAGCGGATCGCGCGCTGGGACGGCACCGGCTGGTGGCTGCGCTCGGACTTCGCCGGCGCCCCCGGTGCGCGGGACAGCCGGTCCTTCGGGCCGGTCTCCCCGGACAAGATCACCGGCGTGGTCCTGGCCCGCTACCACCCCAGCCCGAAAGCGTTTTTCCTAACGGGCCTTCGCTTACAGCAAACGCGCCCCCGCTCCTGGACCAGGAGCGGGGGCGCGTGCCGTGAGTCGGAGCGGTTACGCCGCGGCCGGGGCCTCCGGCTCGTTCTCGTGGGCCTGCCGGTCCACCAGCGCCAGCATCTCCTCCCGGGGCAGCTTGGTGCGCATGGCCCAGAGGAAGATGATCAGGCTCCACACGGCGACGGCCACGATGTCCCACCAGAACGGGATGGTTCCGGTGTTCGTCGGCGGCAGCGGGTGGGTGTCGTCGCTCGCCGCGCCGCTGAACTGGCCCAGCCACGAGATGATGCCGAGGCCGATCAGCCACACCGGCAGCCAGCTGGCCGACTTGACGTCCAGCGGCGGCCGGTTCTTGTCGAACGCCATGCAGATGCCGATGATCGCGTACCCGATGACCAGCACGATGCCGAGCTTCCAGATCACCTCGAAGCCCGACCAGTAGATGAGCAGGTTGGCGATGATGAACGCGAGCGGCGCGAGCACCTGGGCGGCCGGCAGCCGGTACGGCCGGTTCGCGTCGGGCACCTGGCCGCGGAACGCGCCGAGGGACAGCGGCGCGCCGGCGTACATCAGGACGCTGGCGCCGGTGATCAGGCTGACCAGCGAGTGCCAGCTCGGGAACGGCAGCAGGAACACCAGGCCGGCCAGGAAGGCGCCGACCAGGCCGACCCACGGGATGCCGTTCTTGTCGACCTTGCCGAAGACCTGCGGGATGTAGCGGTTCCGGGCCAGGCCGTAGCTGATCCGCGAGGTGCCGGTGGTGTAGATCATGCCGGTGCCCGACGGGGAGACGACCGCGTCGAGCCGCAGGACGAACGCCAGCCCGCCGAGCCCGACCGCGCCGGCCAGTCCGGCGAACGGCCCGGCCGTGATGTCCGCGTTGCTGAAGTTCAGCCAGCCGTGGCTCAGCAGGTTGCTGGGCATGGCGCCGATCATCACGAGCTGCAGCAGGGTGTAGATGATGGTGCCCATGACGACCGCGATGATGATCGCCAGCGGGAGGTTCCGGCCCGGGTTCTTGATCTCGCCCGCGAGCTGGTCGGCCTGCTCGAAGCCGGAGTAGGCGAAGATGATGCCCGCCGCCGGCAGCGCCTCGAACAGGTTGTGGATCCCGCCGGGCATGAAGCTCTCGCCGTGCGGCGCGAAGTTGCCGCTGTGGAACTTGAACAGCAGGATGATGATGGTGACGACGGGGATCGCGATCTTCCACCAGGTGACGACGTTGTTCACCCGGGCGAACAGCCGCATGGCGAGGAAGTTCACCCCGACGAAGATCATCATGAGCACGATGGTCATCACGAACCCGATGCCGGTCACGTTGCCGGTATTGGAGTCGTAGATGGCCGGCCACCAGTGGGAGGTGTAGTTCATGACCGCGAAGCACTCGACCGGCGCGATCGTGACCGCCTGCAGGTAGGCGAAGAAGCCGAACCCGACGCCGGCGAGGCTTCCGAAGGCGAAGTGCGGGAACCGGGCGGTCCCGCCGGAGACCGGGTACATCGCGCCGAGTTCCGCGTGGCAGAGCGCGAGCACGATGACGACGACACCCGCGATGACCCAGTCGAGGATGGCGGCACCGCCGACGAGGGTGGCCGCGCCCAGCGAGGCGAACAGCCAGCCCGAGCCGATGATGGATGTCTCCGACGTCCACGCGGCGCCGATGAGCCCAAGTTCCCGTTTGAGGCCGGCGTCCGCCGGCCTGGTGACGGGGGCTCCGGCGGAGCCAGTTTCAGTTGCCATGGTCGATAGCTCTCTTCTCGTTTCCTCTATCGAACCCCGGTGGGGCGATGCCACCCGTGCCCGCGGCGGACCGCAAGCGGATGAGCGTCTCATTTATGCAGAGTGAGAACATCGTAGAGACGATCATCTGCTGTGAGAAGTCATCATTCGGATTCGGTTTCATAACGCAGCACGCCTGTATGTACCCACGTCGGTGGTGGAATGATTACTCCGGAGAGGCGTGTCGTGTTCATTGCCCGGAATTTCGAGAAGATTTCAGCGCAGGCGCTTACCGGCGTCCGGCCCTGGGTAAAATCATTTGTCCGAGGTTGTGAAAGAAATCACGAACTCGAAGCCCGGGCTTCGCAGCGGGCGGAGCAGTACCGCCGGCCGCCCCGGGCGGAGGTGTCGATGTAGGCCCCCTGGCACGGGGCCGCCCGGCAGACGCCGAACCGGCCGGTGCCGAGACTGGTGATCCGCACCGCCAGCCCCATCGCGGCGCCCGCCGCGTACTTGGCCGACATCGACCCGCTCTCCGTGTAATGCACGTGCCAGGGCTGGCCGTCGTGCCCGGACAGCTGAGGGTGGACCGGGTACTGCATGAGGAGCCCGTTCAGCCGTTCGGCGGCCCGGGCCCCGTCTCCCTCGGCGCAGGCGGAGAAGACCGCGCGGAAGTCGTCCCGCAGCTGGCGCAGGATCTCCAGGTCGTCGCGGGTGATGCCGCGGCTCAGGTGCTCGCGGTCGGCCAGCAGCGCGCGCAGGCTGTCGAGCGAGCCGAGCTGGTCGCCGTCGTCGTGGCCGAGGCCGTCGGTGTTCACGAGCCGTACGGCGAGCTCGGCGTACGAAGAAAGATCCACTCGCGAGTCCCCTGGCTGCTGGCGTGACGGTCGGCTGCATGCTACATAACTGGCTGGTAGAGCCGCGAGTACCGGCCGCGGTGTGGCATACTGGAGCGGCGGGCAACCCCCGTACCCGGACGTTCAGCGCGCTAGGACCAATCTGACGGTCCAGCCCCGAGGGCCCAGTTTTACCCCGCGATCCTCTCTCTGTGCTGCATCCGGCGCCAGGTTACTTCGCACCTCACCTTCGTTCCTGGGGGTTACACCGTGACTGCTGAGCCGACGGCTTCTGTTCCTAGCACCACCGCCCATTCCCGTGACGCCGACCCGATCTTCGCGATGCACCGCGGCGGCAAGATTCACACTCCGCCCACCGTCGAGGTGGCCGACCACGCGGCCCTGGCCATGGCCTACACGCCCGGCGTGGCCAAGGTCTGCAGCGCCATCGCCGAGGAACCGCACCTCGTCAGCGAGTACACGTGGGCGGGCAACACCGTCGCGGTCGTGAGCGACGGCACCGCCGTCCTCGGCCTCGGGGACATCGGCCCCGGCGCGGCCATGCCCGTCATGGAGGGCAAGGCGCTGCTGTTCAACCGCTTCGCCGGCATCAACGCCGTGCCGATCTGCCTCGACTGCACCGCGGTCGACGACGTGGTGCGCACGGTCGCGGCCCTGGCCCCGAGCTTCGGCGGCATCAACCTGGAGGACATCTCCGCCCCGCGCTGCTTCGAGATCGAGGACCGGCTGCGCGAGATGCTCGACATCCCGGTCTTCCACGATGACCAGCACGGCACCGCCATCGTCACCCTGGCCGCCCTGCGCGGCGCCGCCCGGGCGACCGGCAAGGGCCTGGGCGACCTCCGCGTCGTCGTGGCCGGGGCCGGGGCCTCCGGGGTCGCGGTGACCAGGCTCCTGCTGGACGCCGGCGTCGGCGACATCGCGGTGGCGGACAGCAAGGGCCTGCTCTACGCGGGCCGCGACGGAATGGGCAAGGTGAAGACGGCCCTGGCCGAGGTGACCAACAAGGCGGGGCTGAGCGGCTCCACCGAGTCGGCCCTCAACGGCGCGGACGTGTTCATCGGCCTGTCCGGCGCCACCATCGCCGAGTCCGCCATCGAGTCGATGGCCGACGGCGCGATCACGTTCTGCCTGTCCAACCCGGACCCGGAGATCCACCCGGAGATCGCGCGCAGGCACGCCGCCGTCGTGGCGACCGGCCGCAGCGACTTCCCGAACCAGATCAACAACTCGCTGGCGTTCCCGGGCGTGTTCCGGGCCGCGCTGGACGTGCGGGCCCGCACGGTCACCGAGAACATGAAGCTGGCTGCCGCGGACGCGATCGCCGGCCTGGTCGGCGACGACCTGTCGGCCGACTACATCATCCCGAGCCAGTTCGACGCCCGCGTGGCCCCGGCCGTCGCGGCGGCGGTCGCCGAGGCGGCCCGCGCCGACGGCGTCGCGAGGCGCTAGTTTCCCGTTCGTACCGGCTTACGGCGGCGTCTCCCGGCCCGGGAGGCGCCGCCGCTCGCGTTTCCGCCCGCTGCCCCGATCGCCCGCTGCCCCGATCGCCAGGGGACTGGACGTGACGTCGTTCCCCGTCTATGGGGGTGAACGAGTCGTCCAGTTCGGGGAGAAGGGGTGGACGTCACATTCACCCCCCACGTATCCCTCGAGACGGTCCCGGTTCTCCCGCTTGCGCGGTGCCTGCCGTAATGTCGTCACCATGTTTGCTGTCACCGCCGCGCGTATCGATGCCGAGAACCCGCTGAGCGCCCTGGAAACGGGGGAGCGGCCCGACCCCAAGCCCGCTGACGGGTGGGACGTCGTCACCGTCAAGGCCACCGCCCTCAACCACCATGACGTGTGGTCCCTGCGCGGGGTGGGCCTGCCGTCAGACCGCCTGCCGATGATCCTCGGCTGCGACGCCGCGGGCGTCGACTCCGACGGCAACGACGTCGTCATCCACGGGGTGATCGGGGACCCGGAGGCGGGCAACGGGGACGAGACGCTGGACCCGAAGCGGTCCCTGCTGTCGGAGCGGTACCCCGGAACGTTCGCTGAGAAGGTCGCCGTTCCCCGCCGCAACCTGGTGCCCAAGCCGGCCGCGCTCTCCTTCGAGGAGGCGGCCTGCCTGCCGACCGCGTACCTGACCGCCTACCGGATGCTGTTCGACAAGTCCGGGGCCCAGCCCGGGTCGACGATCCTGGTCCAGGGGGCCGGCGGGGGCGTGGCCACTGCCCTGATCCTGCTCGGCCGGGCCGCGGGCTACCGCATGTGGGCGACCAGCCGGTCGGAGGAGAAGCGGGCCGCGGCCCTGAAGATCGGCGCGGACCAGGCCTTCGAGAGCGGGGCCCGGCTTCCGGAGCGGGTTGACGTGGTGATGGATTCGGTGGGCCAGGCCACCTGGAGCCACTCGCTGAAGTCTCTGCGCCCCGGCGGCCGCATCGTGACCTGCGGGGCGACGAGCGGCCAGACGCCGTCCGCTGAGCTGAACCGGGTGTTCTTCACCCAGCTCTCTGTCGTGGGCTCCACGATGGGCACCCGCGACCAGCTGGGCCGCCTGATCCGCTTCTGCGAGCAGACCGGCACCCGCCCCCTGATTGACCGGGTTCTCCCGCTGTCGCAGGCCGCCGAGGGCTTTGGCGCCATGATCGACGGCACCCACAACGGCAAGATCGTATTCAAGCCCTGATCTTTCCTTAGGCGCCGCTGGCGCTGTGATTTCCGGGGCGCCCGGGCGAACACATGGATCGCCCGGGCGCCCCCTGTCATGCCCCGCCGGCCGCGTCCGCTCCGCCGGAACGCCCGCCCTGGCCGTCATTCCCGCCGTGCGGACCTGACGTATCGTCCTTTTCCCCGGTCTCCTTTGAAGAAGGGCCGGGCGGCGGTGTAAATACCTCGGTCTTGATGCGGTCGAGCGTGTCCTGGAGAATTCCGCGCAGCGAATTGAGAACGTCGCCGCCGAGGGCCTCCGATTCCCAGGCGACCTTTCTTATATCGGCGGCGAAATCCCGGGCCAGGCTTTCCAGGTCCTGGAAAGCCGCCATATCGCGGGGGTCCCCGCAGTTATCGCGGCTTTCCCGGTCGCCCCATTCCCGGCCGAGCCAGTTAACCGCCTCGTCCCGCAGGTGCGCCGCCTCTTCCCGGATGCGCTGCGCGTGGCGCATGGCCTGGTCGCGGGTGGCCCGGGCCTGATCGCGGGCCTCTTCCCTGGCCTGATCCCGGGGCTGGCGGTCCTGGTCGCGCGCGGCCCGGGTCAGTCCCTCGCGCAGGCTCCGTACCGTGTCCCGGACGTCTTCCCGGACCTCGCGGACGATGTCGTTGACGGACGCCGCCAGCTCCGCCTCGAGCTCGTCGAGTTCGCTGCCGCGCCTGCGCAGTTCCTCGCGGCCGGCCTCGGTGATCCGGTAGACCTTGCGGCCGTCCGCCTCGTCGTGGGTGACCAGGCCCTCTTCTTCGAGCCGGGCCAGGCGCGGGTAGATCGTCCCGGGAGACGGGGCGTAGATCCCCATGAACCGGTCGCGCAGCAGCCGGATAACCTCGTAGCCGTGCCGGGGCTCCTCGTCCAGCAGGCGAAGCAGGTACAGGCGGAGCCGTCCGTGTCGGAAAACCGGGCTCATGCGAGACTCCTCTCCTGCTTCTCAGTCCTACGCTAGCACGATATATCGCGTTCCCCGGGAGAGGAGAGGGCCGCGGATACGCGGACGGGCCGCACTCGTCGCGTTCCGCTTCCCGGGAGAGAAGGGGTGGTGCGATCGAGGCGGCCCGATCCGTTCGGCTATATGCGGTTGTGGTTAATCGTCGTCATCGGAGTCGAGGCGGGCGAGCCACTTCGCGAGCCGGTCCACCGGAGTCTCGAATTCCGGGTTGAGGTCGACGAAATCGCGCAGGCGGGAGGCCAGCCAGCCCATGCTGACCTCCTCGTCCCCGCGACGCTCCTCGAGTTCCTCGATGCCGGCGTCGGTGAAGTACATGCCCTAGGCCTCCGCGGGGATAGCGGTCTCCACGATCTCCTTGTGCGTGGCCGCGTGGACCTTCGCCGAGCCGTAGGCCGGAGCCGAACTCGCGGGCAGGGCCACGACCGACAGCGGCCGGCCGAGCAGTTCCGGCAGGCGCAGCGCCATCCGGGGCCAGGCACCCTGGTTGGACGGCTCTTCCTGCGCCCAGACCAGTTCCGCGTCCGACGGGTAGCGCGACAGCTCTTCCCGCAGGTCCTCGACCGGGATCGGGTACAGCTGCTCGGTGCGGACGATGGCGACGCTGTTGTTGTTCGCCTTCTTCCGCTGCGCCTCAAGGTCGTAGTAGATCTTGCCGCTGCACAGAACGACCCGCTTGACCGCCGAGGCGTTGAAGTCCTTCGGCTCGCCGATCATCGGCTGGAAGGTGCCGCTGGTGAAGTCCTCGGCCGCGGACGTGGCGGCCTTGGAGCGCAGCAGCGACTTCGGCGTGAACACGACCATCGGCTTGCCCCGGCCGCCCAGCGCCTGCCACCGCAGCAGGTGGAAGTAGTTCGCGGGCGTAGTGGGCATCGCCACGGTCATGTTGTCCTGGGCGCACAGCGACAGGAACCGCTCGATCCGGGCGCTGGAGTGGTCCGGGCCCTGACCCTCGTAGCCGTGGGGCAGGAGCAGCACGACGCTGGACTTCTGGCCCCACTTCTGCTCACCAGAGGTGATGAACTCGTCGATGATCGTCTGGGCGCCGTTCATGAAGTCGCCGAACTGCGCCTCCCAGAGCACCAGCGCCTCCGGCCGGGCCACCGAGTAGCCGTACTCGAAGCCCATCGCCGCGAACTCCGACAGCAGGGAGTCGTAGACGAAGAACCGGTTCAGGCCGTTGTCCAGGGTCTTCAGCGGCGAGTGCTCCTCGCCGGTGTGCCGGTCGACGAGCGTGGCGTGCCGCTGGCCGAAGGTACCCCGGCGGCTGTCCTGGCCGACCAGCCGGACCGGGTGCCCGTCGGTCAGCAGGGAGCCGAACGCGAGAAGCTCGCCGGTCGCCCAGTCCATCGTGCCGTCGCCGACGCTCGCGGCCCGCCGCTCCAGCTGCGGCTTCAGCCGCGGGTGGACGGTGAAGCCCTCGGGCAGCTCGACCTGCGTGTCGATGATCTGCTTCAGGGACTCCTGCGAGATCGCGGTGGGCACGCTGGCCTGGCTGGCCGGTCCGTCGACGGCCGGCTCGGGGACGGCCACCGTGCCCGGCTGGGTCGGCTGCTCGTTCGCCTCGCGGGTCTCGGTGAACGCGCGCTCCAGCTGCTGCTGGTAGTCGCGCAAGGCCGCCTCGGCCTCTTCCATCGTGATGTCGCCGCGGGCGATCAGGGCCTCGGTGTAAAGCTTGCGGGTGCTGCGCCGGGCCTCGATCACGTCGTACATCAGCGGCTGGGTGAAGCTGGGGTTGTCCGCCTCATTGTGGCCGCGGCGCCGGTAGCAGATCATGTCGATCACGACGTCCTTGCGGAACGTCTCCCGGTACTCGAAGGCCAGCCTGCCGACCCGGGCGACCGCCTCGGGGTCGTCGCCGTTCACGTGGAAGATCGGCGCCTGGATCATCCGGGCCACGTCGGTGGCGTACACGCTGGAGCGGCTGTACTGCGGGGAGGTGGTGAAGCCGACCTGGTTGTTGACCACGATGTGCACGGTGCCGCCGGTGCGGTAGCCGCGCAGCTGGGACAGGTTCAGCGTCTCGGCCACGACGCCCTGGCCGGCGAAGGCCGCGTCACCGTGGACGAGGACCGGCAGGACGGTGAAGCCGCCCTCGCTCTTGTCCAGGAGGTCCTGCTTGGCCCGGGCGACGCCCTCGGCCACCGGGTTGACGCACTCGAGGTGACTCGGGTTGGCGACCAGCTCGGTGGGGATGGTCTTGCCGGACGGGGCGGTGAACGTGCCCTGGGCACCCAGGTGGTACTTCACGTCGCCGGAGCCCTGGGTGGACTTGGGATCGAGGTTGCCCTCGAACTCCTTGAAGATCTGCCCGTAGGACTTGCCGACGATGTTGGCCAGCACGTTCAGGCGGCCGCGGTGGGCCATGCCGATGATGGCCTCGTCGAGGTTGTTCTCCGCGGCTTCGCTGATCACGATGTCGAGCAGCGGGATCAGGGACTCGCCGCCCTCCAGCGAGAACCGCTTCTGGCCGACGTACTTGGTCTGCAGGAACGTCTCGAAGGCCTCGGCCACATTCAGCTTGGACAGGACGCGGATCTGCTCGTCGTGCGTCGCGCGCGACGGCGGAACCTCAACGCATCCCTGGATCCAGCGGCGCTCTTCGGGGTCCTGGATGTGCATGTACTCGGTGCCGATGGTGCGGCAGTACGAGTCGCGCAGGACGCCCAGGATGTCGCGGAGCTTCATGAGCGGCTTGCCGCCGAACCCGCCGGTGGCGAACTCGCGCTCCAGGTCCCACAGCGTCAGGCCGTGCTGGTTGACGTCCAGGTCGGGGTGCTTGCGCTGGGTGGTCTCCAGCGGGTTCGTGTCGGCCATGAGGTGGCCGCGGACCCGGTAGGCGTGGATGAGCTCCTGCACGCGCGCGGAGCGGGTGACGTCGTCCTCGTGACCGTACGGGAAGTCCTTGATCCAGCGGATCGGCTCGTACGGGATCCGCAGGCTCTCGAAGATCCCGTCGTAGAAGCCGTCGTCGCCCAGCAGCAGCTGGTGGACCGTCTTCAGGAAGTCGCCGGACTGGGCGCCCTGGATGATCCGGTGGTCGTAGGTCGACGTCAGCGTCATGATCTTGCTGACCGCGAGCCTGGCCAGCGTCTCGGGGGAAGCGCCGTGGTACTCGGCCGGGTACTCCATCGCGCCGACGCCGATGATCGCGCCC
>WRBL01000013.1 GCA_009784565.1 Streptosporangiales bacterium | reverse complement strand
GGAACGGCTCGTGGACCTGCTGGCCCGGCGGCTGGGCACCGACCCGGCCGCCCTGCGGATGAAGAACCTGCTGCAGCCGTCGCAGTTTCCCTACACGGGCCCGACCGGGTGGGAGTACGACTCCGGGGACTATCCCCGGGCGCTTCGCCTCGCGCTGGAGATCGCCGACTACCCCGGGCTCCGCAAGGAGCAGGCCGCGCGGCGGGAGCGCGGCGAGTACATGGGCATCGGGATCAGCTTCTTCACCGAGGGCACCGGCGCCGGGCCCCGGCACCTGATGGACATCATGGGCCTGGGCATGGCCGACGGCGCGGACCTGCGCGTTCATCCGTCCGGCCAGGCCGTGCTGGCGGTCTCGGTCCAGACGCAGGGGCAGGGGCACGAGACGACGTTCGCGCAGATCGTGGCGCACGAGCTGGGCCTGTCCGTCGATGACGTGGAGGTCGTCCACGGGGACACGGACCGGACGCCGTTCGGCCTGGGAACGTACGGTTCCCGGTCCACGCCGGTGTCCGGGGCCGCGGCCGCGGTCGCCGCCCGCCGGGTCCGGGAACGGGCCAGGCTGGTCGCCGCGGCCATGCTGGAGGTCTCCTCCGACGACCTCGTGTGGGAGGGCGGGGCCTGGCGGGTGGCCGGGGACCCCGACACGGCGCTCGGCATCGCCGAGATCGCGCGGGCCTCGCACTCGTCGCTGACGCTGCCGGACGGGGTCGAGGGGCACCTGGACGCCTCGGCCGTGTACAGCCCGCCGAACCTGACGTTCCCGTTCGGCGCCTACATCTGCGTCACCGACGTGGACCCGGGCACCGGCGAGGTGAAGGTCCGCCGGTTCATCGCGGTCGACGACTGCGGCGTCCGGATCAACCCGATGATCGTCGAAGGACAGATCCACCGGGGGCTGGCCGACGGGATCGGGATCGCGCTGATGCAGCTCATCCCGTTCGACGAGTCCGGGAACTGCCTGGCCGGGTCGTTCATGGACTACCTGCTGCCCACGTCCATGGAAGTCCCCACCCCCGAGCTCGGCCAGACGGTCACCCCGTCGCCGCACCACCCGATCGGGGCCAAGGGCGTCGGCGAGGCGGCCACCGTCGGCTCCCCCGCCGCCGTGGTCAACTCGGTCGTGGACGCCCTGGCGCCGTTCGGGGTAGAGCACGCCGACATGCCGCTGACCCCGGCGACCGTCTGGCTCGCCACCCAGGGCCGCCGCATCCGCCCGGACCTCGCCGTCCGATTAAGGCTTCCCTTAATCGGCTCTCGCCGGGACGCCGCGCGCGGGTTACAGTCCGGCCATGAGCGCAGAGAAGAAGACGGAAGCGCTGGAAGTACTCCGCGAGGTCTGGCAGGGCCAGTCCCAGAGCGCGGCCGACCTGGCCGCGGCCGGCGGGGCCGGCGACGGCTGCAAGCGGATGACCGACGCCGGAGTCGGGTTCGACGAGTTCGGCGGCTCATGCGAGGAGGACCGCGCGGCGAACTGGCGGGCCCGGCTCGAGCGCGAGGGCAAGCTCAACCCGTCGGGCGGGGGCCTGCGCGACCTGGTCTTCGGGCCGGACTCCCGGCGCTGACGGCGGCCGTGGAGTACCCGGCGAGCGTTCACGAGCTGACCGCCGCCCTGCGGGACGGCGGCTACCTGGCCGACCGCGGCCTGTCCACGGTTCTGCACGTCGCCCTGCGGCTGCGACGTCCCGTCCTGCTGGAGGGCGAGGTCGGCGTGGGCAAGACCGAGGTCGCCAAGGCCCTGGCGTCGGTCTTCGGCCGGACCCTGATCCGGCTGCAGTGCTACGAGGGCATCGATACCGGCCAGGCCCTGTACGAGTGGGACTACGCACGGCAGATGCTGCAGATCCGCGCGCTGTCGTCGGCGGACGCCCCGGGCGCGGCCGCCGGGGATGCGGTGGAGCAGCTGTTCGGGCCGCGGTTCCTGCTGGAACGGCCCCTCCTCCAGGCGGTGCGCGCCGGCGGGGACGCGATCTTGCTGATCGACGAGATCGACCGGGCCGACGACGAGTTCGAGGCGTTCCTGCTGGAGATCCTGTCCGACTTCCAGGTGACGATTCCCGAGATCGGGACCGTCCGCGCCGCGTCTCCCCCGGTCGTGATCCTCACCTCCAACCGGACCCGCGAACTGCACGACGCGCTGCGCCGCCGCTGCCTGTACCACTGGATCGGCTACCCGGCGGCCGAGCGGGAAGCCGAGATCGTCGCGGTCCGGGAGCCTTCCGCCGAGCGGGCGCTGGCCGCGAAGGTCGTCGGCGCCGTGCAGCGACTGCGGGAGATGGACCTGGCCAAGCCGCCGGGCGTCGCCGAGACCATCGACTGGGTCCGCACCCTCGGCGTCCTCGGCGAGACCGACCTGACGGTGGCCTCGGCCGGCGAGACGCTCGGCGCGGTGGTCAAGGACCGCGACGACACCGACCTGGTCACCGGCAACCTGACGGAGATCGTCTCCGGTGGGTGAGAGGCGTGAGGGCTGACCCGCCCCCGGAGCCCGGCCCGTTCACGACGCTGATGGCCGGCTTCGGCTACGAACTGCGCGGCGCGGGGGTCTCCGTCGGCACCGGCGACGTGCTGACCTACGTCGCGGCGGCCTCGGTGCTGGACCCCTCCGACCTGGTGGACCTGTACTGGGCCGGCCGCGCCACCCTGATCAGCCGCCGCGAGGATCTCGGCACCTACGACCGGGTGTTCCGCGAGTACTTCCTGGGCGAGGACTCTCCCGCCCGGTCCTGGATCGAGCTGAACCTCACGGCGGTCCCGGAGACCGAGGCCCCGTTCGTCGTGCCGAGCGTCGACCCGGGCGACGCCGGCTCCGACGACACCGACGAGCAGTCCCTGGGCCTGGTCGCCTCCGGCCTGGACACCCTCAAGCACCGGTCGTTCGCCGCCTGCACCCCCGAGGAACTGGCCGCGCTGCGGCGCATCATGGCCCGCATACGGCTGACGCCGCCGCGCCGGCGCACCCGCCGCCGGCGGCCCGGCGCGACGTCCGGCCGGGTCATCGACGTCCGGGCCATGGCCCGCGAGACGATGCGGGCCCACGGCGAGCCGCCGGAGCTGTACTTCCGGCGGCGCAAGTACAAGCTCCGGCCGCTGATCCTCATCCTCGACGTGTCCGGCTCGATGGCCGGGTACTCCCGCCACCTGCTCCAGTTCGCCCACACCGCCCGGCACGCGGCGGCGCGGGTCGAGGTGTTCTGCTTCGGCACCCGGCTGACCCGCGTCACCCGCGACCTGAACCCGCGGCGGCCGGACGCGGCCCTGGAGCGGGCGGCCGAGTCCGTCGTCGACTGGGACGGCGGGACCCGGATCGGCGAGTCCCTGGACACCTTCATCCGCCGCTACGGGCGCGGCGGGCTGGCCCGGGGCGCGGTGGTCGTCATCTGCTCCGACGGCCTGGACCGGGGGTCGCCCGAGGTTCTGTCGTCGGCGATGGAGCGCCTGCACCGCCTGTGCTACCGGATCGTCTGGATGAACCCGCACGCCGGCCACGTGAAGGACTTCCAGCCCAGCACCCTGGGGATGATGGTCGCCGCGCCGCACGCCGACCTCTTGCTTTCCGGGCACGACCTGGCGAGTCTGGAAGAACTGGCGGACCTGCTGCCGGTGCTGGACTGATGCGGAGCATGCGGTGATCCGTCTGGGATCCCTGGCCGGGTACCCGTTCGAGGGGCCGCGCGTGCTGGCCGGCTGGACTCCCCCGGCGGCGGCCGCGGTCTACGCCGTCATGTACAAGCCCGACCCGGCGAAGGAACGGTACGCGGTCATCTACGTCGGGCACGCCGACGACCTGTCCGCCGAGCGGTTCCCGTTCCGGCACCCGCGGGCCCCGGCCTGGATCAAGCGGGCCGGGTCGAAGTTCAGCCTCTATATCTGCGTCTACGAGGTGCCGGGCGGCACCGCGGCGCACCGGGAGCAGATCGCCCGCGAGTTGATGGCCGTGTACAAGCCCGGTTGCAACGAGCAGCGCTACGATCACGCATGGAAGGACGAGTGGCTTCTATGAGGGGCCCGCGGTTACCGTCGAGGCACGATCGAGTGCCCCTTCGGGCAATAACGGCTATTTGCGGTGATATCCCGGGTACCTTCCAGGCTCGTCAGCGTCGTTTCCATGCTCACGAGGGGCACCATGAACATCGCCACCAAGACGGGGATCGCCATCGGCCCGCTGTCGGCCGTCCTGCTGCTGAGCGCCTGCGGGCCGACGACGTCGGCCTCGGGAAGCTCCTCCCCGTCCGGCGCCCCGCCGGCTCCGGCGTCGGCGGCCTCGAGCCCGTCGCCGGGAGCGGCCACGGCCGGCGCGACGGCGTCCGCGTCCGCGAGCCCGCCGCCCGGGGCGGCGACCGCCGGGGCGGTGCCCGGCCAGCACAGCTCCTGCGACGCGTCGCAGCTGAAGCTGGAAGACGGCGTCGGCGGCGGGCCCGGGACCGACGCCGACGGACGGGCCGAGGCGAACTTCAACCTCGTCAACTCGGGCTCGTCCCCCTGCGACACGGCCGGGTTCCCGGGGGTCGACCTGATCGGGATCGACAAGGCCACCGGCAAGCAGATGCGGTTCTCCCTGCAGCGGTCCGGCTCCCAGGGCAATCCGACGGTCACCGTCTCCGGCAGCAACACCGCCAGTTTCGGCATCCTGTACGCGGCGAGCGTCAAGTCCTCGACCGAGTTCGACGCCACGGAAATGATCATGACCCCGCCGAACACCTACACGCCGATGACCCACAAGTTCGCGTCGCCGCTGAAGATCGAGCTGCTGGGCGGCAACCCCAACGCCGAGGTCGGCCCGGTCGGCTCCGGCGGCCATAACTGAACCGGGGAAAGGGGAAAGCGGGCCGGCAGCCCCCTCGGCTGCCGACCCGCCGTCCCGCTAACGGCCCCGCGTCAGCGCGGGGCCGGGACGGGCGCTGGTATCAGCAGCCGTCGTAGGCGGACCAGTTGGACTGGCCGCCCTGCGCCATGGCGTTGTCGAACACCTGGTTCTGCTCGGAGGCGCTGGCGTTGCCGAAGTCCGACGGGTTGCCGCCGTACTCGGCCCAGGTCGACGGGCTGAACTGGTAGAGGCCGTAGTGGCCGCTGGAGTTCGTGACCTGGCTGTTGCCGCCGGACTCGTGCGAGATGACGCACTGCTGGAAGCTGCTGTCACCCGAGGTGGACGTGTCCGAGGATGCGGTGTCCGCCGACTGGGTCGGAGCGGACTGCTCCACCGGCGCCGACTGCTGCTCCACCGGCTGGGGGGCCGGGGCGGACAGGGACGACGGGGCCGCCGGAGCGCTGGACGGCTTGGCCGGGATGGTCAGGGACTGACCCGGCGTGATGCTGTCCGCGTAGTGGATCGTGCTCTTGTTGGCCTGGTACACGGCCGTCCAGAAGCTCGACTCCTTGTAGAAGTGCCGAGCGATGGAGCTCAGCGTGTCACCCGACTGCACCGAGTACGAGGTCGGGGCCGAGGCCTGCTTGGAGGCCTGCTTGGCGGCCGTGGCCACCTTGCGCGTAACCGACGCCACCCGCGTCGTACGCGCGGCCGCAGCGTGGTGCGCGGCCGGGGCGTGCGTGGCAGCCATGCTCGTCGCCGGCGTGCCGACCACCGCGAACGCGGTGGCCGCGATGCCCAGAGCGGGCGCGGCGACGGCCGGAATCCGGCGAGCGAGGCTGTGACGTGCATGAGTAGCAGAGCTGCTCAAAGGGTTCCCTCCCGAGGAGTTCGCGCTCAGAGGGAAGACCGCCCAGAAGCGTGTGCTCGTGGCACTCAGGGCATGCGGCGGTCTTCAGAGCGCCTGACATCACGGCAGCGTAACGTCAACACGCAAACAACCCAAATTTGCCCATATGGGAGATTTACCCTTACACTCCGCGAACCCTCCAGCGGGCATCAAAGTTAGCGGAGAGTTCTAGAGTGACTGTCATGACGGATGTTCCGATGCTCACGGGCCGGTTTCAGCACGCTTTCCTCATGGCCAGCGAGATCCACGCTCGGCAACTGCGCAAGGGCGGGACGATCCCGTATGTGGCTCATGTCATGTCGGTCGCCGCGCTCGCCCTGGAGCACGGCGGCGGCGAGGACGCGGCCATCAGCGGACTGCTGCACGACGCCGTCGAGGACTCCGAGGACGGGGCGGCGACCGAGGCGCGGATCCGTGCGGAATTCGGCGCCCATGTGGCCGATACGGTGCTCGGATGCTCGGACGCGGTCGGGGTCCCGGGCCAGCCCAAGCCGCCGTGGAGGGAACGTAAGGAGGCCTACATCGCTCGCCTCGCGGGCCACGGCGACTCCGACGTCCTCCTCGTCTCGGCCTGCGACAAACTTCACAACGCCCGGTCGATCGTCGCCGACCTGCGCGCCGACGGGCCGGCGATGTGGTCACGGTTCAGCGTTTCCGACCCCGGACGGCAGCTGTGGTACTACGAGTCCCTGGCCCGCTGCTACCCGGGCCGGGTCCCCGCCCCGCTCTCGGATGAGGTGACGCGGACCGTGGCGCAGATCCGGGAACTGTCCGGCGTGTCGTAGACCGCTTTCCGCAGGTCCAGCCCCTTACAGTGGCCATCATGACACCTACCGGAGTCATATCGTCACCATCTGAAATGGCCTCGGCCGCCGGACAGGCCGTGCTCACCGGCCAGATCCGCGGGCTCCTGTCCTGGCTCGGCGACGGCCGGAAAATCACCCGAACGGGTCATATTCGCCTGGATGATGCCCGTCGTCTGGTTCATCTTCTGGACACCGGTGATCTAGCCCGTCCGGTCCGTTCCAGCACCGAACTCCCCTACCTGACCCGGCTAGTCGGGTGGTCCAAGGCGGCCAGGCTGATCCGGGCGTCCCGCGGAACGCTGGTCCCGCGCGACGCCGGGCTCGCCGACCGGCCCCTGGACCTCGTCCTGAGGCTGCTGTCCGTCTATCCCGAGACCGGCAGCACGCTCTTCCCGCCGAACAGCGGCCGGCTCTCCCCCGTGGCCGTCCACTTCCGCGACCTGGCGCCGGCTTTCCTGCTCACGCTGGCCCGCAGCGACGGGCCCTGCCCGGTGGCCGCGCTGGGCGAGGCCTCCTACCGGCTGGCCGACACCCGGTACGCCCTGGAACAGCTGACCGACGCCGAGCGCGAGAACCTGCGGCGGACGATCGACGTGGACGTGATCCTCGCCATGTCGGCCCTGCACGCTCTGGGCGTCGCCGTCCTCGACCGCAACCTGTCGTGGGACATGGACGAACTGGACCTCGACGGCGTGCCGGACTGGTCCCGCGCCACGGTCGGGCTCACTGGCCTGGGTCGCCACGCCGTCTCGCTGGCCCGTCCTATCAGCTGAGAACAGATTCCAATCAGCCCTGCGGCATGGACCCGCAATGTCCGGACGTTAGCCTGAATGACGGAAAGGCGAGCGGAAGGAACCTGCCGTGAGTGGGCGAACGACGCGGCGGCGCGTGCTGAAGGTCACGCTGCCGGAGTCACCGGAGAAGAGCGCGGGAGCGGCATACCGCGCGGATCTTCTCGCGACCGAGGAACCTCTCGGGATCAGGGTCGACGGCGAGGCGCTGACCATGACGATGCGCACGCCCGGAGACGACATCGACCTGGCGGCCGGGTTCCTGGTCGGCGAGGCGATCGTGCGCGGTCCCGACGACGTCAAGGAGATCAAGCTCTGCGACGGCGCCTCCTGCCGCCATGAACACCATGAAAACCACGACGACATCGGCAATATCGCCGACATCACGCTGGCGGGCGGCGTCTCCGTCAGCACCGAGCACGCCCGCCGGTCCTTCATGACCACCAGTGCCTGCGGGGTATGCGGCAAGACCAGCATCGACGACATCTGCGTCCTGCCGCAGGCGCCGCTGGCGCAGGACACGACCACGTTCTGCGCGGCGGCGATCGCCGGCTTCCCCGGCAAGCTCCGGGCCGCGCAGAAGGTCTTCGCCTCCACCGGCGGCCTGCACGCGGCCGGCCTGTTCCGGCCGGACGGCGAACTGGTCATCGTCCGGGAGGACGTGGGCCGCCACAACGCCGTCGACAAGCTGGTCGGGCACGCGCTGCTGAACGGGATGCTTCCGCTCGCCGGGCACGCCCTGATGGTCAGCGGCCGGGCCAGCTTCGAACTGGTGCAGAAGGCGGTGCTGGCCGGGATCCCCATGCTGACCGCCGTCTCCGCCCCGTCCTCCCTGGCCGCCGACCTCGCCGACGAGTCCGGGCTCACCCTGGTCGGGTTCCTGCGCGGCGCGTCGATGAACGTCTACACCCACGACCAGCGGGTGGCGTTCTAGACCGCGGGTTCTCTAAGCAGAGGTCGACAGGATCTCTGCTCACGCTGCCACCTATTGTGGCTATATGACTGCCGAGGGAAAGAAATTGCGCATCGAGGAGCCTGAGGATTATGCGGTCGGCGTGCCGGGCGTGGCGGTTGCCATGCGGTACGCGATGGCCGAGATGGGCCCGGTCCGGTCCGCCAGGACGCTGCTGACGCTGAACCAGACGACCGGGTTCGACTGCCCGAGCTGCGCGTGGGGCGACCCGGCGGCCGGTCACCGCAAGATGGCCGAGTTCTGCGAGAACGGGGCCAAGGCGGTCGCGTGGGAGGCCACCCGCAAGCGGGTCGACCGCGCCTTCTTCGCGAAGCACTCGGTCGAGGAGCTGAATCAGCAGTCTGACTACTGGCTGGAGTCCAACGGGCGGCTCACCGAGCCGATGTACCTGGCCCCCGGCGCCACCCACTACGCGCCGATCAGCTGGGACGAGGCGTATAAGAAGATCGCCTCGAAGCTGACCTCCCTCAGCGACCCGGACCGGGCCGTGTTCTACACCAGCGGCCGGGCCAGCAACGAGGCGGCGTTCGCCTACCAGCTTCTGGCCCGCCGCCTGGGCACCAACAACATGCCGGACTGCTCCAACATGTGCCACGAGTCCTCCGGCGCGGCCCTGACCGAGACCATCGGGATCGGCAAGGGCACGGTCACCCTGGAGGACATCTCCGACCACGCCGACCTCATCGTCATCGTCGGCCAGAACCCGGGCACCAACCACCCCCGGATGCTGTCCGGCCTGGAGGAGGCCAAGCAGCGCGGCGCGAAGATCGTCGCGGTCAACCCGCTGCCCGAGGCCGGGCTGATGCGGTTCAAGAACCCGCAGAAGCCCAAGGGCGTCGTCGGCGGCGGCACGAAGCTGGCCGACCGGTTCCTCCAGGTGCGGCTCAACGGCGACCTGGCGCTCTTCGCCGGCGTGAACAAGGAGCTTCTGGAGCGGGAGGAGAACGGCCAATCCGTTCTGGATAAGGGTTTCATCGAGGAGTTCTCGGCCGGGTTCGACGAGGCCGCGGCCGCCTGGCGCGCCCTCGACTGGGCCGAGATCGAGACCCACAGCGGGCTCAGCCGGGCGGAGATCGCCGCGTTCGCCGACGATGTCGTCGCGTCCAAGGCCGTGACGGTCTGCTGGGCCATGGGCCTGACCCAGCACAAGAACGCGGTGCCGACCATCCGCGAGGTCATGAATTTCCTGCTGCTGCGCGGCAACATCGGCCGGCCGGGCGCCGGCCCGTGCCCGGTGCGCGGGCACAGCAACGTCCAGGGCGACCGGACGATGGGCATCTGGGAGAAGATGCCGGAGGAGTTCCTGGACGCGCTGCACAAGGAGTTCAGCTTCGCGCCGCCCCGCGAGCACGGCTGGGACGCGGTCAACTCGATCCGGGCCATGCGCGAGGGCAAGGTCGACGTGTTCCTCGGACTCGGCGGGAACTTCGCGTCGGCCACGCCGGACACCGGCGCCACCTGGGACGGGCTGCGCAAGTGCGAGCTCACCGCGCACATCTCGACCAAGCTCAACCGTTCGCACCTGGTGCACGGCACCGAGGCGCTGATCCTGCCCTGCCTGGGGCGGACCGAGCGGGACCCGAACGGTTTCGTCACCGTCGAGGACTCCATGAGCGTCGTGCACGGCTCGCACGGGAAGCTCGCGCCCGGCTCCCCGCACCAGCGGGGCGAGACCGACATCATCTGCCGGCTGGGCCTGGCGATGTTCGGCGAGGACATCGGCTGGGGCGAGATGGCGGCCGACTACTCGGTGGTCCGTGACCACATCGCCGCCGTCGTGCCCGGATTCTCCGATTTCAACGCGCGGGTCGCCGAGCCCGGAGGATTCACGCTGCCGCGCCCGCCGCACGACACGCGGGAGTTCGCGACCGCCAGCAAGCGCGCCAATTTCAGCATTAATCCCGTTACTTCGGTCGTGGCGCCGGAGGGGCATCTCCTGCTCCAGACGCTCCGTAGTCACGACCAGTTCAACACCACGGTGTACGGGCTCAACGACCGCTACCGCGGGGTGCATCACGGGCGCCGCGTCGTGCTGGTGTCGGAGGCGGACCTTTCCTCGCTCGGGTTCGCCGACGGGGACATCGTGGACCTGGTAAGCGTGTGGGCTGACGGGGAACGGAGGGCCCCCGAGTTCCGGATCGTGAAATATCCGACTCCTCCCGGATCGGCCGCCGCCTATTTCCCCGAGGCCAATGTTCTCGTCCCACTGGACTCGGTGGCCGACGTCAGCAACACCCCGGCCTCCAAGTCGGTGGTTATCCGGCTCGAACGCCAAAAATAACGGACAGATACTCCCCGAATCTGTTGCGCGACGGCGGCCTGATCACGAAAGAATCTCCCTAAGACCTACTAAGCCTAGGGGGAAATTCATGCCAGAACTCGTGCCGCTCCCGGGAAGCGAACGGGGAGCACTGCCGGGCGCGCAGCAGTCGGGGACCGTCAACCCAGATGAGGAGATCACCGTCACGCTCGTGCTCCGGCGGCGGGCCGAACTGCCGCAGGACCTGGTCACGGGCAGCACCACGATCACGCCCGCGGAACTGGCCGCACGCTATGGAGCGTCACCAGAAGACATCAAGCAGGCCACTGAGACGGCAGAGGAGCACGGGCTCCGGGTCACCGAGATCCTGCCCGGGCAGCGGCTGCTGAAGGTCGCCGGGACGGCCGCGAAGCTGGAGGCGGCGTTCGGCACGAAGCTGTCCCAGGTCGAGAGCCCGGCCCCGAACGGGAGCGGGAACGTGACCCACCGGTACCGCACCGGCGGGCTCTCGGTGCCCTCGGCGGTGCACGAGGTCGTGACGGCGGTGCTCGGGCTGGACTCGCGGCCGCAGGCCCGGGCCCAGTTCCGGGCCCTGCCGCAGGCCAAGGCGTCCGCGGCCTCGTCCTACACGGCACTGCAGGTGGCCGACCTGTACGCGTTCCCGGCGAACACCGACGGGACCGGGCAGACCATCGCGATCATCGAACTGGGCGGCGGCTACACCACCCAGGACATGCAGACCTACTTCAGCGGGCTGAAGATGCCGGTGCCGTCCATCACGGACGTCAGCGTCGACGGCGGCAAGAACACCACGGGCAGCCAGGCCGACGGGGAAGTCGAACTGGACATCCAGGTGGCCGGCGCGGTCGCCCCCAAGGCCGCCCAGAAGGTGTACTTCGCGCCCAACACCGACCAGGGCTTCATCGACGCGATCTCCAACGCCGTCCACGCCACCCCCACGCCGACCGTCGTGTCGATCAGCTGGGGCGGGCCCGAGGACTCCTGGGCCGCGGCCAGCCGCACCTCGCTGGACAACGCCCTCGCCGACGCGGCCACGCTCGGCGTGACCGTGTGCTGCGCGTCCGGCGACAACGGCAGCACCGACGGCGCCACCGACAACAAGCAGCACGCCGACTTCCCGGCGTCGTCGCCGCACGCGCTGGCCTGCGGCGGGACCACGCTGCAGGGCTCGGGCACCACGATCTCCTCCGAGGTCGTGTGGAACGAGACCGCTTCCAACGAGGGCGCGACCGGCGGCGGCGTCAGCGACGTGTTCGCCCTGCCGTCCTGGCAGGCCCAGGCCGGCGTGCCGAACCAGTCGGGCGGCTCGACGTCCGGCCGCGGGGTCCCGGACGTGGCCGGCAACGCCGACCCGACGACCGGCTACTCGGTCGTCGTGGACGGCCAGCAGACCGTGGTCGGCGGCACCAGCGCGGTGGCGCCGCTGTGGGCGGGCCTCATCGCGCGGCTGGCCCAGTCGACCGGCAAGAAGTTCGGCCTGATCCAGACGTCGCTCTACAGCGGCGTGACCGCGGGCAAGGCCGCGACCGGGTTCAACGACATCACCTCCGGCAACAACGGCGCCTACAGCGCCGGCCCCGGATGGGATGCCTGCACCGGCCTCGGCTCCCCCAACGGCACCAACCTGCTCACCCTGCTGAAGGGCAGCGGCTCGTAGCAGCAGCCCCGCCTCCGCTGACGGGGGTGACTGGGGATTTATCCCCTATATCCGCATTCACTGCGTGGGGTGTGTGCCTGTTTGGTCGTTACCGCGACCAAGCCGACACACACCCCTTCCGCGTTTCCGGCTAGAGACGCCGTGGACGGGGTCGGCGCGGGCCCGGGCAGGACAGCCTCCCGCACCCACGCTTGCGGCACCCGGTCGGCCTCCGGTACCACGCTCCGGCGTTCCGGCGCGGCCCCGCGGTCTGGGCGGGGTCGTGACGGCCCGGCCGCCCTCGACCCGAGCGAGAGCCAAGTCCGGCAGGCGGCCGCATCGGGGTCACGGCTCCACCCTCAGCCAGCGCCTCAGCCACCCGCCTGCCCGCACCGCCTCAGCCCGGGACCAGCCAGAACCCGGGCACTGGCGCCTTGCCCTCGAATTCTGGCCGGGGCGCGATCACGCGATAGTGAAGTTAAAGCGCGCCCGGCGTACGACCGCCTGCTGAAGGACCTGGCGGATGCTCTTCAGTCCGTTCGAGACTTCCTCGGGGTCCTCGCGGCCATCCCATTCGAGGTCCGGGGAGGCGAGCGCGGAAAGGATCCCGTCAATGGTTGCCACCGCGTCAGCGGGGTCATGCCAGACGACCGGGAAGGCAGAGAGGTCTGGCAGGTCCTGTGCCTCTTCGGCCAGCCGCGCGACTACGGCGGCCGGAACATCGGCGTGTTCGTCGAAGGACTCCAGCGGCCTGCGCCCGGCTGCGACGGCTATCGCGTCCAGTTCCTCATAGGCACGGAACACGGGGACGCCCTCATCGCAAAGGCTGTGCTTTTGGCCATCTTGGAAGACCGGCCATAGCGCGAGGCTCATGGCCGTCAACTGTAACCGGGTACCCGCTTCTGGTTCTACGTCCGCTTTGACCGCCAGGCGCGCCCGTCGAACGCGTGAACTGGTGCGGATAGCGGGTGGCCAGGGTGGTGGTTGACCGTGCTGCCCTGACCCCGGTGCGGCCGCGTACCGGGCTGAGGCCTGTCCACGGCGAAGGGCGGCCGAGCCGGCGCACCCTCGCAGAGACCGCGAGTGTACGCCGGGACGCCAGAGCGTGGTCCGGTAGCGGGCCGGAGCCAACGCCGCTCGGAAGCGGTTTACAGGACGTCGTGGCCGGGGTGGGAGTCCTCGGGGACGACCTCGCTGGCGGGCTGGGCGGGGATGCTGCCCAGGCGGCCCTTCTGGTAGTCCTCGAAGGCCTGCACCAGTTCGGCCCGGGTGTTCATGACGAACGGGCCGTAGGTGGCGACGGGCTCGCGGATCGGCTGGCCGCCTAGGAGCAGGATGTCCAGGGACGGGCTGGGGCCGTCCATGACGGTGTCCGCGCCGATGGTCAGGGACTCTCCGTGGCCGAAGACCGCGAGCTGGCCGGTGTGGACCGGGCGGCGGTCGGCGCCGACGTAGCCGGAGCCCGCGAGGACGTAGCCGAGGGCGTTGAAGTCCGACCGCCACGGCAGCCGGACCTGGGCGCCCGGCGACACGGTCGCGTGGACCAGGGTGATCGGCGTGTGGGTGGAGCCGGGACCGTCGTGACCGTCGACCGAGCCGGCGATGACCCGCAGCAGGGCGCCGCCGTCGGCCGAGGTGAGCAGGGCCACCTGGCCCGCGCGGATGTCCTGGTAACGAGGCTGGGTCATCTTCAGCGCGCGCGGCAGGTTGACCCAGAGCTGGAAGCCGTGGAACAGGCCGCCGCTGGCCACCAGTTCCTCCGGCGGCTCCTCGATGTGCAGGATGCCGCCGCCGGCGGTCATCCACTGGGTGTCGCCGTTGGTGATCAGGCCGCCGCCCCCGTTGGAGTCCTGGTGGCGGAACGTGCCGTCGATCATGTAGGTGACGGTCTCGAAGCCGCGGTGCGGATGCCACGGGGTTCCCTTCGGCTCCCCGGCGGCGTACTCGACCTCGCCCATCTGGTCCATGTGGATGAAGGGGTCAAGCTCCCGCATGCCGACCCCGGCGAACGCCCGCCGGACCGGGAACCCCTCCCCCTCGTAGGCGGACGGCGCGGTCGTTACCTGGGCGACGGATCGTTCCTCGGCGGTCGGCGCTGGCTCGGTGACCCTCGGCAGGACCAGGAGATTGTCCACGGTTACGGCTGGCATGTTGACGCTCCTTCGATCTGACCTGCCCATACCCCTTTATCGAGGCAGGCAAGTGCGCCAACACTACATGACACGTCATCATTCCCGTCGTCCGGATGACTTTCCTCCCGGCGACGTGAGCCAGCCCAGGCCTTCCAGCAGTTCCTCGCAGTCGGAGTCGAATTCCGAGGTCCTCGACCTCAGCGACGTCCACGCCACCCAGGTCCCCGCAACGAGGCAGAACACTCCGATGACGGCCACAAGGGCGTCCCCCATGAACATGTGGTCCACGGCTATGAACCCCATGACAACAGCACCTACGGCGACGATCACCGGAGTGAGAATCTGGAAGGGCGACTCCCGGATGATCCCGTCGAGGACAGTCCCGCCATCGCGAGCTTCAAGGCTGCCCCTGAGGACAGGACGGCCATGGACCCGGCTGCTGAGAATCCCGGCCCGCAACCGCCCGTCGTCGTTGACGAACACCCGCACCCGGCCGGGAATGAACGGAGGCCTACGTCCCTCATGCCGCAGGACGGTCGCGACCGCATCAGCGACGGTCGAGGCAGCGAGGTCCCAGCGGACCTGGCGCCGCTGACGCCCGAGATAACCCACCCGTCACCATCCTTCGGTTCCGCGTCCGCAAGTAACCGGCCCTCCGAAGACGGTTACAGGGGAAGGCCTGCTTCCAGGAGGGCCAGGCCCTCGTCGATGCGGTCAAAGAGGGACCGGACACCGGCTTCCCCGGCGGCGACCTCGGCCCAGGGCATGGTGACCGACATGATCACGCCGACGACCGCGCCAGCCAGGACTCGCGCGTCCAGGTCGGGAGCGGACTGCCCGGCCCGCGCGGCCACAGCGGCGGCGATCTGATCGATGGTCCGGGCGAACTCGTCCATGGCCCGGGCCCGGACCTCCGGGACGGTCATGGTCAGCTCGGTGGACGCCCGGAACAGTTCCAGTTGCTCCGGGCCGAACGATTCCACGGCGGACCGGGCCGCCGCCCGGATCGCGGCGACCGGGGACAGTTCCGGCGGCTGGGCTTCGATCGCGTTCTGCAGCAGCACGTCCATGTCGTCGTGGAGGACGACGTCTTCCTTGGTCGGGAAGTAGCGAAAGAAGGTAGACGGCGACACTTCGGCGGCGGCGGCGATCTGTTCCACCGTGGTCTCGGCGTACCCCTGGGCGAAGAACAGCCGGAGCGCGTGCTCCCGGATGGAAGCACGCGTCCGGGCCTTCTTACGTTCCCGCAGGCTGCCGTGGTGGACGATGTCCGGTCTCGGGTTCGCGTGCGTCACGTTCCTCATTCTGCCCGCCGGACCGCCTCGGCAGGAACATCCAGGCCAGCAGCGCGCTGGCGATCGCGATCCCGGCGCAGGTCCACAGCATGACGTCCATGCCGCCGACGAACGCCGACCGGACCTGTCCCAGCAGGACGGGAGACGATGCCGCCTGGGCGACGTCCGCTCCCCCGGCCACGCCGGACCGCACCGCGGCCGCGGCCGCCGCCGGAAGATGCGCGAGCGAAGGCAGGCGGGCGGCGTAGGCGTTGCTGATGACGGTGCCGAGTATCGCCACTCCGATGGTCGCGCCGACCTGCCGGACGGCCTGGATCAGGGCGCCGCCCGACGCGCTGCGTTCCTCGCTCAGCTGGGCCACCGCCGCGTTCATCGCCGACGGAAGCGCGATGCCCAGGCCGACGCCCATGACCGCGATCCAGGTCAGCGCGAACCCGGTCGAGGACCCGGGGGCCGTGAACGCTCCGACCGCCAGGCCGAGGGCCATGGTGCCGAACCCGGCGGTCGCCGCCGCCTTGGCCGAGACCACCGGCGGGAGAGCTTCCCCTGCCTTCGATTCCCGGTCGGCGGACAGCTTGCCGCCCAGCGCCATGCCGACGAGCATCCCGCCGACCATCGGCAGCATCCGCACTCCCGCGGCCAGCGGCGCCAGGCCCCGGACGTCCTGGAAGTACAGCGGCACGGTGAACATCAGGCCGAACATCGCGAACGTTACGCACATCATGAGGATCGTGCCCCAGCGGAAACCCGCCACCCTGAACAGGGCGAGGTCCACCAGCGGCGCCCGGCCGGCCGCGACGGTGCGCCGCTCCCACCCGACGAACAGCACCAGGGCGACGGCACCCGCGATCATCGTCGCGAGCGCGACGGGGTCGCTCCAGCCCCGCTCCCCGGCGCGGATGAAGCCGTAGGTGAGCGCGATCAGCCCCGCGCTCGAGATCGCGATGCCGCCGGCATCCAGCGACGGCTTCGACTGCGACCGTGACTCGGGCAGCAGGAACATCACGGCCGGGATCGCCAGCGCCACGACCGGCACGTTGATCAGGAAGACCGAGCCCCACCAGAAATGGTCGAGCAGGAACCCGCCGAGGACCGGCCCGGCCGGGTAGCTGACGAACATCGCGGCGGCCAGCATCATGATGGCCCGCTGCCGCTCGTCCTCGCGGAACAGCACGGAGACGACGGCGATCGCCATCGGGAAGATCGCGGCCGCGCCGACGCCGAGCACCGCCCGGGCCGCGATCAGTTCCCCGATGCCCGTGGAATAGGCGACCCAGACCGAGCTGACAGCGAAGACGACCAGCGAGGCGAGGAGCAGCCGCTTGCGCCCGTAGCGGTCGCCGAGCAGTCCGGCGGGGAGCATGAGCGCGGCCATGACCAGGGAGTAGGCGTCGGTGACCCACTGCAGGTCTCCGGTGGAGCCGTGCATGGTCCGGCCGATGGTCGGCAGGGCCAGGGTGAGCACGGTCAGGTCGAGCGAGACGACGAGCGTGCTGAGGGCGATCGCCACCATCGCCCACCAGCGGCGAGTCGATTCCTTCATGACAGTCACCATCTTTCAGGTGTGACTCTGAAATGAAAGTTACCCTCAAAATATAGGCACTGCCATAATGCCGCGTCAAGGGCGGGACAAAGCAGAACGGCCCGGGGCGCACGGGGGCACGCCGCGGACCGTTCCTGCGGGGAGTGGCGGGGGGTTAGGACTGCATCAGCCTGAGGGCGAGCTTGGGACAGGCCGCGACGGCGGAGCGGGCCTCGCGTTCCAGGAGAACGGGGAGCGGGCGGCCGTCGACGACGGGATAGCCCCACTCGTCGAGTTCGATGAGTTCCGGGAGCAGTTCGGCGCAGGCACCGTTGCCGACGCACGCGGTCCAGTCGACCCGCAGCTTCTGCTGCTGCTTGCTCATACCCAGTCCTCCTCGGCCCGGGCGACGTCCGAGGGCACGGGCAGGAACGGCTCGCGCCGCGTGGCACCGCACTGGCCGCGCATGTGCCGTTCCACCTCCCCGGCGAACGTCTCCAGGGCACTGCGCACGAACCGGACTGTTCCGTCCGGGTGATGGCACACGCCGCGCCCGGCCACCAGCCCGGACCACCGCTGCAGGTCCCCTAGGGTCCTGCGGCCTGCCCGGCAGCGGGCGAGGTCCGTGAGCGCGGCCGAGATCCGGGGCAGTCCGTTCAGGCACGGCCCGCACTGCCCGGCTGATTCAAGAGCGAGATACCGAACGGACCGGGCTGTCTCGATCAGCCCGCAGGCGTCCACCGGCAACGCGACCACGATGCCGGCTCCGACGGACGCTCCCACAGCGGAGAGCGAATCGTTGTCGAGACGGAGCCGGAGCGCCTGGTCAGTGTGGATCCAGGTGCCGTGGTACCCGCCGAGAAGCACCGCGCCGATCCACGTCGGGTCTCCGAGGAGATCCCGCAGCGGAAGGCCGAACGGCACCTCGAACACCCGCGCCCGTCCGTCGGGGCGGCGCACGGTGGACAGCAGGCTGCCAGACCCGTCCGGGATCCCGACCTCGCGGAACCACTGCGGACCGTACCGGGCGATCAGGGCCAAGTGCCCCAGGGTCTCCACATTCTGGACCAGCGTCGGCAGGCCGCTGACGCCGCGCTCGCCGGGACGCGGCGGGCTGAAGGTGGGAACCGCCGGGCCGCCGTTCAGGTGGCTGACCAGAGCGGTCTCCTGGCCGGCCAGGAAGCGGGGCGGCGCGACCACGACCTCAACGGCGACCAGGTCCTCGTGCCTCTGCGCGAGGGCCTGCCGGACGTGGTCGCCGAGCTTGACGGAGTGGGTGTAGAGGTAGGCCCGGTCGGCGCCGAGCGTCTCCGCGGCCAGCTGGATTCCGTCCAGGACCAGGTGCGGGGCCAGTCCGAGAAGGGCCGCGTCCTTGGAACTGGCGGGTTCGCCTTCCGCGCCGTTGGCGACGATGACCGGCGCGACCCGCCGCTTAGCGGCGTTCTCCAGGACGGAGGCGAACTTACGGTGCGCCGGGAAAGAGGCACCGCCGCGCCCGGCGAGCCCGGACTGCTCCAGATCGCGGATAAGGACTCCGGTGTTGCCCCGGTAAGGGATGCGGCCGTGGCGGGCCAGGTGGGCCCGGATGCTCTCCGGGTTCCCGTCCTCGGGCAGGAGCCGGGGCAGGGTGGTCGCGCGCGGCATGGCGGTGGACACTCTCATCTCGGGCCTCCCGTGGTGGTACGCCGGTGGCTGTGCGGCTCACGGAGAGCCGGCATGGGGCCGGTCATCCGGCGGTGGACGGCGGACATGAGATGGCCGACGCGCTCGGCCCGCGGAATGTCCCGGGCGGCGGCGATCAGCCGCCAGGCGACGGCGGCGATGACGGCCAGCAGGCAGACGGCGGCCAGGCCGAACAGCCAGCCGGACTGCAGGTCGGCCGCCGCCGTGTAGCCGTGCAGCCACGCAACCGGCCAGCTGGCGTAGGCCAGCAGGTGGA
The DNA here is from genome assembly GCA_009784565.1 of Streptosporangiales bacterium. Lineage (GTDB taxonomy): Bacteria > Actinomycetota > Actinomycetes > Streptosporangiales > Streptosporangiaceae > Trebonia. The sequence goes on along the minus strand of WRBL01000013.1, from coordinate 23,374 downwards.
CGGCCCGCCAGGTCTTCAGGTTGAGCCGGCTCCGGATCAGGCTGGTGATGATGACGGCGAGCGTCAGGTCGAGGCTGACCGCGCCCAGGCTGAGCGCGAGCCGCTCGTAGCCGGACGTCAAGGGAACGATCACGGCGGTAATCGGTATCGACACGTAGCTGTCGGCGATGGCCGTGACGATGTGTACCGCCACGAACACCACGGACAGCAGCGACAGGTTTCGGTGCAGCCCGGTCACCGCGAACTGCGGCAGGCCGGGCAGCCGCCCGTTGCGCGCCACCAGCAGGCCGAGGACCAGGACCACCGTCATCAGCACGAGGGCGACGACACCGGTGGCCCGGCTGAGGTACCAGGGCAGAGTTGATGGGTTGATTCCGCTCACGCGGTACAGGATGCGTCACCCAACCGTGCGTAATGTCGGTATAACCTCTGAAGATATTCTCAACCCCGCCCTGGCTCGGGTGTTATTTGAGATCCTCTTCCCAGAACTCGGTGGTGCCGCGGCCGTCGCGGGGCGTGTCCTCCTGGGCACGCAGCTCGACCCGGCGGATCTTGCCCGACACCGTCTTGGGCAGGTCCGCGAACTCGATGCGCCGGATCCGCTTGTAGGCGGCGACCCGCTCCCGGCAGAACCCGAGGATGTCGGCGGCCAGTTCCCGGCTGGGCGTGGCGCTGGCGGCGAGAACCACGTAGGCCTTCGGCACGGCGAGACGCACCGGGTCGGGCGACGGGACGACCGCGGCCTCGGCCACCGACTCGTGCTCGAGCAGCACGCTCTCCAGCTCGAACGGGGAGATCCGGTAGTCGGAGGCCTTGAAGACGTCATCCGTCCGGCCGACGTAGGTGATGTAGCCGTCGTCGTCGACGGTGGCGACGTCGCCGGTGTGGTAGTAGCCGCCGCGTTTGGCCTCCGCGTCCTTGTCCGGGTCGCCGAGGTAGGCGGTCATCAGGCCGAGCGGCTTGTCGGACAGGTCCAGGCAGATCTCCCCGTCCGTGCCCGGCTGGCCGGAGACCGGCTCGACCAGCACGACCGGGTATCCCGGAAGCGGGCGGCCCATCGAACCCGGCTTGAGTTCCTGTCCGGGCGTGTTGCCGATCTGCGCGGTCGTCTCGGTCTGGCCGAAGCCGTCCCGGATCGTGATGTTCCACGCCCGGCTCACCTGCTCGATGACCTCGGGGTTAAGCGGCTCGCCCGCCGCGACGCACTCGCGGAGCTTCGACGTGTCCGCTCCGGACAGGTCGGCCTGGATGAGCATGCGCCACACGGTCGGCGGCGCGCAGAACGTGCTGACCCGGCAGTCGCCGATGGTCTTGAGCAGGTGGGCCGCGTTGAACCGGCCCTGGTTCACGATGAGGATGGTGGCGCCCGCGTTCCACGGCGCGAACAGGTTGGACCAGGCGTGCTTGGCCCAGCCGGGCGAGGAGATGTTCAGGTGGACGTCGCCGGGCTGGATGCCGATCCAGTACATGGTGGACAGGTGGCCCGCCGGGTAGCTGGCGTGGGTGTGGCCGACCAGCTTCGGCTTCGAGGTGGTGCCGGAGGTGAAGTACATCAGGAGCGGGTCGCCGGCCTTGGTCACGGCATCGGCCTCGAACGTCTCCGGGGCGTCCCGCGACCCGGCATACGACGTCCACCCCTCGGGGGTCTCGTCTCCGACGGCGATCCGGGTGTAGTCGCCGGGGACGCCGGCGAACTTCGGCGCCTGGCCCGTGTCGGTGATGACGTGCCGGGTCTCGCCCCGCTCGACCCGGTCGACGAGGTCGGCCGGGGCCAGGAGGGTCGAGGCCGGGATGATGACCGCGCCCAGCTTGATCGCCGCCAGCATGACTTCCCACAGCGGGACGACGTTCCCGAGCATCAGCAGGATCCGGTCGCCGCGCCGGACGCCGAGGCCGCGCAGCCAGTTCGCCGCCTGGGACGAGCGCGCCGACATCTGGGCGTAGGTCAGCGCCTCATCCGAGCCGTCGTCGCCGACGACGCGGAGCGCGACCCGGTCCGGGTTCTCGGCCGCGAGGACGTCGAACCAGTCGAGGGCCCAGTTGAACTCGGTCAGCTCGGGCCAGGAGAAGTCGCGCCGCGCGGTGGCGTAGTCGTCACGGTGCTGAATAAGGAAGTCACGCGCCGCGCGGAACGCGGCGGTCGAAGCAGCGTCGCTCATCCGCCAATGATCGCAGTTTCCGGGGCCCGTTAGCCACGCCCGTTCAGGGGTAGCCGGAGCGACTACACTTCATAGGGTCCTCTGAAGCCGGACGAATGCCTCTTACAAGTTGGCAGGGCACACTTTTAGACATGAGCAACCCGCAGTTCCGTACCCGCCGGGCCGCCGTGGCGCGGGCCGTGGCCGAACGTGAGCAGGGCCGGAAGCGCCTGTCCTCCGCGACCGCCGCCGTTTCCGTCACCAGTCTCGCCGCCGCGGGAGTGGTGACTGTCCTGCTGCCGGGCGCGACCCACGCGGCGGCCAGCACCGCGAAGCCGGCTCCGAAGACCGTGGCGCCCAAGAGCGCGGCGCCGAAGCCAGCGAGTTCCCCGTCGGCCAGGCCCTCGAGCACTCACAAGCCCAGCGGTTCGGGCTCCTCCAGCGGCTCGGGCAGTTCGAGCAGCGGCTCCGCCGGGTCCAGCAGCGGTTCGAGCAGCTCCAGCAGCGGTTCCGGCGGCTCGGGCACCCTGCAGGCACCGACGTCGGCCCCGGTGCAGTCCAGCGCCCCGACTAGCACGTCTGGCGGTACCAGCAGCGGATGAGCGTCCCTAGCTCCTCCACAGCGGCCGCCTCATGGCAGGCGCTGGGGATGCTGGTCCAGATCGTGGTCGCGGCGCCGGACAAGCTTCCCGACGCCCGCGAGCTTCTCTCCGCCGACCTGGCCGAACTGGACCGGGCCTGCAGCCGTTTCCGTCCCGACTCGGAGGTCTCCCGGCTCGGCCGGACCACGTCCGGGGAATCCGGTCTGGTCAGCGTGGTAGTGAGCCCGCTGCTGACCGAGGCCGTCTCGGTCGCGCTGCGAGCGGCCAGCCTGACCGACGGCGATGTGGACCCCACGGTCGGCCGGGCACTGTCGGCACTGGGCTACGACCGGGACTTCGCCCAGGTCCCCCCGAACGGCCCCGCCACCAGGCCCGGCGTGGGCATGATCCCCGGCTGGCGGGAAGTATCGGTCGACCCGGCCGCGCACCGGGTCACGCTCCCGGCCGGCGTCCAGCTGGACCTGGGGGCGACGGTGAAGGGCTGGGCCGCCGACCGGTCCGCGGCCCGCATCGCGGACAAGCTCGGGTGCGGTGTGCTGGTCAGCCTGGGCGGGGACACGGCGGTCTCCGGAACGCCGCCCGAGGGCGGCTGGCGCATCCGCGTCCAGGACGTGACCGGGACCGTCGGCGCCGCCCCGGCCGGGCCGGTGGCGGTCATCGCCATCCGGGACGGCGGGCTGGCGACGTCCTCGACCGCCGCGCGCCGGTGGAGCCGCGGCGGAAACGTGCTGCACCACATTCTCGATCCGCGCACCGCCATGCCGGCCGCCCCGATCTGGCGCACCGTGAGCGTGGCCGCGGCGTCCTGCGCGGACGCCAACACCGCCGCCACCGCCGCGGTCATCCGGGGCTGGCAGGCTCCCGCGTGGCTGACCAGCCTCCGTCTCCCCTCCCGCCTCGTGGAGACCAACGGCACCGTCCACACCATCGCCGGCTGGCCGGAATAGCCTCCTAGCTCGTGACGTCCGTGGTGGTGAAGCGGGCCCAGGCGATGAGGACGAAGATCACCGTGTAGGCGGCGAACGAGGCCAGTCCGTGCCACAGGGTGGTCGTGTCGACCGGGGACCGCAGCAGCGCTGCGAACATGGTCCACCAGTGCGTGGGCAGGTACGGCCCGGCCGAGGCGAACTGCGGCACCTGATCGGTGACCTCGCTGGCCACGATCAGGATCATCACCGCGGCGATGGCGCCGATGCCGTGCTCGGTGAACGTGGAGATCGCCAGCCCGATCGCGCCGACGGCCGCCATCGCGAACGAGATGTACAGGGTCACGTAGAGGACCCGCAGCAGCCCGGAGGCGAGCGGCACCGTGTCCCCGGACAGCAGGGTCACCGGCCCGGCCGGGAACAGCACCAGGCCGGTCACCAGGGCCACGATCGCCACGATGAACGTCGCCGCCACCGCGAAGCAGACAATGGCCAGGTACTTCACCGACAGCAGTCGGGTGCGCCCGGCGGGCACCGCGAGCAGGTACCGGAGGGTCCCGTAGCCGGCCTCTCCCGCCACCGAGTCCCCGGAGACGATCGCGACCACGACCGGCAGCACCAGGATCAGCAGCATCGTCAGGGCGATGAACGTGAGGAACACGCCGTTGCCGGCGAGCTGGGCGAAGAACGCCGCGCCGTTGTTCGGCCCGCCGCCGCCCCGGCCGCCGTGCGGCGAGGCGATCTTGAGCGCGATCCCGATCAGCAGCGGGAACAGCGCCACCACGAGCAGGAGCAGCTGGTTGCGGCGACGGCGGAAGACCAGCCGCAGCTCGGACCGCAGGAACCTTCCATAGGACCGAACGGATCGTTGTTCCTCCCCCGCCCCGGCCGCCTCGGCCGGGGCGGCGGTCGTTCCCGCCACGTCAGCGCTCGACATCGAAACCCTCCCCGGTCAGGCCGACGAACAGGTCTTCCAGGCTGGGCGTCTCGACCGACAGGCCGCGGACGCCGACGCCCGCGTGGACCAGCTCGGCGCAGACCTTCTCCGGCTCGGCGTCGCCGAGCGCCGCGGAGGCCGTGCCGGGCACGGTCGCGGAATCGGCGAGCCCCAGCCTGGCGAAGACCGCCGACGCCGCCTCCTCGTCGGCGGTCCGGACGCTGATCCGGGCCGTGCCCGTCCGGCGCAGGTCCGGCAGCGAGCCCTGGAACACCAGCTTCCCGCCGCGCATGACGCCGACGTGCGAGGACACCTGCTCCACCTCGGCCAGCAGGTGGGACGACACGAACACCGTGATCCCGTCGGCCGCGATGTGGCGGATCAGCGACCGCACCTCACGGGTGCCCTGCGGGTCCAGGCCGTTGGTCGGCTCGTCCAGGATGATCAGGTCTCTCGGCTGCAGAAGACCTGCCGCGATGGCCAGTCGCTGCTTCATGCCGAGGGAGTAGTTGCGGAACCGTTTCCGTGCCGCGTTGGACAGGCCGACCCGTTCCAGGGCCTCGCCGATCCGGGCCTTCGCCGTCTTCGGCGACGCGCTCGCGTCGGCGGCGTCGTAGCGGGCCAGGTTGTCCCAGCCGGACAGGAACGGGTAGAACGCCGGGCCCTCCACCAGCGACCCGACCCGCGACAGCACCTGGTTCGCGTGGCCGGGGACCTTCACTCCCAGCAGTTCGGCGGTGCCGGACGTGGGGAAGGCCAGGCCGAGCAGCATCCGGATCGTCGTGGTCTTCCCGGAACCGTTCGGGCCGAGGAACCCGTAGACCGAGCCCCTCGGCACCTCCAGGCTGAGGTCGCTGACGGCCAGCTGGCCGCCGCGGAACCGCTTCGTCAGGCCTTCGCTGGCGATGGCCAGGCCTGCGTCTCCTGCGGACACCGTCATCCCGCGGCCGTGGTGTGACCGACAGCGGATTCCAGCACGCTCGGGCTTACCGCGCCGACGTACAGCTTGCCGCCAGTGATCAGGACGTTCAGGAGGCTGGTGTGGACGAGCTGGCCGCTGCCCCAGGCACCGCTGACCTTCGTTCCCGACCCCAGGAGGGCGCTGGCGATCTCCTGGGAGTTGCCGCTCAGCGGGCTGCCGTTCCCGCCGGCGGACGACGAGGAGGAGCTGGAGACGGGCGAGGAAGCCTTATTCGTTATGGATGATCCGGGGTTTGATGTGAGGGCCGAGGCCGGAAGCTCGGCGACCGACAGCCAGCCCTTGCCGTAGGTGCCCGCGCCCGCCAGGGAGCCGGCGGACTTGGACGCGGGCCCGCCCTTGGCACCGTTCGCGCCCGGGGTGGTGACCTTCGCGCCGGGCGGCGGGGTGAAGGTGAAGTTGGACGACGAGGGCGCGGCGTAGTCAATGCTGGTGTAGCCGACCTGGAACGCGGGAGTCGTCGTGCCCTTGGGGAAGACCTGCAGGCGCAGCGGGACGCCGGTCTTGCCGTCGACGGCGACCCGGACCGAGCCGATGGTGGACTCGGCGCTCTTCGGCGCGAGAACCAGCTGGTAGGCCGCCTGGTTGGCCACGTCCACGTTGGACTGCGTCGACACCACGGTGGTCTTGCCGACCTTGGCCAGGACCGCGTCAGCGGCCTGCTGCGGGGTTATCGGGGCGGTCTGGGGCAGCTGGCTGGCCGCCCGCTTGAACTTCCCCATCTTCTTGCTGTTATCTGGCGGGCTGGCAGTGAACTTGGTGACCGTGTTCTGGTTGCTCTCCCACAGCCAGCCCGTGCCTCCGTTGCGGACCACGTCGGTCTCGCTCATGCTCTGCGGGACCGAGAGCCGGAAGTGCCGGGCGTCCTGCCAGTACACCTTCACCGTGTGCGAGCCGGTCAGCAGCGACGACAGGGACGTGGGGTCGCCGGTCTGGGGCAGCTGCGGCAGGCCCAGAGACGTCGTCTCGACCACCGTCCCGGTCAGCGGCGGGATCTTGTGCGTGCTGGACACGTCGGCGAGCAGCTGCGCGGGGGTCTCGGCCGGCAGCACGGGGGCCGCGCCGGCGGACGGCATCACCCCGGACGCGATCGCGGCGCCGGTGACGGCGAGAGCCGCGACCGGCACGGTCCAGCGGGCGGCCTTCGGAGAAACGTTCACGATCCTCACACTCCCGATTGTGGTGTCCCCGAGTCTGCCGGACCCATGCTGTGAAGAACCTGAGAGCCGTCGCCGACCCGTGATGTGCCGGCCTAGGCATTCTGCGCGCGGTTGGGCGAGACTGTATGCGTGCGGGTGCTTGTCGTGGAGGACGAACGGCGGCTGGCCGCCGCGGTGAAACGCGGGCTGGAGGCGTCGGGCTTCGCCGTTGACCTCGCCCACGACGGGGTCACCGGGCTGCACCTGGCGCGCGAGGGGTCCTACGACGGCGTGGTGCTGGACATCATGCTGCCGGGCCTGTCCGGGTACAAGGTGTGCTCGACACTGCGGGCCGAAGCGAACTGGGTACCCATCCTGTTCCTGACCGCGAAGGACGGCGAGTACGACCAGGCCGACGGGCTCGACCTCGGCGCGGACGACTACCTGACCAAGCCGTTCTCCTACGTGGTGCTGGCCGCGCGGCTGCGCGCGCTGATGCGGCGGGGCTGCGCGCCCCGGCCCGCGGTGCTCATCGCCGGGGACCTCGTCCTGGACCCGGCGGCGCGGGTGGTCCGGCGGGGATCATCGGTCGTGCCGCTGACCGCGCGGGAGTTCTGCGTCCTGGAGTATCTCATGCGGCACTGCGACTCGGTCGTCTCGAAGGCCGACCTGCTGACGCACGTGTGGGACGAGGCGGACAACATCAGCGACCTCAACGTGGTCGAGGTGTACGTCGGGTACCTGCGGAAGAAGATCGACGCGCCGTTCGGCCGCCACGCGGTGCGGACGGTGCGCGGGGCGGGGTACCTGCTGGCGGCGGACGGTGGCTAGGTTCTTCGGGGTTTTCCCGGCCTGGTGGCGGCGGCGCGGCCTGCGGGCCCGGGTCACGATGACCGCGGCGGCCGGGCTGCTGGTCGCGTTCCTGGCCGCCGACCTGCTGCTGTTCTCCGCCCTGCGGCTGTCCCTGACCCGGACCACGGACTCCTCGGCCCGGCAGGCCGCCGCCACCGTGGTCGCGCTGATCAACTCCCAGCCGCTGCCGGATCCCGTGCCGGTGGCCGGCGGCGCGGTCACCATCCAGGTGCTGGCCCCGGACGGCCGGATCATCGACGTGTCAGCGGGCGCGGACCGGCTGGTGCCGCTGCTGCCGATGTCCCGGGCGGCCGCCTCCGCGCAGTCGAAGTCGGCGGTCTCGCTTAACGGGTCGCCGTTCGGGCTCCCGGCCCAGCTGCGGGCGGTCGCGGCCCGCGCCGCCGACGGGTCCGTCGTGGTCGCGGCGGTCCCCTACAGTTCGGCCCACGCGAGCCTGGACGTCGTGCGGCGGGCACTGTGGATCGGGACCCCGCTGCTCTTCGGCCTGTTCACCGTCGCGATCTGGGCGGCGGTCGGGTCCACCCTGCGCCCGATCACCCTGCTGCGGCGCGGCGCCGCCTCCGTGGCGGCCACCGGTGAGCCGTCCGCGCTGCCGGTCCCCGAGGCCCGCGACGAGGTACGGCTGCTGGCCCTGACGCTGAACGGGACGCTGTCACGGCTTTTCGCGGCCCGGCAGCGGCAACGGGACCTGGTGTCGGATACCGCCCACGAACTCCGGTCCCCGATCGCGTCGATCCGGACCCAGCTCGAAGTGGCGCTTGATCACCCGTCGCTGCAGGACTGGGACGAGACGGCGCGCGACGTCCACGCCGACGTGCTGCGCCTGGCCCGCCTGGCCGAGGACCTGCTGGTCCTCGCCCGCCTGGACGAGCGTTCCGGCCCTGGCTCCGGCGATGCGGACGCGATCGCCGACCTATCGGATATCGGTTCATCTGTCGTTATCCGATATGCGGGCGCGCGGGTACCGGTCACCTTCGCCCCGGCCGGACCGTGCCCGGTCCGCGCGGGCTCCTCCGCCATCGACCGGGTGCTGGTGAACCTGATCGACAACGCGGTGCGGTACGCCAAGTCGCGGGTGACGGTCTCCGCCGCCTCGGCCGGGGAGTTCGCGGAACTGACCGTCACCGATGACGGGCCGGGCATCGCGCCCGGGGACCTGGACCGGGCGTTCGAGCGCTTCACCCGGCTGGACCCGGCCCGGGAACGGTCCGAGGGGGAACCGGAGGGCGCGGGCCTCGGGCTGGCGATCGTCCGGGCGACAGCCGAGTCGCTCGGCGGGTCGGCGCGGCTGGAGCCCGCCGCTCCCCCGCCGGGACTGCGCGCGGTCGTCCGCCTGCCCGCCGGCTGCCCGTCTGCCTAGATGTGGGTGATGGCGGCCAGGACGCGGGCGCAGCGCTCGGACATCTCGCTGACGCTCCGGTCGGGATGACGGAACCACCAGTCGACGACGGCACTGACCGCGCTCATCCAGACGGCGGCGATGATCTCCTGGTCGTCGGGCTCCATGGGCTGGAAATACTCGGCGCTGGCGACGCCCCGGCTCGCCTGCTCGGCGACGGCCCGCCGCTGGACGCTGGCCGCGGCCGCGCCCGCCGTTCCGCTGGGTACGGTCCGGTCGTTCAGGACGTGCCAGTCCTGCTGCCGCCCTTCGAGCCCCTCGAAGATGGCGGCGAGGGTCGCCGGGACCGCCTCCGCCGGCGGCAGGGCCGCGGTGATGACCGCCTCGATGCGGTTCCGCAGGTTGCCTCCCGCCCGCTCAACGCAGGCGGCGTACAGGCCGTCCTTCGACCCGAAGTACGTCACGATCAGCGCCTTGCTGACCCCGGCCCGGGCCGCGATGGAGCCCAGTGAGGCGCCGCCGTAGCCGAGCGCGCCGAACTCCTCGCGGGCGGCGTCCAGGAGGAGCATTTCACGTTCCCCGCGGGGCAGCTTCGCTGTGCCGGGCGGGCGGACGGGCGCATCGGTGGCCATGACGGCAGCCTGTCATACCGCCTGGCCCGCGGGCCGGCGGACCGGATCTTTCTGCCCCGGAAGTTGGGGCGCGCCGTCGGCCGGGTTCCATCCCGGCGGCCCGAAGACGTAGCCCAGTTTGTCGCGCAGGCTGGTGGCGGTCTTCACGTCCCGCCACAGGTTCCCGTACTCGTGGTACTGGAGGTAGAGGACGTTGTAGGAGCCGACCGGCGTCGTGAGGCCGTACGTCGGGAGGTGGATCTCCTCCTGGAAGGTGCCGAGCAGGCGGTCCCAGATGATGAGGATGCCGCCGTAGTTCCGGTCCAGGTAGACCGGGTCTGAGCCGTGATGCACGCGGTGGTGGCTGGGGGTGTTGAAGACGAACTCGACCGGCTTCCAGAGCTTCGGCACCGTCTCAGTATGCGAGAAGAACTGGTAGACGAGGTTGGCTCCGAAGACGACGTAGATGGACTTGGGCTGGAAGCCCAGCAGCGGCAACGGAAGCCAGAAGACGACCTCCGACCAGGGGTTCCACTTCTGGCGCAGCGCGGTGGTGAAGTTGAAGTACTCGCTGGAGTGGTGAGCCTGGTGCCCGGCCCAGCCGATGCGCACGCGGTGGGAGAAGCGGTGGTTGCAGTACCACGACAGGTCCACCACGAGCGTGATCAGCAGCCAGCTCCACCACGGGCTGGCCGGGATGTGCCACGGCGCGGCGTACACCCACAGGGCGGAGAAGGCGATCAGGGTGACGAACTTGATGCCGATCATGAGAAACAGCGCGCCGGTCCCCATCATGAGGCTGGCCCGGGAGTCGGCGCGCAGGTAGCCCTTGCCGACGGCCCGGGCCTCGTGGGAGGCGTCCCACACGTAGAACGCCACCTCGATCCCGACGCAGACGAAGAAGACCGGGATGGCATAGGAGATCGGATTCTGAAGGGCCGGCCACACGGACGCGAACGACACGATCCCTCCTCCATTCTTTTGACCGACCGCAAATTTACCGATCGGTCAAAAGTCCGGTCAAGAGGTAAGAACGACCGAAATCAGGACACCGTCACCGGCCTGATCCGGCGCCCGCTGACACAGTCAGCCAGGGCACGGATGTCCTTGGGATCGGACGTCAGGATGACCCCGCCGCCCGCAGCCTCCGACGTGGCCACGACCACCGCGTCAATGGTGGCCTCCACTCCCGTCATTCCTGAGTCGCGCTTCAGCTTCGCCGCTGCGCGAGAGATCGACTCGCTCGTTGGCGCGATAACCACCTTCTTCAACAACTGGTTCGCCTGAGCGTCCCGGCTGTCGCCGAACAAGGTCTCAGCCAAGACATCGGCTGGCACGATAATAGGAACCCTCGCCTTGCGGGATTCACTGACTAAAGTCTTGGCCTTCGTTCCCTCGTTGCGAGCCGCCGCCCACAGCCCCTGGCTGTCAAGCACCAACGATGCCCACGGAGGAGGTGGCGTCGCCTTCATTCCGCCAGCCACTCCGTCCAGACCTGATCGATGTCTTCCTGCGTTGGCGGCCCCGATTCTTCAATCATCTGATCCGCGAGTTCGGCCACGCGCTGCTGGATCATCGCCCCGCGCAGTAGATCGTTAACCATCGTGGACAGCGCTTGCCCGCCGAAGGTCTCTCGGATCTCTTCCACCAGGTCCCTGTCCAGGGTGAGCGAGACCTTCACTTTCTCGCCCGCCGGCGGTCCGGCGATGATGCCCCGACTGCGCAGCCATGGGCTGCGCGGCGCCCGCCTCTCCCCCTCCGAAGACTCCACGATGAGAATCCTACCGACAGTAGGATTCTCGCACCAGAGCCCAGGCTCGCCCTCAAGCTCCGGCACGACCTCTTGAAGTACCCCCATAAGCCTTCCATCCATCTAGACGACCTTCGTCGCATAATAGTCGACTACCGGCGGGTAGGATCCATTAGCCCATCAATATGCGAAGAAACGATGATTCACTCGACGCCAGCGACTGCTGCTCAAGCGGACCAGGACCTAGGCACAGATGACGCCCGTGGATAGCGGAAGAGGTGGAGCGACCAGCCTCAGCCCTCTCGACGATGGGCTGGCTGAAGCCTTGACTTGACGAGGCGGTCTCGGGCCTGAGCAGGATGCACACGACAGGCATCCACCAACACGCTCAATAAAGGAGATGATCTCCAAGCTCGGCGCGACGATGGACATCCGGATCACCGACACCTACCACAGGCTTCGCGTCCAGGAACTGGAGGTTACTTCTGACCACCTTGCCAAGGTCGCCGAAGAAAAAGAACGCTCCCGGGAGGAACGCGCCCGGTTGCGCGAGGAGGCGATCGCCCGCCGCGAATTCGAGCGTGAACAGGAGCGCTTGCGTAAGGAGCAAGCGCATTACAGTGCCACGCTGAGCGCCCTCAACGAACAAGGCGACGCCGATGGTGCGGCCCGAGCCCAGGCCAAGCTGACCGAGATCCAGGATGCAATCGACGGAATCAACAGGCGCGCCGCCAATATCCGCGCCGGGCATGTGTACGTCATCTCGAATGTCGGCGCCTTCGGCCCGGATATGGTCAAAATCGGCATGACGCGCCGCCTTGAACCCATGGACCGCGTCCGCGAGTTGGGCGACGCTTCCGTCCCGTTCCGCTACGACGTCCACATGATGGTCTTCAGTGATGACGCGGTGGGTTTGGAAACTCGCCTTCACCACGAGTTCGCCGGCCGGCGGGTCAACCTGGTAAATATGCGCCGCGAGTTCTTCCACGTTGCCCCGTCCGATGTCCGCGACGTCATCGCCCGCCTTGATGCATCCATCGTCAGTTGGATCGACGAACCCGAAGCCCTCGAGTGGCGCCAAAGCGAAACCACCCGCCGCGAGCGGACCTCGCAGCCCGCATCAGCATCGGCATCCTTACCCGTGGAGCCTCTCGAGGCTCTACAGGCCTGCGGAGTATTGCCGTTCTCTAACCGTTGGACACGCAGCGCAGTCAGTTGCGGGCGGAGAGGCACGAGCGGCCGTAGGATCGGCGCATGGCGACTCTGGAGCAGGAAGCTTTCGCGGGAGCAGAGGGCCACTCGGGGCCCGTCATGGTCGGGGTCGCCGGACCGGGGGCGCAGAGACGGTGGACCGTGGCGCTCCGGCTCGTGCTGGCCCTGCCGCACCTGGTCATCCTGGTCCTGCTCGGGCTCGGCGCGTTCGTCGTCGCCGTCATCGGGTGGTGCGGCGCGCTGGTCACGGGCCGGCTGCCCGGCTTCGCGGCCCGCTACCTGTCGGACTGCGCGCGGTGGACCTGCCGGGCCGCCGCCTACCTGATGCTTCTCACCGACGCCTGCCCGCCCTTCCGCGGGGACGAGGAGCCCGGTTACCCGGCGGGCATGGACCTCAGCCCGGGCCGGCTGAACCGGACGGGCGTCGGGTTCCGGCTGATCCTGGGGATCCCGGCGGCGGTCACGGCGTGGGTCCTCGTCGCGGGGTCGGTCCCCGTCATCTTCGCCGCCTGGGTCGTCGCGCTGGCCGGCGGCCGCCTGCCCGGGCCGCTGCATCACGCGCTCGCCGCCGCGCTGCGCTACCTCGTCCGGTCCCTCGGCTACGCCTGCCTGCTGACCGACGTGTACCCGGACGACCTGTTCGGGGGGATCTCGCGGGGCGCGCGGCGGGTCGTGACGCTGATCCTGGTACTCGGGACGCTGGCCGCGGCCGCGGCCGGGGCCGTCTCCGGGATCGCCGTCCGCTCGGCCATCGAGCGCCAGCAGGCCATCGACCGGCTCAACGCCGCGGTAACCGAGCACGACGCCGCCGTCGCCCGGCACCAGAGCGCGCTCTCAGCGGCCCAGCGGGCCCTGGCTCAGGTGAGTATGGCTGGTACCGGGATGTCCCGGGCGCAGGACGCGCTCAACCGCGTCCTGAACTCCACCGGCAAGCGCATGAACTCGTGCTCCTCGGCTCAGTGCTTCGACTCCCTCAACGCGACCGACGGCCGGGCCGCCGCCGCCTTTGGCCGGGCCGTGAAGGCCGTCCCGGTCCCGCCGGGCGCCACGGCGCTGGCCCTGCGCCTGGCCTCGCAGACCGGCACCTACCAGAAGTCCTGGGCCTACATGGCGCACGCCACGTCGCTGACGGACGTCGAGAAGCGGGCCCGGCTCTCCCAGGAGACCGGAAGCCAGTTTTACGCGGCGGACAACGGGCTCGCCCAGTGGCTCAAGACCCGGGACGACGCCCTCCAGCAGCAGGAGGCGGCGCTGGACCAGCGGGCCGCGGCGCTGAACCGGTCCGCGGCCGCGCTCCGCCACCGGAGCGCGGTCCTCGGCGTCCAGGCCGGCGTGCGAACGGCCAGCCCGTCACGGGAACCGGTCACCAGCGCCGACGACTGAGACCGCCCGCAGACGGGTCAGCCGCTGGCCGACGCCGAAGGGGCGGCGGCCGCGCCCGCCGGGGCCGAGCTGGCCGGCGCCGAGCTGGGCAGGATGCTGGGCACCACGGCCGGAGCGCTCGTCGGAGCGGTCGTGGGGGCCTGGGTCGTGGGGGCCTGGGTCGGAGCCTGCGTCTGCGCGGGCGCCGTGGTCGCGGGGGCTTGCGTCGGGGCCTGGGTCTGCTGCACCGGGGCCTGGGTCTGCTGGGCCGGGGCCTGCGTCTGCGTCTGGCTGGTCGACGTGCCCGCCGGGGTGCCCGGCGTGGAACTGCCGGACAGCAGGGACCAGGCGAGAAGGCCGCCCCCTACGAGAACCACCACCGCGACGAGCGGGCCGAGCAGCTTCCGGCCCGAACCGCGCCGCTCGTCGTACGGGTCCCGGTCGTAGCCGCGCGGCTGGTCATACCCGCCGGCCGGCCCGTACCCGGTGGGCTGGTTGTATCCCGCGGTCTGACCGTAGTTCCCGGTCTGGCCGTAGCCGCCGGCCGGGTAGCCGTCGCCGCCCATCATTCGGGTGGCGCCCTCGGAGCCCATCGTGCGGGTCCGGTCGAAATCGGCGGAGTCCCGGTCAAGGCTCGTCTGCGGGCTCATGCCCGGGTCAAGCGCGGTCGCCGGGCTGATCCCGCTCAGGGCGCCGGGGGCCAGGTCCTGAAGCAGCTGCGTCGCGGTCGGGCGGCGGGACGGTTCCTGGTCGAGCGCGGCCTGGACCAGCGGCATCAGGCGGGGCGGGACGGCGGAGATGTCCGGGCTGCCGCTGATGATGCGGTGCAGGATCGCGGCGGGCTGGCCGGTGCCGTACGGCGGCTGGCCGCTGGCCGCGAAGGCCACGATGATCGCCCAGGTGAAGAGGTCGGCTTCCTGGCCCGCGTGCCCGGTGATCTGCTCGGGCGCCATATAGCCCGGGGAGCCGATCGCCATGCCGGTCCGCGTGATCGACACGCTGTCGGCCGTCTGGGCGATCCCGAAGTCGATCACCATCGGCCCGGAGTCGGTCAGCAGCACGTTCGACGGCTTGAGGTCACGGTGCGTCACCCCGGCGGCGTGGATCGCGGCGATCGCCTCGACCAGCGCGGACGCCAGGCGGATCACGGCATCGGGGTGCATCGCTCCGCTGGACTTGACGTACTCGTCCAGCGAGGGCCCCTCGGCGTACTCGGTCACCAGGAACGGGACCTGCCCGTCGGTGTCCGCGTCGAGCACCTGGACCGTGTACCGGTTCCGCACGCGGACCATGGCCTGGACCTCGCGCCGGAAACGGGCCCGGAACTCCTGGTCGTCGGCATATTCGGGACGCAGCACCTTCACGGCGACCTGCTTGCCGTCATCCCGGTGCCCGAGATAGACCACACCCATTCCGCCCGCGCCGAGACGGGCGCTCAGCGAATAACGCCCGATCTGCGGCGGATCGCCCTGCTGGAGCGGCATAGGTGCCAAAACTCTTCTCCTTAACCAGAAACCGACCCCTTAGAGTAGGCGACTTCCGGTGTCAAGATCTAACAAACCGTCTATCCACCTCGTAAGAGATGCGATAGCGATGCCATAGAGTTGCCTGCCATGCGGTTCACCGGGAGTTTCAAGCTTACGGCTGTGATCGTCGTCATCGTCGCCGCGGTGATCGCGGTGGTCGTCACCACCGCCGGCGGCGGCACCTCGCCCGGCCGGACGGGCGCCCGGAAGAGCGCCCCGGCGAAGGCCCCGGGCTTCTCGGTGGCCGCTCTCGGGTCCTCTGGCGTCTCCTCCGGCAAGAAGATCTCCCTGGACGGCCGGTACGCGGACAAGCCGGTCATCGTGAACTTCTGGGCGTCCTGGTGCGCCCCCTGCCAGAAGGAGACTCCCCTGCTGGCCCGCTGGTACTCCCGGCACCGCGACGTGAACCTGGTTGGCCTTGACGAGAACGACAGCGCCGCGGCCGCGGTGAAATTCGCGAAGGCCAAGGGCGTTACGTACCCGCTCGGCTTCGACCCGCGGGTCAAAGTCGCGCTGTCCTACGGCGTGCAGGCGGGGATTCCCCAGACGTTCTTCCTCAACGCGCGGCACCAGATTGTCGACCGCGTCTACGGGGCGCTGACCACGGCCGGGCTGAACCGCGGGTTCCGGCTGGCCCAGCAGTCTGGTTAGTCACACACAGGAATGACATGGTCACCCTAAGGGAAATTCCCGAAGGTGATGTCGTTGCTTCGCAGGATCCGGCTCCGGCGGCTACTGGGGCCGCTGATGGTGATCACGGTCGCCTCGGCCGCCTTCGGCGCGGGCGTCATGGCCCTGCTCAGCCCCTTCAGCTCGCCCGGTCCCCTGTCCGTCCCGGCCCTGACCGGGCACGGGGAGCGGGACCCGCTGAGCGCCCAGCGGGTCTACAACCGGATCCTGCCCAGCGTCTTCGACGTCACCGCGGCCCTGCAATACGACGACGAGACCGCTCAGGGAACCGCCTTCGTCTTCGACGCGGCCCGGGGGCTCGTCCTCACCAACAACCACGTGATCCGGGACGCCACCTCGGTCACCACCACCCTCGCCTCGACCGGCAAGAGATACGCCGCCCGTGTCGTCGGCACCGACACGCGCGACGACATCGCCGTCCTCCAGGTTCTGCGCCCGCCCCGCCTGGCCCAGGCTCCCATCGGCGACTCCGGCTCCGTCCAGCTCGGCGACCGGGTGCTCGTCATCGGCAACCAGGCCGGGCAGGGCGACCTGCCCACGATCGCCCCCGGCATCATCAACAGCCTGAACCGGACCATCGCGGCCAACGACGGCGGCGCCGACTTCACCGAGACGCTGCGCGACATGCTGCAGACCAGCGCCCAGATCGAGCCGGGAGATTCCGGCGGTCCCCTCGCCAACTCCCGCGGCCGGGTCATCGGGGTGGACACGGCCGCGTCGACGGGTGCCGGAACGGCCGGCTTCGCCATCCCGGTCGACTCCGCGCTGACCGACGCCCGCCGGATCGCGGCCGGCCGGGGCGGGCCGGGCATCACCACCGGCGGCGGTGCCTTCCTCGGCGTGGTGGTCGCGGCCGGCGATCACGGCACCGCGGCCGGCCCCGCCCGCCTGTCCAGCGCGCCGGCTCCGCGCCGCTCCGCGGCATCGCGGGGCGCGGACGGCCCCCCGGCACGCAAGGCGATCGCCGTCCCCGGGCGGCGCCACGAGCCTCCCGGCCGGGGCGCCGGGCCCACGGAGCCGGCGGGGGCGTCCTGCCTGGCTTCCGCGTCGGAGGCGGTGATGCCCGACCGGGTAGCACCGGTCCGTTACGGAGCCCTGGTGGAAGGGGTCCTGTGCGGCAGCCCGGCCGCGGGGTCGGCCTTGGCCCCGGGGGACGCGATCGTCCGGGCCGCCGGGCGGGCCATACGATCTCCCGGCGCCCTCGCCTCGGTCCTGGCGGGGTGCGCGCCCGGCGCGGAACTGCCCGTTACCTGGGTTGAGCTGGACGGATCCTCCCGCAGCGCGCTGATCCGGGTCTCTGTCGCCCCGGCTCCGTAACAACTGCTTTCCGTCGTATGAGGCATATCCACCGCCGGAGTGAGGTTGACTATTGTTGCGAGGGAAAGATCCGGGACGCGAAGGCGAGTTGAATGACCGAGAACGACAACGGTGAGCAGGAGCAGCAGCAGAGCGGCTCGCAGTCACCGGAGCCGAACGAGACTCTCTCGCTGGGCCAGGAACAGCAGCCGTGGGGCTACACACCGCCTCCGGGACAGCAGCCCGGGTACGGCCCGGGGTACGGACCGCAGCCCGGGTACGGGCAGCCGGGCTACGGGCAGCCGCAGCCCGGGTCCGGGTACGGGCCCCCTCCGGGATACGGGCATTACGGGCCCCCGCCCGGTTACGGGCAGCCCTGGGGATACGGCGGGTACGGCGTTCCGCCCCAGCCTCAGGGGTCCTCGGCCGGGAAGATCCTCGCCTACGTGGCGGTCGCGGTCCTCGCGGCCGGCGCGGGCGCGGGCGCGGCCCTGACGCTCAGCAACAGCCCCTCATCGAGCCCCTCCGCGTCCCCGTTCGGCGGGGGCACCTCCGGCGGCCTCGGCGGGGGCGCCCCGAGCGGCGGGTTCGGGCCGGGCGGCGGTACCGGGGCGGGTTCCCAGCCGTCCCTGAACACCCAGGCGCTGCAGGGCAAGGTCGACCCGGCCGTCGTGGACGTGACCTCCCAGCTGAAGTACAACCAGGCCACCGCCGAGGGCACCGGCATGGTCGTCTCCCCCGACGGCTACGTGCTCACCAACAACCACGTCATCGACCAGGCCACGTCCATCACGGCCACCCAGGTCGACACGGGCAAGACCTTCACCGCCAAGGTCGTCGGGTACGACTCCACCAACGACGTCGCGGTGCTCAAGCTCGTCAACGCGTCCGGGCTCAAGACGGTGTCCATGGGCAACTCCGACGGCCTCAAGACGGGCCAGGGGGTCCTGGCGCTGGGCAACGCCGGCGGCAAGGGCGGCAAGCCGTCGACCGCCGAGGGCATCATCCAGGGCACCGACCGGACCATCCAGGCCAGCGATGACGGCGCCGGCACCACCGAGACCCTGCACAACATGCTGATGACCAACGCCCCGATCCAGGAAGGCGACTCCGGCGGGCCCCTGGTCAACGCGAACGGCCAGGTGATCGGCATGGACACGGCGGCCAACTCCTCGTCCGGGCCCAGCGGCGGCTCCGGTCCCGCGGGCGGCGGCTCGTCCGGCAACTCCGGCTCCGGCGGCGCCTCCGGCGGGCAGCTCCCGCAGGAGGGCACCGAGGGATTCGCCATCCCGGTCAACCAGGCCACGGCGATCGCCAGGAACATCGAGGCGGGCAAGTCCGGCGGCAACGTCCACATCGGGCTCGCCGGCTTCATGGGCGTCAGCGTCGGCGACGCGGGCAAGCCCTGCCCGGGCGGTTCCCACGGCAAGGCCGGCGCCAGCTCGGGCGCGGAGATCTGCACGGTCTTCCCCGACACCCCGGTAGCGAACTCGGGCCTGTCCCAGGGCGACGTCATCACCTCGGTCAACGGTCACGGCGTCAGCGGCGCGAACTCGCTGACCGGCCTGATGGCCGCCACCCACCCCGGGGACAAGATCTCGGTCGTCTACATCGACTCCAAGGGCGGCAAGCACACCACCACGTTCCCCCTCGCCGAGTGGGCTAAGTAAGCGGCACTCTCCGGGACGGCCTCGCCCGTCGCGTGTTACATGCTGGTCTCCGTGCTGCACGGCGACCACCGTCCCGGACTCGCGCGCGACGTTGACCTGGCTGAACCGGTGGGCCGACCCGGACGTCGGCTGTCCGGGGCCGCGGTTCCGGCTTCGGCCCAGCAGCCGGGCCACGGTCCGCTTAGCCGCGGTCCACAGGTCCGCGGCCGCCGACGCGGCCAGGGATCCGGCCGCGTTCTGGACGAGCGTGGCCAGTCTCATGGCCGCTCTTCCGGGCGGGCGGGCGAGCCTCCCACGTACAGCGAGCCGTGCTGGACTGCGTTCACGACTCCACCGCGCGACGCGCTGTTCGTCATCGAAAAACGGTCGCTGGGCTCCCCGGCATCCTTCGGCTGGCCGCCGCCCGGCTGATTTCCTGTGTGCGGCACGCAGAGCCAGGCATCGCCCGTGTAATTCTTGACAGCAACGCTGACCTTGCGGAAGTCCCCGGCCTCAATTCCCGGATAGCCGTGCGGAACGGTTTCATCGTAGAAGTGCGGAGAAAGCAGCGCGGCCAGTGAAGCATCCGGGCTGGCCTTGAGCGCGGACTTCACCTCCGCAGCGTCAAGCATCCGCGCCGTCACCTCCAGCGGCGGACCGGAGACCGTGCCGCGGGGAGAGATATCGACATCCCCAGCGTGGAGCGCGAGCCGGACCCGTACCTGGGCGGGCGGCCCCGCTAGGCGGTTGTGCGCGCGGAGCCGGGTAGCCAGTTCCCGGAGCAGCGGGTACACCAGCCGGGCCTTCGGCACGTCAGAGGGCACAATCAGGTGCATCCCGTCGCCCGAGTCGATCCGCAGGCACGCGTCCCAGTCGATCCCGCTCTGCCCGGCCGCCTCCCGAAGCTCCGACTGCAGTGTCTCCCTGATTGCTCGGAGCGCTATCATCCCCCGCCCCGAAGAGCGCTCGATATCCGTCGCGAGGATTGCCCGGTATTCCTGAGTTTGATGCACGGGAGCCTCCTGTGAAAGACGGTGAATACCATGCGGGAACACCCCGGTAATCACAGTCCCCTCACCACATCCGGTTCATCCCGTCGCACGATGGGATTGAGCAGATAACCCCATAAAAAAACAAGAAATATTGTCGTGGAGTCGTAAATTCTGGATATATAGCCGTATATGATAATTAACGCGGCGGCAGAGAACCGCGGCGCCGGGCACGGACCGCGGCGCCGGGGAGCCCGAACCTGGCCGGGAACGAGCCTGCTGGGAAGCCTCGCGCCAACCGCCAGGGATCGGATACTGGCAGCAGGAACCCTGGTCACGTACAAGACCGATGAAGTTCTCATGCGCGAGGGGGACGTGAGCAGCTTCGCACTGATCCTGCTGGACGGGATGGTCAAGGTCACCGGAACCGCACGCGACGGGCACGATGTCCTGCTCGCGGTCCGCCAGGGCGGCGACCTAATCGGCGAGTTCGCCGCCGTCGACGGGCACCCTCGATCCGCGACGGTCACCTCCTGCGCCCCCATTCAGGGCCGATGGCTAAGCCAGGACCAGTTCCTCCATGTCCTGCAGGTCGACCCGCAGATCGCCCACGCGGTGACCGCGTCGGTGGTCGGCCGTTTGCGGATGGCCAACACATACCGTGTCGACTTCACCAACTGTGATGTTACGGCGCGGGTTGCCCTCGTGGTGTGACAGCTTGTGCAGGGGTACGGACACGACGAAAGTCGCACGGCTGTCGTTCTTCCTATCACGCAGTCCGAACTCGCATCGCTGTGCGGGGCCGCGGAGCCCACCGTCCAGCGGGCGCTGCGCTCGCTGCGCAAGAGACGCGTAGTCTCCACCGGCTACGGCAAGATCACGATCGTGGATGCGCCCGTACTGTGCCGCATGGCCTCCGGCTGAACACCGGACGCCCGAAAATCCCCAGAGCCGACCGGTTCTTATGCCCCAAACCCGTTTTATGACGGGTTTCCTCCAAAGCCGTGTTGTTAGCGTATGCCTCCCGGCGGAATGACTCAGAGGGGGCGCCGTGACAGATATCAATTCCATGAGCCTCGGGAACGTCGATTACCTGACGGAGATCCTCGGCAACGTCGTGGATTCGGTAATTACCACGGGACACGGAAACATCATCGTGACAAAGGGCGGCGTCTATCACGGCGTCTCCCAGGAGCTTCCCAAACCCGTACTCCGGCAGTCCATCCGCACGCTCCCGGCCCGGCCGGACAAGCCCATCGGCCGGGCTGAGCTCCTCACCACGCTAGAGACCGCCATCCAGTCCAAGCAGATGGTCCAGCTCTGGGGTCCGCAGGGAATCGGCAAGAGCGCACTTCTCCGGTACGCGGCGCATGTGCTTCCCGCGCGGCCCGGCGGCGTGGTCTTCGTCTCCGCTGACAGCGGCGAGCCAGATGACCTGGCCCAAGCCGTCTTCGAGGCCTGCTACCGAAACTCAGACCGCGCTCCAAGTGCCGCGGAGCTCAGGACTCTCATGGCGAACCTCGACATCACCGTTTACGTCGACAACGCGGACTTCAGCATCGAGCAATTGCGCGCGCTGCGGGACATGCTCCCGGCGGCGACCCTCGTCTTCGCGAGCCGCGAGGCGACCGCGGGAAGCGAGGGTGCGACGATCCTGGTCGGGGGCCTGGGCCCGGAAGCGAGCATGGAACTGCTGAGCCGGAGCCTGCCCGAACCACTGCCCACCGACGAGCGGCCGCAGGCTCGCAGCCTGTGCGACAGCTCTCGCGGCTACCCCCTGCTGATCATCAGGGCCGCCGGCATCGCCGGCCAGAGCGGGAAGCTGCCGCTGCCAGGCGAGATCGCCGAGCTGGTGCCGAGAATGCTCCGCGACTTGGGGCCGCTGCCGGAAGCGCAGGTACTCGGCCTGCTCGCAACGCTGAACGGCGCGAGTCTTGAGCCAGCCCATATCGGAGGGCTGACCGGCGCGCCGCTGCCGGAAGGCCTGTGCCAGCGCCTGACCTCGCTCGGCCTGCTCCTGTCCGACGACGACGGATACCGCTGCGCGCCGGACATCCTGCCCGAGGTCCTCCGGCTGTACCGGCCGTTCCCCTCCGACCAGCTATGCCAGTACCTGACCTCGTGGGCGCAGCGGCCCGCAACCAAGCCCGCTATGGTCGCCCGCCACACCGCGGCCCTGGCGCAGGCGGCCGCGCTGGCCCATAAGGACGGCCACCCTGACCTCGCGGTGCAGCTCGTCCGCGCCGCGACTCCTTCCCTCGCCGGCGCGATGCGGTTCGGGCTGTGGGGCGTCCTTCTCGGCCAGGGCTGGTCTGCGGCTCGGACCAGCGGGGACAAGCGCTCCCAGGCGTACTTTCTGCGCCAGGAGAGTATCCGGGCCAGGATCACCGGCAAGCACGTCCTCGTCCCTGTGCTGACGGTCGAGGCGTTCATGCTGGTGAAAGAGACGGTCGACGTCTCGTCCATCGAGGCCCAGATCCACGCCAGCGGCGCCCTGACGCCGGGGGCCAACGCGCCCGTCGGCCACGCGGCCGTGCCGTCTCAGCCCTCCGCGCCAGTGCATCACGTCATCTCCGCGCATCAGGGTTCTCAGTCCGCGGCCAAGGTCAGCGCCCACATGCATCACCTCGCGAGCACGCCGCCCTGGCACCCCCCAGTCGTCCCTGTCCCGCATCTGGTCCCGGTCCCCCATCTCGCCCCGCCGCAGATCACGGCGCATCCGCCGACAGCACCCGGGCACCCTGCAGTTCTCCCCGCTCACCCTGCCGCGCCCCCGCCCGGGCCCCCGCTCTCCTCCGCGCCGGGAGCCGCCCACAGCGTCAGCCCGGTCGCCCACAGCGCCCACGCGGGCGCTCACGTCGGCAACGCGGCTCACGCGGCCGTCGGGGTCAAGGGCCTCCTCGCCTCCATCGCGGCCGCAACCAAGACGTCTGTCCTCACGGTGTCCCTGGTCATCGCCGCTCTGGTATCGGCGGTTGTTGTTGGCGGAATCGCCGTCGTGGCCAGTTCCGGCCAGCCAACGGGGCTGACCGGGAACTGGGGAGCCAGCGACGGAACCGGCTACACGATCGTGCCGTCGGGGTCGAGCTCGTACACCGTGGAGGCGCCCGGCAACGGCTGTCCCGCCCTCAACTTCACGGTCACCGGCAGCGGCGACTCCTACAGCGGGCAGGCGCCCATGTTCCCCGACTCCACTACCCAGAGATGCCCAGACTCCTCCTCCAGCAATGGCTACGTCGACCTGACGCTCACCTTGTCAGACACCCCAGGGCTTAACTTGTCAAATTAGGGTCGTTATGGGCCCTCTTGCTGCTGTCCTGCATGAGGGCAGGCTGCCGCCGGCCCTGTGGCGGTGC